>NZ_BMFT01000001.1:1232814-1541018 GCF_014639155.1 Paenibacillus segetis
AAGATAAGATTAGATGGCTAAATGAATACTGGGGCGATAACGCCCAAGCCCCGCAGTGGAGGGTTGATATGAACATTGGTAAACCGATTATTAATACATAAAATATGACATTTAACAACATATAGAGCGAACAGGATCGTGTTTTGAAGTGGCGAATAACGGTGATGTTATTAGATAGTCTTATCATCATTGTATTGTGAACGAAGGAGGGCAGAAAATGGCACTTGGAATTTTGTTAGTTGTATTTGTTACGCTCGCAATTGTCAGTTTGATTAGTATCTTGCTACTGTTTCTCGTAAAAGATCCAAGAATAAACCATATTTTTTTCATAGTTACGGTAATCTTAGGTATTGTGATCAGTTATATGAATTTCACTTCTATTGCGAGTAATATGTTTGCTCCGCGAGTCATTGCTGTAGTTTTTAGTATTCTGTTGGCTTTTGGAGTTATTCTGAGATACATGGGAAACATTACTGCAGCTAAAATATTGACTGCTGCTTCGGTGGTATTGGGGTGTCTTCAGTTATTCTTCTTTTAAATAGATTTGAAACTATATCTTAGGAGAGTTGTCATAGTTCTTGATCAAAAATGAAAGTATAGTTAACTCATAATCATGAATTGAAGAAGGACGGAGTTGGCTATGGAGATTACCGTGTTACTCGAGAACACTAGTTGTGATAGTAAGTATACGGCTAAGCATGGATTATCACTCTTGATCAAAGCTGAACACGGTCAGATTCTGTTTGATACAGGACCCGACCGCACATACATAGATAATGCGAAGCAACTAAATGTAGATCTTAGTATTGTGGACCATGTGGTGGTTTCTCACGGGCATTCAGACCATATTGGCGGCTTACCTTTTCTGAATGAAGTGAATTCAACAGCACCGATTTATTTTTGCAAAAATGCGTTAGAAACTCATTGGTTGAAAATAGGTCCTTATTATCACAATGTAAGTGCTCCGGATAACATTTTGAATATATATAAACAGCGAGCAAACACAATAACAGAGAAATTAGTTATTTTTGAAGGAGCAACTCTTATTCCTTTAGCACCAACCAATGCACATGAGAAGCATTTATACAAAGGTCCTAAGAATGAGCGAAAGCTGGACGATTTCAATCATGAATTGATGTTAGTTCTGGAGACAACGAAAGGACTTGTACTCATAACAGGGTGTAGTCATCATGGGATTGTAAGTATGACCAGGACTGCAATGGAGCATTTTCCGAATAGGTCTATTGCCGCATTGATCGGGGGATTTCATCTGATTGGAATACCGATCATCAATACCTTAGGAAAAACAAAAGAGGAAATCGTTGATACAGCGAGTACCTTGGATAACCTTCCTATACAATCAATCTATACATGTCACTGCACTGGACAAAGGGGATATGAAATTTTAAAAACAGTTTTACAAGAGAAACTACAGTATCTGGCTACAGGAGACACAATTATTCTAGAAGATTGATAGATGGATTCAAAGTGAGCTTAACTAGTTTTACTAGTCAAGCTCACTTTTTTTATGTGTTTTAATCGACTTCTTTGAAGCAGTGACGCATAGAAATTAAAATATAAGAATTTTATTGATAATGATTATCATTCTATGTATAATGAGAATGGTTATCAATATCAATTGAATTTTATGGGGGAAATTATGAAGAAGATTTGGGGAATCATCGTACTTATTTCGATTGTCATTGCACTAACAGCATGTGGTAATAAAGAAGCTAGCAACAAGAATCAAGAGAACAGCAACAAGCAATCCAATGTAGTTGCAACAGATGCACCAGATGCAGCAAATGCTAGCAACAATACGGAAGTATCAATAAATGTCGACGAGACTAGGGTCCAAGAGCTTCAAGCGCAATTTGGTCAGGAAAAACCAGCTAAAGCTGTAACTTTATCTGTTGCCATAACGGAGCTGTACGATGCACTTCAACTTGATCTTGTGGGTGTGCCAACTACGCAGAGCGAGTTGCCTGATTCGTATGCTAACGTTCAGCGTGTCGGTTCTTCTCACTCTCCGGATCTCGAACAAATTGCCAAACTTGAGCCTAATATTGTGCTTGCTCCTGCATCTATTAAGGACAGCATTGATAAAGTGCTCAAACCGTCTGGTATACCCGCTGCATACTTGCCGGTTGACTCCTTAGATGAGCTTAAGGAATCGTTGGTTACGCTTGGTCGAATCTATGGAAAAGAAGATCAGGCCAAAGAGGTGCTCACTACCTTTACTAATGCGGAAGCTGAAGCACTCAAAGTTATCGAGGGGAAATCAGCGCCTAGCGTGATGTTTCTATTCGGTTCAGTTGAGTCCCTTATGCTGATGAATGAGGATACATTTGCAGGTAGTCTGGCTAAGAAACTTGGTGCTTCAAATGTCCTGAGTTCTGTTTTGAAGCAATCTGAGACCTATGTTCCACTGAATATGGAATCGATTGTTGAAGCTAATCCGGATGTAATCTTATTGGTGGCGCATGGTGATCCAACCGCTGTTGCCCAAAAGTTTGAGGAAGATGTGAAGAAGAATGGGGTATGGGAGAAGCTTGATGCGTTTAAGAATGGGAAAATGGTTACCCTTGACTACAATCTTTACGGTGTCGCTTCGCTTGTTAAAGCACCAGATGCCTATAAGGATCTAGCTGCAATATTATATAACAACTAAGTTTATTTAAGTTAGGGGAGCAGTAAATTGGCGAGAAACTTCAAAAAGAAGGAAGCTACGATTTTAGGAATTGCTTTGCTGCTGCTCCTAGTATCTATTGTTTTTGCGATTGGCATTGGGAGTGTTCAATTTACACTTTCACAGACGTGGCAGACGTTAATTGGCTCCGGGAAGGATGCAGACAACACGATCCTGTGGGATATTCGGATCCCAAGAGTGCTGTTGGCACTCATTATCGGTGCTAATTTAGCCGCCTCCGGCATACTTTTACAAGCAGTAATGAATAACCCATTAGCCGATCCAGGATTGACTGGAGTGTCTAGTGGAGCAGCAGTTACTGTTTTATTTATCATGCTCGTTGCTCCTGAGTATTCAGGATTCATTCCTCTTGCAGCCATTGTAGGCGGGGGACTCGCTGCCATTATGGTCTATGCATGGGCTTGGAAGAAGGAGAGTGGATATACTCCGATTCGGATCATTTTATCTGGTGTTGCAGTCAACGCTGTATTTGGTGGTGTGATTGGATTACTTTCCATTCTATACAGTGATAAGCTACCTACCGCGCTTTCGTGGATGAATGGTAGCTTGTCCGGTAAAGGGATGAAGGATGTATTAAACATCCTTCCCTACTCCGTAGCAGGTTGGGTCATGGCATTGCTGTGTATTCGTCAGGCTAATATCCTTCGGTTAGGGGAGCAGGCCGCACATAATTTAGGGCAAAATTTAAATCGGGTTCGTTTTTTGCTCTCTTTTGTTGCTGTATTCCTAGCTGCGATTTCAGTGTCCAAGGTAGGGCTTGTCGGCTTTGTTGGTCTGATCGTACCGCACATGGCCCGTATAATTATTGGATCCAATTACAAGCATAGTCTCCCACTTAGCCTGTTGCTTGGGGCGATGATATTAATTATTGCGGATACCGCAGGTCGGTCTTTATTTAGTCCACTGGAAATACCGGCGGGGATCATCATGGCTATGGCGGGAGGACCTTATTTTCTATATCTCATGAGAAAAGGAGGTGCCTGATATGCTAAATATTCATTCTCTCTCTATCCGTTATGCGGATAAAACCATTGTAAATGACTTCTCGATCGATGTGGAAGAAGGAGAGGTCGTATCGATTATCGGGCCAAATGGCTCTGGTAAATCTACCATTCTAAAAGGTGTAACAGGCCTTATACCATGTAAAAGCGGTCAAATTTGTATTGCGAATCAGGAAACTAACCAACTTAACAATAAGCAAATATCCAAATTGATGTGCATGCTGTGTCAGGGTAATGTAAGTCCGATGGATATGACCGTTGGGGAATTAATCAGCTATGGACGTATGCCTCACAAAAAGTGGTATGAGCGTATGGATGCAAAAGATTATGAAATCATTGAGTGGGCACTTATGAAGACTGGGATGCAGAATTTCAAGGAACGTCTGGTATCCACCTTGTCCGGTGGAGAAGCGCAAAAGGCATGGCTTGCTATGGCACTTGCCCAGTGCCCTAAGGTATTGCTTCTAGATGAGCCAACGACCTACTTGGACATCGCCCATCAACTGGAAGTGCTTGATCTAGTTCAATCGTTAAACCGTGAGTTAAAGCTTACAGTCGTTATGGTTCTTCATGATTTAAATCATGCAAGTACCTACAGTGACAAGGTATGTGTCATTAAAAAAGGATCTGTGCAAACCTATGGACGACCACAGGATGTACTGACGCAAGAGTTAATTCGGAGTGTATACGGTGTTGAGACAGAGATTGAGCAGTTGCCTAACAATCCGCGCCCACGTATTCATGTTCTTCATAAAATATAAACGAAACGAGGAAAAACTATGAAAGTAATGGATCTCGAGACAGTAAAGAAGCAATATTTAGATTTTACTAGTAGTTTAACTTCGGTCATGTTAAGCACTGTTGATGAAAAGGGTCAGCCGTTCATTTCTTATGCACCTTTTGTTAGGTATCAGGGTAAATTGTATGTTTATCTTAGTCAGATTGCACATCATTACTACCATTTAGAAAATAATAAAACGGTGGATGTCATGCTAATTGAAGATGAAGCGTCCACAGCGAATATGTTTGCTAGACAACGGGCCAGGTTTGTTTGTACGGCGAAGAATATCGGTAATGAAGGATATGAAGAAATATTCGAGCTGTTTGGAGAAGTGTTCAATAAAAAAATGATAGATATGTTACGTACGCTCGATTTCTCTTTGTTTGAAGTTACCCCTTTACAAGGTCGTTACGTTGCAGGTTTCGGTCAAGCCTTTGATATTGATCTTATGGCTGATAAATTCGAGCATGTTACTCGTGATGGGCATGATCAGAAAGATGACAAAGCAAATTAAGGCTTCATAAAAAGGGGTGACTAGGATGACTTATTCCACCATATTGCCATTGTGGAATTCGACTCAGGATCGATTTCACAGTATGGTAAAGAAATTGCCAGAACAAGATCTAACATTGCAATTAGGTCCTTCATCGATTGGAAACATGCTGCGACATAATGCTGAAGTCGAGTATATGGTTGCCGATTGGTTCTTTGGAAGGCCGATACCTGGGGACATTGAGATTCTAACTAGTCGTGGTGCCGCTAATAATAAGGTATCTCAAAGTAATCTTCAGGAGCTAATACAATTTCTCGAGAAGTCGAATACACATTTGATCCAAGCGATGGAGGCTCTTCCTGAAGAAGAATGGAATAAGCAGAAGGAGTGCCCTATCGGAGCTTCAACACCGCTTGAAGCTGTTGGACGACTTATGTATCATGCTGGAATTCATGCTGGCCAAATATCACTTATCCAGAAATGTACAACAAAACAGGAATCGATATAAAAGGGAATCCTAGATCGAAGGAGCATCATTTAGCGAAAGCTAAAGATGCTCCTTTTTATTTTTGCCTCGTGTATAGCATTGTTTGATTCTACAGATTTCATCTTGGCGCATTAATCAAGGCATGGTCAGTCATACTAGGAGAGATGATTTATCAATCTGTCGAAAGGCTGATGCTAACATGACTATGGATGCGTTGTTGTTTTATTTTCTGGTTTACTCGTTATTTGGTTGGCTTTTGGAGAATGGGTATAGTTATTTGACTGAAGGAGTGTTTGCAAAAGACGGTTTTCTTAAAGGACCTTATAAACCAATGTATGGGGTTGCCCCTTTATTATTGTTGTTATTGGGTACTGGACGTAGTCCCTTTGTTGTTGGGCTCCTCTGCTTAATCATTCCCACGGTTGTTGAGTATGTGAGTGGTTATTTACTTAACAGAGTATTTCATAAACAGTGGTGGAATTATTCAGAGAACCGAGTGCAATTGCATGGTCATATTTGTCTGAAATTCTCACTATATTGGGCGGTCTTGTCATTCGTGTTCCTGCGATATATTCATCCTTCCATTGAAGGGATATATGCAACAATGGCATCCGTCTGGGCAATGGTTAGCCCTGTATTCTTGCTACTGTTCTTAGTCGATCTTATTTGGACTTATCAGGTTAGACGTAGGGCAATAAAAAGTGATTTGATCGAACAATAAAAGGAGGGACCGTATGCGTCATTTGAATGGAAGAAGCAGAGTACTGTTAAGTCTATTCTCCGTTGTCCTTCTTACTGTGTTAGGGTGTAACCCGATAGCGACCGCAGCGACACAGTGGAGTATGGAGCAGGCTCCGTTGCAGGCAGAAGGTAAGGAAGTTAGGGAGCAGAAATTGGCGGTTATTATTGATGATCTCGGTAATGGAATGAAGGGTACGGAAGAGATCATGAAGATGCCAGTGAAACTTACGGTGGCGATTATGCCGTTTCTACGAACGACGGAAGCGGATGCCCGGCGGGCACATGAACAAGGCCATGACGTGCTGCTTCATCTTCCCATGGAACCTAAGCACGGTAATCCGAAGTGGTTAGGGCCTGGGGCAATATTATCGAATATGTCCCCTGAGGAAGTAAGAAAGAGGGTAGAAGCGGCAATTGATAATGTTCCATATGTTATAGGAATCAACAATCATATGGGTTCAAGGATCACGGGGGATGAAAAGGTGATGTCCATCATTCTTGATGTTTGCCGGGAACGGGGGTTATTCTTCATTGATAGTCGTACGAACTATCGATCAGTAGTTCCAAAATTGGCCGAGTTGAAGGGGATGCCCGAGGTTCATAATGAGATCTTCTTAGACGATTTTAAAACGGAGCAACATATTTCTGGACAATTACGGAAGGTTCAAGAGAAATTGATGCAGGAAGGACGCTGCGTTACGATTGGACATGTGGGTACTCAGGGTTTGAAGACGGCGACCGTACTGAAGCAGTTCATTCCAGCATTTCAGAAACAAGGAGTTACATTTGTGGGCATATCGGACTTAGTGCGGGAAAAAGAAAGTCCCGAACTAAGTCCGGGACCGGGAGTTATATTACCGTAAAATATTCCACAATTCCAGCATAAATAGCTTCGGCAATGGCTTGTTGACCGCGCGTGCTTATGAGCATGTTGCGGTCTTCGGCATTACTTATAAAACCTGTCTCTACAATAACCGCGGGCGAATCCGCATGCTTGAGAAGGTAGAAAGGTTTGCCGAGCTGCGTAGGGTGTGCGGTGCCATACAGCGTTTCAAGTGAATTCTGTAGACTAGATGCCAGAATTGCACTGCGACCTTCGTCTTGATGAAGGACCAAAGGTCCACGTTTTGATTTGTTCCGACCCCAATTCACATGTAAGCTGACGACGATTTCGGCGGGTAGTTCTTCAGTAAGTTGTTTACGTTGGGCTAAATCTCTTATGTGCCTGGAACGACTGCGTAACCAGCGATTATCATCGCTCAAGGCATAATCACCAGTTCTGTTGAGGATCGTTCGATAGCCATGACTACGAAGCACCATATAGAGCCTTCTAGATATAGCTAAATTGATATCCTTTTCCAAAATTTCTCCGTAGGAAGTACCGCCATCGATTCCGCCGTGACCGGCATCAATTAAGATGACGGGTTCTGGAAATGCATGCCGTAGATCTTTATCGTCAGCTTGGGCTGAAGAAGTCCATAGGCAGGAAGCCGCTAGCGCAGTGATAAGCAGGACTAGGAGGGACGAATGACGTTTCATGATCTCACCTACAAGATTTATTTTTCTATAGGTTGAGCCGAAAGTTGTTAAATCATGCATGCATCATCGGAATCCTTTGATTAGTCTGAGGTGAATCGGTGCAAGCTATAGTTAGGCAAGATCAGATTGAATGAAAGGAGTGGGAAATATGGCAAAAGGTGATGAGTTGGTGAAATACATTACGGAGAGGGTTGTTAATTATGTTGAGACCCCAAAAGAGATCCGTAAAGAACGCGCTAAACCAAAGGAATCGTGGTCACATTTATGGTTTGGGATGATCCCTTTTTCGATTGGTTTATGGATGAAACGGATTCCGACTAAGCGAAAAAGAGATAAGCAAACTTCCTCCCGGCTTTTGTAGATGAAGCTAATTTCATGGTTTGTACAAAATAACGGTCGCTGACCCATAATAACTGGGAAAGCAACCGTTTATTTTTTAACCTTTATAAGTAACAAAATAGCCACATTCCAATAGTGCATGAAGTGAAATCCACCGGGAAGATGAGTCTGTTCCAGTCAGAACATAGATAGATTCGTTAGAATATGTTGATGAATTAGATCCGGACCATTTTTGGTAACCGTGAATAGGTAATGACATCGAATAAGTGCGTTTCGGACCAGATGAGATAAAAACAAGTCGCTTACTTACATTCAATAAGGTTTCAAATGATTCTTGCTTAACTTGTAGTGCTTTCTCCGTCATCCATAAAATATTATCGTAAGGATCAAAAACTTTGGAAGTATGAACCGTTCGTTCAGGTGATAATTCCTTCTGGGCACTTCCTACAGCAAGCTCAGGGGCACGATAAGCAGCTACTTGCTGGGCCCAGCTATTCTTGCTCTCCGGTAACAATTCTCCTGTTAAGGCGTTCAGATAATGAGTTGAATTTTTGGAATTAGGTTTAGCCACTTCCCATTCCGCTAATACGGGACCTCCGTATAACGGAACTGCATTTTCTGTAATAACTCCCAGTTTGGATAGTCCGCTTCCTTTGAGAGCGGACTCCAGGGTGGATTGAACATATAAGGAGTCGGGACCACTACCGTACTCAACCAGTTTATACTCACCACTTTCTGTGGAGGAAATAATGAGATAGCCGGGAGGAGCTTGCTTTGTCTTAATAGTCACAAGCCAGCTGTGCGTCCCTGGACCAAGTGGCTCGATCACGGAATCGGCATCATCCCAGGTGGAGAGGGTCTCGGAAGAGGCTAATTGTTTGATCACATCTGCAACATAGTCTCGAAGATCAGCAGGCGCTGTGTCCAAAGCCTGGGCGGATTGGGCCACTTGCGCATGTAGCACGTTTACTTGAGGCTGCAGGACGATAGGCAGGAGAAGGATTGTACTAAGTAATATTTTGGCTACTATTGAAGTCGGTTTCCAGATATTCAAGTCTCTACACCTTCATTTCATTTGAATTGAACCGTTCACAGCGTGGCAATGGGATGAAGCTTAGATTGCTTGTCCATTGTATTGGAGTGGGCTCAAAAATGGTGTTACAACATGTCGCGCTGTTACAAGTTGTTTAGCTTCTATTTTTGCGGTCTTTTAGCGAGTAGGGTCAATTTCTGGTCAACGCGGCGAACGTAGATGAAAGATGCCGTAGTTCACGGTAGATACGACAATTCTCGGCTCGTACTGCCAGCGGATTTCTCCTTGTCTGGATTCGAACTGCTCCTGAATGGCTTGCTTTTGTTCTTCATCAGGTTGCTCCAATAGATCTCCGTAATAGGACTCAATGAGCATGAGTTCCTCTCTCAGACGTTCGGAGGCCGCTTCGGCCCAGCTGTGATCGTAAGCTTCGATTTTCTCTTGTAATCGGGATTGGAGTATATCGCGTCCATCAGCGAGTGAGAGTCTTGAAGGCTCGATAGCCACATTCTCGGGTACGCGAGGCACCCAGCTTTTGTCTGAAATTCTTGAGGAGAACATTTCATCAACCGTTCCACTTAGTAAAGATATCCCATAGAAGTGTAACTCCTCACGTTTCACATCGCAGGAGAGCTCGACCTTGAAGCATACAGCTAGCCACGGTTCATATGCTGCAGGAAGTAAAGTCATGCGCTGCCGCTGTCCAGGATCCTCAAATAAATAGACGCAGCGTCCACCGCGCTGTGCCGCAGCAAAAATCTGCTGGAGCCTTGGACTACCAAATGTAAGCTCCTCACGCTGAATCCTTCCTGGACCAAGTATTGGTAGTGGTCTGACTACACCGAAGTAACGTCCGAGGATACTGTCTTCCTGCGGAGCTGTTGTCCCCGTTGTTCCTAGTGCTGCCGATTCTGCAGCTTGAAGGTCCAGATCAGCCTGATGTTTCTGAGGATCGAAGATAAAGGAGAACGACATCGTTTCTGGCTCAGCACCTGTTCGCTCGATGAAACCCCAATAATAAGGGCGGTTCGTTAAATCACGATCAGCCTGAGGTGAAAGTTTTACAGTAACGTGATTAGGTGATTTCTCGATAATTTGACACTCGGTTGTCTCCAAATACGTCATGACAAAATTCTGGATTTGTTCCATTTTCATCGTCAATGTATTTTATCCTCCTAACAATTGCTTGAAGTCACCATCCGAATCCTTAGTAGATAATGTTTCATTATCCAGTTCATCCTTGATGGAATGAATACTACGACCAAGTGTATCAACACGACGGGCAATTTCATTATCGTCCTGTGATTCCAATAATATTTTGTAGATGCTATTTTCCAGTGAACCTTTCTTCTCAAAACGTTCTAGAATAACATCGAGTTGCCCGATAACCATTTCAAACATGTTGATCTTCTCATGAAGCAAGTTCAGAATATGTTCTTCAATAGTCCCTTTCGTAGACAAGTTATATATCATGACATCATTTTCTTGTCCTAAGCGATGAACCCGTCCGATTCGCTGTTCAACCCGCATAGGATTCCAGGGGAGATCAAAATTGATCATCTGATGACAGAACTGTAGATTGATTCCTTCACCACCAGCTTCGGTAGCAATCATCACTTGAGCTCGGCCACGGAAGAGATCCATCATCCAGTCTTTCTTACCTCGGTTCATACCACCTCGATATGGAACGGCCGTCATATTACGGTCTCGGAAATATTTCATCAGATATTCTTGAGTTGCACGGTATTCGGTAAAGACGATCACCTTGTCGTTCATCTCTTGGATGAGCTCCATCGTTTTCTCAGCCTTGCTATTCGTTTGAATCGTCTTAATAATGTCGACGAGCCCCCATATTCGCTCCCGTAGTGGAGAATCTGGGGCTAACTTTTTTGATAAATTAACGAGTGTAACAAAGACAGCATCCCGGCTACTACACACTTCCCGCTGAAGCGTAATCAATGACAGCATACTACTCAGGTTGCCACCCGCAGCTTGATATTGATCTCTGACAAAAGAAGTGACACCATCGTAAAGTTTCTTTTCTTCGTCGGAGAGTTCAACATGTACGTTGCGAACAATTCTCTTGGTGAACTCTAGTTCGCCGTCTCCACGCCGATTGCGAATCATAACTTTAGCGAGTTCACCCTTCAACTGTCCCTCATTTTTGGCCACTCGTTTATCAACGACGAAATTGGTCGAGAAATCACCCAATCCACCAAGTTGGCCTGGTTTAAGTAAACTGATGAGGTTGAATAGTTCTCCCAAATCGTTTTGCACAGGGGTAGCGGTCAGTAGTAGGCAATATTTTTTGCGTAGCTTCAGCATAAATTGATAATTTGTAGTCTTCTTGTTCTTTAGCTTATGAGCCTCATCAACAATGACCATGTCATACTCATTATTGAATAAAATATCCTTGTGAGGGTTGCGTTTTGCTGTATCCATAGAGGCAACAACGATGTCGTTTTGCCAAGAATATTCCTTTTTCTGCGCTACCGCAGGAATACCGAATTTCTGATTTAGCTCTCGCACCCATTGCAGAACAAGTGAAGCGGGTACAAGAATGAGCACTTTACGGATAAGCCCACGAATCATATATTCTTTTAGAATCATACCGGCCTCAATCGTCTTACCGAGACCAACCTCATCTGCGAGAATAGCACGCCCACGCATTTCGAATAATACCTTTCGAGCAGTTTCTGTCTGATGAGGCAGCGGCGTCACGTTCTGTAAATGTTGAAGGCAAAGCATTTCTTCAAAGCTAGTGACCAAAGAGGCAGCTTCTGCCTGAGCAGAGAGGTTGAATAGCTTCCAATCATCCCATGGACCACCTTTATTTAAGCGAGTTTCAAGATCTTCGTACCAGCTATGGTCGAATTCGATCGGAACAGGAACTGAACCTGTAGAATTTACTGTAGGGCTATGGGGATGAGGACACATGATGACAAAACCTCCATTAGTTGTTACGTATTCTTTTAGATGTAGGTGTAGTATGGACGAAAAAGAGGGAGTTCATAACTTTAAAGATTTCCAGTGTCTAAGGTAGGAAATAAAATGACGAAATTAAGAAGGATTTTTTATATAAAGAGGCTGTGAAATCGATATGTAGTATAGTATAATTGTATTCGCACACTATATATTGTGATCTATATGTAATTTCATGCTATATCTCTTAACATAGGTGCGAGCTTTCGAAGTAAGTTTTGTTACGAAGATTATTCAAGGAAGAAACTTTTAGGAGGGTGTTTTTTTTGGACAAACAGCAGAAGCAAACCTTAGAAGGCTTGAGTGAGAAAATCTTTTTGGACCGCTATGCTTGGAAGGATGCTGATCCAAGTCATGCGAAGGTAGGGGACGTTGTTCTCGTGCTTACAAAAGATGATCCGAAGTTTCCGACGAAGGAAGTCGGGGAAATCGTTGCTCGCGAAGGTCGAATGGTTACGGTCAAGACACGCCGAGGCGAGCTCGTAGAATCGGATGTGGAGAAGCTAACGCTGAATATTGAGAAAACACCAGAGGAAATGTGGGATCGTCTAGCTACCTCTATCTCTTCAGTTGAAAAGACGCCGGAACTTCAGAAGGATTGGGAAGAGAAGTTCCGCTATATATTGGATGATTGGAAATTAGTTCCTGGTGGACGAATTGCCGCAGGTGCAGGGGCTAGTGATGAATTGACACTCTTTAACTGCTATGTCATTCCTTCACCTAAAGATAGCCGTGGGGGAATTATGGAAACTTTGTCGGAAATGACAGAGATCATGGCTCGTGGCGGTGGTGTAGGGATTAATCTCAGTTCATTACGCCCACGTCGTGCCATTGTAAAAGGTGTAAATGGATCGTCTAGTGGAGCCGTATCTTGGGGCGGACTGTTTAGCTATACGACGGGTCTAATAGAGCAAGGCGGCAGTAGACGTGGAGCATTGATGTTGATGATGAATGATTGGCATCCGGATATCCTCGATTTCATCACAGTCAAACAAAGCATGGGGCAAGTTACGAATGCTAACCTGTCGGTATGCGTGAGCAATGATTTTATGAAGGCTGTTAAAGAAGATCTGGATTGGGAGCTTGTCTTCCCAGATACGACGGATGAGGATTATAACGACGTATGGGATGGCGATCTTGATAAATGGAAGGCTGCAGGACGAAATGTAGTTCATTATCGTACAGTTAAGGCCCGCGAGATCTGGCACACGATTATTGAGTCTGCTTGGAAATCGGCCGAGCCAGGTGTTGTATTTATGGAATACTATAATCAGATGTCCAACAGCTGGTATTTCAATCCAATTATTTGTACAAATCCATGTGGAGAACAGGGCTTACCAGGCTGGGGTGTCTGCAACCTGTCCGCGATTAATTTGTCCAAATTCTATGATGAAGAGAAACACGACATTGCATGGGATGATCTAGCGACTACAACGCGTTATTCCGTTCGCTTCTTAGATAATGTTATTGATCGAACCCCTTATCATTTTGAAGAAAATGAGTTGAATCAGAAGAAAGAACGCCGCGTAGGGCTTGGAACAATGGGCCTTGCGGAGCTGATGATTAAGCTGCATATTCGCTATGGTAGCCCAGAGTCACTAGAGTTTCTGGATAAACTATATGGCTTCATTGCCAAAGAAGCGTATCTGGCATCCTCAGAAATTGCGGAAGAGAAGGGTGCATTTCCAGCGTTTGAAGCAGACCCTTATTTACAAAGTGGATTTATGAAGGTGCTTTGTGATACGTATCCTGAAGTTGAGCAAGCAGTTCGTGAGAAAGGCGTTCGTAACGTAACACTTATTACACAAGCACCTACAGGTAGTACAGGTACTATGGTAGGAACATCAACCGGTATCGAGCCTTATTTCGCATTCAAATATTACCGTCAAAGTCGTCTTGGTTTCGATGAACAGTTTGTGCCGATTGCTCAGGATTGGCTGGATACTCATCCAGGGGAGGAGCTTCCGGATTATTACGTAACCGCGATGGATTTATCCGCTAAGGATCATATTCGTACACAAGCAGCTATTCAACGCTGGGTGGACAGCTCCATTTCCAAAACGGCGAATTGCCCGTCCGATTTTACGGTAGAAGAAACAAAAGAGCTATATGAAATGGCATTTGACCTCGGATGTAAAGGGGTAACGATATACCGTGATGGCAGCCGTGATGTGCAAGTACTACAAACGGAGAAGAAGGATGAGAAGCCAGTAGCGGAGGAAGTTATATCGACAGATGAAGAAGTGAGCAGCTTCACGCAGTCACTTTCTGTAAATACGGATACCGATGATAAGGTAGCTTTGGATAAACAGTATAAAAAACGTCCACAAGTCCTTCGTGGTGCTACTTATAAAATCAATACTCCATTCGGCATGGCCTACATTACGATTAACGATTTAGATGGGATCCCGAGTGAAATCTTCCTTAATGTCGGGAAGGCAGGCTCCGATGTGTTCGCTATGGCTGAAGCATTAGGACGCGTATGCTCTTTGTTCCTACGTTATGGCGATCATGGTCACAAGGTTGAGCTACTAATCAAGCATTTGAAAGGGATTGGTGGTTCCGGAGCGATTGGCTTTGGTCCAAACCGTGTGGAATCGATAGCGGATGCGGTAGCCAAAGCGTTAGAAACACATGTGCAAAATGGTCCCTATGTAGATCATGATCCCGCTCCAGTAGCGGCTACATTGGCTCATCATGATGATCACAATCATGAACCGGTTGGGAAGTCACACGGAGGTACATCAGTTACTTCACGTGATTTATGTCCGTCCTGCGGTGGTGCCACACTGATCAATATTGAGGGTTGTAAAACATGTAGTAATTGCGGATATAGCAAGTGCTCTTAACCCAATAGAAGTTGATTTGAACAAGAAGAGGGAAGGCCCAAGGCCTTCCCTCTCTTTTTCGTACATATATCTATCGTGAATATTCACTCTTCAGTTGGTTCTTCCATGTTTTTCGAAAAGATAGCGGTGTAAGCTCGGTTCGGTCTTTAAACAAATTGATAAAGTGACTTACATTATCTATGCCAATTTTTTCACTGATTTCGGCGACTGTAAGCTCTGAGTATTTAAGCAGCTCCTTGGCCCGAGTAATACGTAAATTAATGATATATTCACCCGGAGAGAGGCCGGTATGCTTTTTGAACAATTTAGATAAGTGATATTTATTTACTGATAATTTATTTGCTAAATAATCTAATGATAATTTCTCATTGTATCTTTTATAGATGAAGTCAAGAGCTTCCATGACTAGTGGTGGTGCATCCATATTTGAATGATCCGAAAGAGGGCTTGCAAGAATGACTTCCGTTAGCAATTCGACAATGAGTTTGGAGGATAATAATTCATTCTTTAGACTTTTATAATAATGTAACTCGATTAAATTTCGTAATAACTCAGGAATGGGAGTCTCATCTGAGGTTGACCGAACGGGTCCGTCTCCCTGTGAGAACTGTTCGTAATAAGCCCTTGCAGACGCGCCGTGCAGGTGAATCCACAACTTTTCCCATACATGACCTTTGGCTGGCGCATAATGCTGATAATTCATACAGTCTATTAGAAAAATCTGTTTTGGGAGTATATTGTACACTTTCCCACCATAACTTAATCTACCTTGGCCTGAAATGGTGTAAACCAGGAGAAAGGAATCTAAATATTCTCGCTCTGTGTAATACGTAGATAGCGTCTTAAAATGACCGATTTCTTGAACGTAAAAAAGAGCAGTTCTGGCAAAATCAGAAGGCGTATTAATTAACCGAATCGAATCTTCCGACCACGCATGTTCTGCGCTCTCCCAATAGGCTTGCATATATAAAATGCCTCCCAAGATTCTATTATTTTTCAACAATAATGTTGGATGTATTCATAAATATAAGCACTTACAATGTGAATATAAACTATTATCGCATATGCGGGAGGAAACTGTTCAAAAAATCTTTTGTTTAAGATTAAAGTAAAATAAGGAGTGTCTGTATGTTTAATCACATTGCCGTCGATATTGGTGCCTCTAGTGGACGACTTGTGCTAGGTAGATTAGAGGATGATAAGATCTTGTTGGAAGAAATCCATAGGTTTAGCAACGGTTTTACTGAACGAAACGGTTCCTGCTTCTGGGATATCGACTATCTGTATGATCAAATCATTGCAGGATTACAAAAAGCCAAAGGATGCGGCGTTCTAAAATGTACGTTAGGCATTGATACCTGGGCCGTTGATTATGTGTTAATCGATGAAAATGGTGAAAAAATCCAAGATGTATACTCCTACCGGGATAATCGTACAGAGAATACTATGGAGAAGGTTACAGCTCAAATATCCCCTGAAGAAGTGTATACGAAGACTGGAATTCAGCAACTCAGCTTTAATACGCTTTACCAGCTTTATATCCATGATCCACTTGAATTGGAGAAAGCTTACAAGATACTGATGGTGCCGGACTATTTATATTACAAGTTATCCGGCCATATGATGAACGAAGTAACTAACGCATCCACGACTCAACTACTGAATTTACAAACGCGTGATTATGATACCGATTTATTAAATCTGTTGCATCTTAAAAGAGAGCATTTCGCCGCACTAACAGAACCTGGGGAAGTACTTGCGTTTGTTAGCGAAGCCATAGTACAACAATACGATTTACCAGAGTGTCTGCTCATTTGTGCCGCAACACATGACACTGCTTCTTCCGTACTTGGTGTACCAGTACAAGAGGGTCGTTCTTCAGCTTTTATCAGCAGTGGCACATGGTCATTGCTAGGAGTTGAGTTAAGCCATCCAATAAATAATCATGATGCGATGAAAGCGAACTATACAAACGAATGGGGAGCTTTTGGTACTTATCGCTTTTTGAAAAATGTTATGGGTATGTGGCTCATACAGGAAGTTCGGCGACTAGGGGATTATCGATACAGCTTTGCAGAATTAGCAGAACTCGCAGCAAATGAAGAAGGATTTCGAAGTTTGATCCCCTGCAATCATCCTAGATTCTTAAACCCACTCAATATGATTGAAGAGATTCGTAGAGCTTGTCTGGAAAGCGGTCAACATGTGCCGACAACAATAAGCCAAGTAGCCCGCTGTATCTTTGACAGCCTGGCACTTTCATATTATTCCTATCTTAATGAGCTGGAAGAGCTTACGGGTACACCCATTGATGTGGTGCAAATCGTTGGTGGTGGTTCGAATAATGAACTGCTATGTCAATTGACCGCTGATGTTACGGGGAGAGAAGTTCTAGCTGGACCGACAGAATCTACAGCTCTGGGTAATATTGCAGTGCAACTTATTCGCACTAGGGATATTTCGGGAATTCATGAGGTCAGAAAGATAATAGGAAATTCATTTGAGATTAAATCCTATCTGCCAAGAAAAATGGCAAATTTCAAAGAACTCATCAACCGTTGGAGCTTAGTATTGCTGTTATAACGATACAAAAATATAACTTTAGGAGGAAAAGAACATGGATCAAAGCATCATCAATAGCTACAACGAAGCAAAAAAGCTTTATGCCTCCCACAGTATAAACGTGGATGAAGTATTGGAAAAACTGTCTCATATTAAAGTTTCACTGCATTGTTGGCAGGGAGACGACGTTAGAGGTTTTTTGTTCAAAGACAAGGAGCTTAGCGGTGGTATAGCCGTAACCGGAAGTTACCCAGGTCGTGCTAGCACCCCGAATGAACTCCGTCAGGATTTGGAGAAAGCATTGTCGCTTATTCCTGGCAAACACAAAGTTAATTTGCATGCGATTTATGCTGATACGAAGGAGAAAGTGGATCTGGATGAACTTGAACCACGTCACTTTGCACCATGGGTAGATTGGGCCAAGGAGCAAGGACTTGGGCTGGACTTCAATCCGACTTGCTTCTCCCATCCGAAAGCAGCGGATGGCTTCACTTTAAGCCACGCGGATGATGATATTCGCAACTTCTGGATCAAGCATTGCAGAGCCTCTCGTAAAATTGCCGAGTCTTTTGGCCGTGAATTAGGACAAACATGTGTGACTAATTTCTGGGTACCGGATGGATACAAGGATACCCCAGTGGACCGCTTATCTCCTCGTAAACGGTTGATGAACTCGCTTGATGAAGTATTTAATGAGGAAATTAATCCGCAATACAATATTGATGTAGTGGAAAGCAAGCTGTTCGGTATTGGATCTGAGAGTTATGTCGTCGGGTCACATGAATTCTATATGGGGTATGGCCTAACACGTGGTAAAGCAATTTGCCTCGATGCGGGACATTTCCATCCAACGGAAGTGATCTCAAACAAACTGTCATCCATACTGATGTTCAGCGAACAGCTATTGCTACATGTCAGCAGACCCGTTCGCTGGGATAGTGATCATGTGGTAACGATGGATGATGAACTGCTCGAAATCACACGTGAACTGGTACGTGGAGATTTGTTGCCACGTACACATATTGGTCTCGATTTCTTTGATGGTAGCATTAATCATATTGCCGCTTGGGTAATCGGCACCCGCAACACCATTAAGGCCTTACTCCGTGCAATGTTGGAGCCAGTCGAGGAACTGAAGAAAATCGAATTGTTAGGCGATTACACTTCTCGCCTGGCACTAGTGGAGGAGTTTAAATCTTATCCGTTTGGAGCAGTTTGGGATTATTACTGTGCTTCTCAAGGTACTCCTGTACGGGAACAATGGCTGGCTGAAGTTAAAACTTATGAGAAGGAAGTATTGTCTGCAAGATAACAAATTTAAAATAAGACGAGTCTTGCTATAAACTCTGAATCACTTGAGATCGGTGTACTGCTTGACTTCGCTAAGGAACATGGGTGTAGAATACTGCTCATTACCGATCTTCTAGCAAGCGACATGCTTGAGAAGGCAAATGTCTTACTCTATACTGCTCGGGGTCAGCTTTGGGAATATCATTCGATTACCTGAAAAGATATAATAGGATTATAAAAAAGAGGTCACCCATATGGGTGACCTCTTTCGGTTCTTTTACGATCGAAGAATCTTTGATCAGAATATTACGAGGGTGGATGATGACATACGACAGTTATAATGTGGTCTAAATTTCCATACTGAAACCGATTTACAGATGATGAAAACGCTGTTACAATCATAAATGTTCAATAACGATCAAAAATGATCATAAAATGATCATAAAATGATCATGATTAATTATTGTTTGAACATTTGATGATCATATACATCAAGAGGTAAGACGATTGGAATAGATAATAGGCTGCGCTAGCCCCTGAAGGAGTATGAATATGATGCTGTTTGAGGAAGAAAGAAAGAGAATTATCGTACAGTTCCTGGAGAAGCATTCTAGAGGGTCGGTTCAAGAATTGAGTCAGGAAACCGGGGTATCTGAGTCCACAATACGTCGTGATCTTAAAGAACTTGAAGAAGCAAAACTGCTTAAACGTACACATGGCGGAGCAGTTTCACTACAAAGTGTTAACTTTGAAGCACCCTATTCAGATAAGGAAGATCGATTCCTAGAAGAGAAGCAGCGGATTGCCCGCAAGGCTGTAGAGATGATCCAGGAGGGGGATGCGATCCTGCTAGATGCTGGAACAACCACACTACAGATTGCCAGAGAATTAAAGAATTTCTCGAAAATTATGGTTATCACCAACTCGATCATGGCTTTGAATGAGCTGAAGGATTGCCGCAATATTGAGGTCTCAATAACAGGTGGGATATTGCGCCCAGATACGATGGCCTTTGTTGGACCTATGACCGAACATTCTCTAGATATGGTGAGAGTGGACAAAGCTTTTCTTGCCACGAATGGTCTGGATTTGCAAGAGGGTATTTCAACTCCAAATATGCTTGAGGCAGCTACGAAGCGCAAAATGATTGCGATCGCAAAACAGATTATCTTGCTTGCTGATCATAGCAAAATCGAGCAGGTATCCTTCTGCAAGGTAGCTGATATTACTGAAATAGATCACTTGATAATAGACTCAGGTGCGCCGGATAGCTTCATTCAGGAACTCATAGAAAAAGGTATTGATGTTACCATCGTTTGAAACAAATGGGGTAAAAGTAAATAAGGTCGGTAAATGAATTATTGTAAGTGAATTCAGGAAGATTAGTTAAGATGAAATTCGAATATCAAAATTATAAACAGTTGAGGGATAAATCATGATCTATACAGTGACGCTTAACCCTTCCATTGATTATATCGTGGAAGTTGAAGATTTCAGACTTGGTGACTTGAACCGGATGAAACGTGATTTGAAGCTTCCGGGAGGAAAAGGCATTAATGTTTCACGTGTGTTGAATCAGCTTGGGATTCAGAATAAAGCCATTGGTTTTCTCGGAGGATTTACCGGGCGATATATTGAGGAATGGTTGCGTAAAGAATCGATTTCAAGCGATTTCGTGTTCGTCGCTGATGATACCCGGATTAACATTAAGCTTAAAGCTGGGCATGAGACTGAGATCAATGGGACTGGCCCGATCATTCAAGATACTGAAGCTGAAGCTTTGTTGCAGAAGCTTGTCGAGTTAACCGCGGATGATATTGTTATTTTGTCTGGAAGTATGCCCCCATCACTTGGTGGAGATTTCTATAACAAGTTAATCTCAGTATGCAAGCAGAATGGTACAGAATTCGTTATAGACACTACTGGTACAGCGTTGAAAGAGGCTCTAGCTCATAAGCCTCTGCTCGTCAAGCCAAATCACCACGAGCTCGCGGAACTGTTCGGTGTAACGATAAATTCTCGGGAAGAGATCATCACTTACGGACGTAAGTTACTGGAAGCGGGAGCGAAGCATGTGCTAGTCTCGATGGCAGGAGAAGGAGCGCTGTTCATCACAGGAAATGAGGTCTACCACGCAAATGCACCTAAGGGTAACGTGAAGAATTCGGTAGGTGCAGGTGATTCTATGATTGCTGGATTCGTCGGTACCCTGTCTCTGACCGGAGATCTACTCGAAGCTTTTCGTGCAGGGGTTGCTTCGGGAAGTGCGACTGCGTTCTCAGACGATTTGGCGGATAGAGAACACATTGAGAAGCTACGGCCACTGATTCAGATATCACAAGTATAAGTCAGTCAGAATTCTAAGTAATTAAAGGAGCTTTAAGAAATGAAAATTACGGATCTAATGATAAAAGATACAATGATCATGGATTTAAAGGCTACAACCAAAGAAGCAGCAATTGATGAATTGATTGCTAGCCTTGTGGCACACGGGCGTATCAGTGATCCTGCCCTGTTTAAGGAAATGATTTTGAAACGTGAAGCAGAGTCCAGCACCGGAATTGGTGGTGGGATTGCCATGCCGCACGCCAAGACGAAAGCTGTCAATGAACCGACTGTTGTATTTGCCAAGAGCATAAATGGTGTGGACTTTGAATCGTTGGACGATGAACCGGCGCGAATTTTCTTTATGATTGCCGCTCCTGAAGGGGCTGGTACTATGCATCTTCGCACATTGGCGGCATTGTCTAGACTACTGATAGATAGTGAATTTATCGAAAAGCTAATGGCTACTAAGACACCTGATGAAGTATCAGAGTTGTTTGATAAGAAACAGGAGGAAGAAATAGCTAAGGAGCAAGAGAAAGAGAAAAGAAAGAAAGCAAAGGAACTCGAAAAGATAAACGAAAATAGCGGCACAAAGTCCGAGACAGAACAAGTCATTGTGGGCAATCCGGACTCACAAGCTTTCGTTGTAGCTGTTACTGCATGCCCTACGGGAATTGCCCATACTTTTATGGCAGAAGATGCGCTCAAGAAAAAAGCTCTAGAAATGGGAGTCAACATCCGCGTGGAGACGAATGGTTCAGAGGGTGCCCAAAACGTACTGACGGCTGATGAGATCCGGCGCGCAAGCGGTGTTATTGTCGCAGCTGATAAAAATGTAGAGATGGCTCGTTTCGATGGAAAACCAGTGCTGCAAAGACCGGTAAGCGACGGTATCCGTAAGTCAGAAGAGTTGATCCGGAAAGCGATGAATGGTGAAGCTCCGATCTACCACAGTGAAGGTCGTGGTGGTAGTGTTGAGGAGTCAACCGAGAAATCCGTTAGTATTGGTGGCAAAATATATAAGGATTTGATGAACGGAATATCTCACATGTTGCCGTTTGTAGTCGGTGGTGGTATCCTTCTGGCAATTTCCTTCCTGATCGAACAGATTGGGGGCAATAACCACCCGTTATTCCAGCTATTACAGACGATTGGTGGAGGAGATGGTGCTTTCCACTTTCTAATTCCAGTGCTTGCTGGATTTATCGCTATTAGTATTGGTGATCGTCCGGCCCTGATGCCGGGTATGGTTGGTGGAATAATGGCCATGAATTCTAATGCCGGTTTTCTTGGCGGCCTTGCTGCAGGTTTCTTGGCAGGTTATGTCATCATCGGATTACGTAAAGTGTTCGCTGGTCTGCCAAAAGCGATTGAGGGTCTAAAGCCGATTATGCTATATCCAGTATTCGGTCTACTGATTACTGGAGGGATCATGTATTATCTGATTGATCCACTTTTTAGTTGGATTAACGTGGGTTTAATTGATGGACTTAACAACCTTGGAACCGCGAATGCAGTTATTCTGGGTATGGTTCTGGCTGGAATGATGTCCATTGACATGGGTGGTCCCTTCAATAAAGCGGCTTACACGTTCGCCATCGGGGTATTTACTACTAGTGGAAATACAAACGGGTTTATGATGGCGGCTGTAATGGCGGGGGGGATGGTTCCCCCACTTGCCATCGCACTTGCAACTACGTTTTTCAAGAATAAATTCACCGAATCGGAACGCAAATCAGGATTAACCAATTATGTGCTTGGGCTGTCATTCATTACCGAAGGAGCGATTCCATTCGCCGCTGCTGATCCGCTTCGTGTACTTTCTTCCTGTATCCTGGGTTCTGCCGTTGCTGGTGGTCTCACTCAACTGTGGAATATTAACGTCCCAGCACCGCATGGTGGGATCTTCGTAGCCGCTCTTTCAAGTCATGCATTACTGTTCCTATTGGCTGTTATCATCGGTTCGGTCATCTCAGGACTGATTCTGGGGTTGTGGAAGAAACCGTTAGCAGCGAAGTAATCCTATTTGTAACCCCTAGTATAGAAAAAGGGTGATCGCACCTTATAATAAAAAATCTGGAAAATATTTAGGCCGTGAATCTCAACTCTAGTTGTGATTTCACGGCCCTTTGTGTCTTAATAGATTGAAAAAATCTTGAACTCTCTGTACTCTAGTAGAGTCAGCCTTTTTTCGAATAGGTTTATTTTATTAATGAAGGGACTTTACGTCATGAGAATTTTGCGCATCATTGCCCAAGTTTTGTTTTTGTATTTATTTTCTCTGTTAGGTGAGTATCTACAACAACTTCTTCATCTTCCGATTCCCGGAAGCATCGTAGGGTTATTATTACTCTTTGTTTTATTACTGTGTAAGATCGTACCAGTAAAGTGGATCGAAGATGGCTCGACTGCGGTGTTAGCATACCTTCCGTTATTTTTTATTCCTGCCACAGCTGGCATTGTAAATCATATGGATATTTTCAGTGGAAGAGGATTATTGTTAATCGGTATTCTTATTGTGAGTAGCGTATTAACGATGGTGGTAGCAGCTCATTTCAGCCACTGGCTAGCTCTGTTGAGTAAGAAGAGTAAGAGAGAAAAGGGGAACGAATCATAATGTTTGTTATTGCAGCTGGGATTGTTCTACTAAATGTAGCTATTTATTTGGTCATGTCGAGTATATACAAAAGATTTCATATTCCTGTGCTCTTGCCAGCACTAACGGCGACTTTTGCCGTTGTTGTGCTGCTTCTATATTTTGAGATTCCGTATGATACTTATATGATAGGTGGTCAATGGATTAATAAATTACTAGGGCCTGCTGTCGTATCACTAGCGTACCCTTTATATAAGCAACGTCATGTGCTGCGTCACAATCTTCCTGCTATCCTCGGGGGGACAATCATAGGTTTACTCGTAGGAATGTTTAGTGGAATCCTATTGGCTTTGGCATTTGGGTTCTCGAAATTGTATGTCCTCTCCATATTGCCTAAATCCATTACAACACCTGTAGCCATACAGATCTCTAGCAATCTCGGTGGGGAGTCTTCCTTAACTTCTGTGTTCGTGATGATTGCTGGATTTACCGGAGCAATTGGCGGGCCATATATTATGAGACTCTTTAGAATCAAAAGTTCAGTAGGAATTGGGATTGGTTTAGGTACGGCTTCTCATGCACTAGGTACGGCTAAAGCGCTAGAATATGGGGAAGAGTCCGTATCGATGAGTTCAGTTGCCATGACCGTATGCGCAATTGTGGGCTCTTGTGTAGGGCCATTTGTAGCTTGGATCATGTATTCGTTAATAGGATAGGTTATTAAATCCAGTCTTGTTTTAAAATATCTTTGAGAAATTGGGTATGTTCCTTGCCAATTTTGTCTTCTATTTGCTGAATAAGCTGTTGCTTAACTATGAGTAATCTCTCGCAACACTCCACACCTTTAGAGGTGAGAACAATATGCTTATCGCGCAAATTACCTTCAACATCTAACACCTGAACATATTCGCGAGCTAGTAAACCCTGCACATATTTATGTGTGCCTTGTCTAGATATACCGATTATTCTGCTCAATTCAGCAATGGAAAGTTTTTCGTACACTTCTAACATAGCTAAGATGTGATTTTCAGTTTTGTTAATTTCGTTATCACTCAATTCAGCGATCTTTTTTCTTAGAAAGGTATGCTTTTCACTGAGTAAATCTATTAGATTTAAATGCTGTATATAGTCCTTCATTAAAATATCTCCCGTGTGTTTTTTTTGATAGTATAGAGTACAAAAAATATATTGTCAACTAAGTTGACGTAAAAACCCCTCTTGTGATAATGTAAACCAAGTTGACAAAATTACATTTACAAAGGGGTTTTTAGTCTTGGGAAAAAATAAGAAAGAAGACTTTGTATTTACACTGATGATGTGTGCTTTGATGGTGTTGGGAATGAGTATTTATAATGTGATATTGATAAAGGGATTCTCTAGCGAAGTCATTAAAGATGTATTAATTGGCTATATTCCAACGTTAGTGGTTGCATTACTTCTTGAAATATTTGTTGTTGGGAAGGTAGCCAAAGGAATTGTACACAAAATGATGCGTGACAATGATCCTTTGTTTAAAAGAATAATACTTACTTCACTATTAATGGTGTGTGGTATGGTACTCTTCATGTCGTTTTACGGTGCAGTTACCCATTTAGGGTTTTCATCAGGGTTACCTGGAGCCTATATTTCTAACATAGGTAAAAACTTTATTTTCGCACTACCATTACAGCTGCTCATTGTTGGACCGATTGCAAGACTCTTATTCTCAAGAATGTATCCGGTAAAAATTGCGAGTGCTTCATCGGTTTAGCCTCTCTATAACTCTATAAATGTGTGCAAACGGTGAATTTTTTTGATAGATTCCTATTGTAATAATTGGAATTTATGATACTATGAAACTATCAAAAGCTATTCAGATAATGGCAAACCTATCGAAAGGTAGGGACGCAAAGCTATAGGGCCTTCCCGTATGGATGGCAGCCAGTTACCGGAGAATCAGGCTTTTTTTGTTTGATTGATAATAGAACTTTATACGATAATGGCAAACCTATCGAAAGATAGGGACGCAAAGCTATAGGGCCTTCTAATGAAGATGGCAGCCTGGCCACCGAAGGGAGTTTTATTTATGCGAAAGTTTATTCTATTTATAGCTGTACTTTTGATAGTATCTCCATTGTTTAATGGGACAACAGTACAAGCAGCAGCTAGTTCATGGCTAAATGAATCAGAGATTAACAAAGGTGTCATTAGTGTAGATTACGATGTGAAGGCTACGGTTAAGACAAAACTCTTAATCGTTAAAGGTCAGGATAAATATTCGTACAATCTATCATCGGGCAAGCAAGCAGAGTCTTTTCCACTACAATTAGGCAATGGTGAATATACCGTTAGTGTATTGGAACAAGTCAGTGGAGATAAATATCAAGTTGTGAATAAGGACACGGTCACACTTAAGCTGAGTGATAGTAAGATGGTGTACTTGAATTCAGTTCAGAACGTGAAGTGGAATGATTCAGATCAAGCGGTTCACAAGGCGAAAGAGTTAACGAAGAACTTAAATTCGGATGCTGACAAGGTAAAAGTTATCTATAATTACGTAATTAGCAATATCAAATATGATGATAATTTAGCAGCTAACGTGTCCACAGATTATCTTCCTGAAATCGATCATACCTTATCATCCAAGAAAGATATCTGTTACGGCTATTCTGCTCTATTTGCAGCGATGCTGCGGAGTGTAGACATCCCTACTAAGCTAGTTATGGGTACTTCAAATTATGTGAAATCGTATCATTCTTGGAATGAGGTATATTTAAATAACAAATGGGTTATCGTGGATACAACGGTTGATGCAGGATTGAAAGACAGCAAGACAGCCTTTACGATGATCAAAGAAGCATCCAAGTACTCGGTCTCCAAAACATATTAATAAATATATAGTAGAAGCCTTGAACAAGCGTTCAAGGCTTTTTTGTCGGTTACAGGCTCGGGAATTTCTATAAAAAGAGTTAATCAATTTCCTATTTTTGGATTGAGAGGAAAGTTAAACTTTTTTATCCTGAATAAAAGGAATAATCTAGCTTTTGTCGAAATAGTATTAGATATGAGATTTCCTCCTCTATGATAGTACTAGGTTAAGTGACTAATTGTGCTAGGAGTTGTAGAAATGATTCTCTTACTCTTTCTAATCATAATAATTTTGTTATGTTTCTTATTCATTTTAAGAGTGTTGTTAATGGAAAGAAAAGTACTTAGAAAGCTAGCGTATCTTGATAAGATGACTGGAGTATTTAACCGTAATGGGTTAGATCGTTTCTGGGCCAAATATTCTGGGAAGGGAACACTTGCTGCTCTATTCCTCGATTTAGATCACTTCAAAGATATCAACGACACTTTTGGACATCAAGCCGGTGACTTGCTGCTTAGAGAGGTCGGTCTTTACCTTCAACAATTTAATCAGCAGAATAAGCAAGTATTCCGAATTGGTGGGGATGAATTTGTCATTATGATGGTGAATGCCAACCTCGAAGAAGCTGAAAGTTTAGCAGCGCGAGTGTTAGATAAATTAAGTAAACCATTTGTTATTCAGGGGCGTAAGGTATCTATAGCTGGTAGCATTGGCATCAGCTTAAGTGTAAAGGGTAAGGCCAAACGTTCAGAATTGCTTAAAGAAGCAGATATGGCGATGTATCAAGCTAAACGTTTAGGAAAAGGCAGCTATTCTGTATATAATGAAGACAAACACAGTTATTATAATGAAGCGGAGTTAATGTATGGACAGAAGCGATCCGCAAACTTATAGAAGTAGGCGTCAGTTTCGAAGTCATGATCACCATTTGAGGTGGTGAATATGACTAAGGAAATGACGTTTTTTTATATTTTAGATATTTAATATTGTTGGGAGTAGGAGTATGAGTCGATTTGAAGTGATTAGTCTGGATATGTTTCAAACCTTGGTGAATGTAGATAGTCGCAAGGAACAGGTTTGGAAGAGGATCCTCCAAGATACATATACATCTGAGTTGGCTAGTGAATACGGTCGTACATTACTGGAACATTACTATTCGGTAGCGACTGAGGCAAGAAGGTTGAGGGAATTCGTTCTTACGAGTGATATATACAGAGGTAGCTTTGAGCGAATATTTGCACAGCATCATATTTCGTATGATAGCTCTGTTGCTGTAGAGATTTTATTTCAGGAGCATAGGTTGTCAAAACTATATGAGGAGACAGAAGATGTCCTGAAGCGATTAATCAAGGAGTTTCAAGTTTGCATTGTTAGTGATACGGACATTATGATGTTACCTGAATTTTATAAGAACTATTCTATTCCATTGTTTGCTTCAGAACAGTATCAATCCTATAAGAATGATCAAGACAATAGGATGTTCAAAGAAGTCATTCAACATTATGATATTGAGCCGAGCAAAATCATACATATCGGTGATACTACCTCCGATGTAATTGGTGCCAAGAGAGCAGGAATGACAACTTGTTGGATAAATCGAGACCAGCAGCAATGGAACCAAGATATTCAGCCAGATTACATTATTGAATCATTAGATGAAATCTTCGATATTGTTAATAACTCATCAATCAAAGGGCGCTATCCATGCTAGTTTCTCCATGTTATCATAGTTTTGAACAGTAGTTCATTTAGGTACCCCCTGGTACGGGGAGAAGGAGTGAAGGGCATGTTACAAGCATTTATTTTTGATATGGACGGCGTCATTATTGATAGTGAACCTATTCATTTTGAAGTGGACATCCAGACGATGAGTTATTTTGGGCACAGTATTAGTAAAGAGGGTTTGGAGAAGTACGTGGGCACGACTAACCCAGCGATGTGGAAATCGATTCGTGAGGAATATAATCTGCTTCAAACGGTAGAGGAAATCATAGAGTATCAGCTAGCTAACAAGATTAGTACGTTACGTGGATTAGACATTGAGCCAATTGAGGGAATCAAGGAGCTTATTATTAATTTGAAAGAATATGATATCCCGGTTGCAATTGCATCTTCATCTCCCAGAGTTTTTATTGAGGAAGTGTTAACCAAGTTTGGAATGGAGAAAGACTTTGATTGTGTGGTTAGTGGAGAGGAAGTACCCCAAGGGAAGCCAGCACCGGATGTATATATTGAGGCAGCTAGGCAACTAGGTGTGGATGTGAAACGCTGTATGGTGTTGGAGGATTCTCGAAACGGGATTATCGCAGCTAAAGCGGCGGGAATGAGATGTATCGGATTTGTGAATCCGAACTCAGGCAATCAGGATTTATCCCAGGCAGACTATATTGTAGAGGATATAAGGGAAATTATTCTTGAGCCTTTTATGGACTAGAAAGAGGTTGTAACATGAGTTGCAAATTAGTAATAGTTGAAGGGTTACCAGGTTCAGGAAAATCAACCCATGCCAAATGGGTACAGGAATTGTTGATGGAAAAGGGTATAGATGCTAGATTATTTGCCGAAGGAAATTTGGATCATCCCGCAGATTATGATGGAGTGGCATGTTTTGAGCAGGACGAATATAACAATCTATTACTAGAATATCCAAGCTCAAATGAGATTATTGAAGAAAGAACAATCAAACAAGGACAATACCGTCTCATACCTTATCGTAAAATGCTGGAGGAGAATGGGTCAGACCTTCCAGCTGAGTTAATGAAAGAAATCTTTCAAAAAGACATTTATGAACTGCCATTTGAGAAACATGTGCAGATCGTTACGGATAAGTGGATCCGTTTTGCCGAAGCAGCACATCAGGGGGCTGTTACATATGTTTTCGAATGTTGTTTTATTCAGAATCCAATGACCATTGGGCTAGTGAAGTATGATACACCACAATGGGATATTTTCAATTACATATTAAAGTTAGAAGCAACGATTAAGGACTTAAATCCCTTAGTAATCTATGTGAATCAGAATGATGTGAAGGCATCTTTTGAGAAAGCAGTTCAGGACAGACCTCAGGAATGGTCAGAAGGTTTTATCGACTATTATACGAATCAGGGATTTGGTCTAACAGAAGGATTAAGCGGGTTAGAGGGAACGATCGAAGTACTTCGGCAAAGAAAGAAACTCGAACTGCATGTTTTTAGCTTACTTAACATGAACAAAGCATTGTTGGATAATTCGCAATTAGATAGCGAGAGAAGCAAACAAGAGCTTCGAGGTATTTTAGAAGAGATAGTATGGAAATAAAACAGTGACGCAGTTGGGAGGGAAATCATTGTCTAAACGGTGGGCTATGTTCATGTTAATTGGACTATTCTCCATACTTATGGCTGCATGTAATGAGAAGCAAGTGGTCACCGTAGAAGCTCAGTTTGCGATTCAGGGGGAAGATCAACAACAAATCGTTGAACTGATCCAGCAGCATTTTGCGGCAGCGAACGCGGACGATTTTGATGAGTATAAGATGACTATCTTTCCGATACCGGAAGCTCCGGTTGAGTATAACCCGGTGTTCACTATTTGGGATGATACAAGAGCAAAAAAATCTGAGCTTAAGAAAATAACCTTTTTAAGACAAGATGATGTAGGAAGACCAAGAATTATTGCTGACGTGTATTGGAACCAGGATCGCATCATGATGTTCTCACTTCAAAAGTTTGATGTAGGTTGGAAAGTTGCTGGCATAGATTAATAATTATGGTTTGTAGTTCATGATGAAATCAGGTGAACTTGTGAATATTAATTTCTTGGATATTGAATATTTATCTGTAGGCACTCCGGTTCAAAAGGAAGTATATCAGCTGCTTAGACGTGAGCATTTCATGGAGCTGCTAGATGATTATTCACCAATTCTTGTGGGGACGATTCCGCTTGATATTGACGTTGAAGACAGTGATCTGGATATCATCTGCAAGGTTTATGATTTTGATTCTTTCGAACGCTATGCTCGGGGGACCTTTGGCTCTTACGAAGGATATACATCTGTGTGCCGCTATGTAGAGGGAGTGCAACGAATCAAGGTTAATTTTCAGTGTGGTCGTTGGCCCATTGAAATCTTTGGTCAGGCTATTCCCACGGTGGAACAGAATGGTTACCGACATATGATCGTTGAACATAGATTGCTGGAGCTTTATGGTCAGCAATTTAAAGATCGAGTGAGAGCACTTAAACAAAGTGGAGTGAAAACCGAGCCTGCTTTTGCCCGAATTCTTGGCTTAGAAGGCGATCCATATCAGAAGCTATTAGAAAATGTTGATTGGAAGTAGTTGTTAATTTATAATAATTAGCAGAACACAAAAACACATTCTGGTTGGTAGTCCAGAAGCATGGGTAACCTATGTCAGTAACCTTCCCCCCTCGGGATGTCCATTGTTCTGAACGGTTGTAGAGGGGGATTCATGTGAAGTTAACAGTTTATTATGAAGGTCAGTATTGGGTTGGTGTTGTAGAGGTTACAGTGGATGGGAAGCTAAAGGCATATCGGCATATTTTTGGAGTTGAGCCTAAGGATCCTGAAATTTTGGAGTTTGTGAATTTTCGTCTGTTGCAGGTGATCAACGGGGTGACACAAGCTCTTGGCGTCGAGGATACTCAGGACTTAGCGGGAAGAATAAACCCGAAACGACTAGTAAGGTTAGCTGCTCGAGAAACGAGTGCCAGGGGTGTATCCTCATTCGCTCAGGAAGCATTGAAACTGGACTATGAGCAACGGAAGAAAGAAAAACAAGTGAAAAGCAAGGAAGAACGAGAGCGCTTTGAAGACTTCAAACGAGAATTGAAAGTGCAAAAAGCGAAGGCGAAACATCGTGGGAAATAAGCAAAGATCGGGTATATCCCGATCTTTGCTTTTTTTAATGATAAATGTCTCTATGTTTGGCTTCTACTATAGTATATAATATCCAAAATATATAATTGGAAGAAAGAGGGTTAGCTTATGCCACACCTTACGGGAAATCGGATTACACTTAGAGAATATCGGATGGAAGATTTGTCATCCATACGTCAGTGGGTTAACGACCCGGAGATCGTCGACACGTTGAGTGATATTTTCACCTATCCTCAGACGCTACATAACACCGAATCGTTTCTGCGAATGATGGTTGAAGGTCAAACGCAGTCTAAAGGATTTGTAATTTCTGATAAAGAAACTTTAGATTATATTGGGCAGATTGATCTACATAAACTGAATTGGCTGAATCGATCTGCGTTACTAGGCATCGTTATTGGTCGCAAAGATTTACTAGGACAAGGATATGGCCGAGAAGCTATTCATTTATTGAAGTCATTTGTGTTTGAGACCTTGAACTTGAACCGGCTTGAGCTGGAAGTATATGATTTCAATGAGAGAGCCAAACGCTGTTATCTCAGTTGTGGTTTCAAGGAAGAAGGTCGGCTACGGCAAAAGGTGTATAAAAATGGCAAGTATGTTGACGTCATCATAATGAGTATATTGGCTGATGAATATCAAAGCTAATTATATCATTACGACTTGAATTGGAACTTATCTGAGGTATTATTCTTGCGAAATACTCCTGGTGTACAGCCAGCCCATGATGTGAATTGACGACTGAAGCTTTGCACGTTCTCGTAACCGATTCGATGAGCTATACGTTCGATCGAATCATCAGTAGTTACAAGCATGTGCACTGCTTCTTGTTGTTTCAGCATCATTAAGAATTCTCGTGGTGGTATGCCATAGGTTTCTCTGAATATCCGGTGACAATGTCTCCGGCTTATGCCTAGTTTCCGCGCTATTCCCTCCAGCCAATCTCCCGTTAAATTATCCTCATTCATCGTCACCGTATCATCGGTCCGCAGGATCAAAGTTTGAATTTCTCGTGCGATCTGCGAAGAAAGCTCAGAATGATAGGCAGGATGGAACCTGTTGTTACCCGATGCCAATTCACTTTGTAACTCATCCATAAATGTGTACAGAATTCGTAGCAGGGACATTTTTGAATCGGGCCGTTCAAATAGCGTGTCGATAAGCTCTCTGACTAATGGAACAAGTTTCATGTTCATGGGATGGCCTGAGGGATAGAACCCTTGGTTTTCTGCCTCGATCAAATGCAGCAATTCTGGTTCTTCGATATGAATATGTAGAGTGAAGAAAGAGACATACTCAGCTTGTCGAACTTGAAGATCGTGAGGCTGCATGGGGGAGACGATAATTAAATCCCCTGCCTTTTGTTCATATTCAGAATTTCCAAGAATTGCGGTTTGTGACCCGTCTAGCACAAGTAGAACTTCAAACATCATATGATGGACATGTCGTCCACATACCCAGCCTTGTTGTACAGTTCGGGTATGCGGGGAAAACATACAAATTTCAGAACGGATATGTGGGAACATGATCTCGGGGTAGTTGTTGTTCATATATGGCAGCTCCTTGATGTCCGATTTAGTTAATCAATACGTGAAATACAGACCGAATATGTTATAGAGAAAGAAATCTAGGAGTTCTATACTTAACTCTGATGTTATGACTGGTCGAAAGTGGGCTATCTCATAGACATACAATTATATCATAAGTTATGAGCAGGAGGATTTCATGAGTAAGACCGAGATTTCTTTGGATTATTCCAAAGTATTTGAGAACGAACAGGCCGCCAAGATCAAGCCATTTAGTCTACTGACAAAATTATTTCGAGATCATCTTGGAAAAGTAGCATTATCAGCTCTATACTATACGATTAAGGCTTCACCAATGTGGGTGCTATCTATTATTACTGCTAATATTATTAACATTGTTAGCTATCCAGATAGTCATTCCATGACAGAATTTTGGATTAATCTAGCGATTGCCGTAGTAGTGATTGTCCAGAACATTCCGACACATACGCTTCATGTTAGCTATGTAAGTAAGGCAGTACGGCATGTTGAAGCAGGGCTACGGAGTACGCTGGTTAGAAAAATGCAGCAATTATCCTTAAGCTACCATGGAGACATGAATTCTGGGCGGCTACAATCCAAAGTACTTCGAGATGTCGAGGCCATTGATTTCCTTTCACGGCAGATGTTGATGACGATCATCCCAGCAGGAATTAATCTTGTGATCGTAATTGGCCTCACGTTGTATCACAGTTGGATCGTCGCATTGTTCTTTGTGTTAATGGCGCCAACATCGATCCTCTTAGTTCGTTTCTTCAGTGCACAGATGTCAAAGCGCAATCGAGATGTTCGTAAGAATATCGAGGAAATGTCCGGAAAAGTATCCGAAACCGTTGAAATGATTCCTGTCACGCGGGCACATGGTCTGGAAGATGTGGAGATCCGTAAAGTAGATGCTGCTCTGCAAGGTATCCGAGAACGTGGGCATCGTTTGGATGTACTCGAAGCTTATTTCGGCTCATCAAGCTGGGTAGTATTTCAATTATTTCAAGTAGGCTGTTTATTCTTTAGTGCTTATCTTGCCCATTTAGGATATATGCAAATTGGTGACATTGTCATGTATCAGAGTTTCTTTAATATGATTATCGGATCTGTTACCTCGATTCTAAATGTATACCCAAACTTGGTGAAGGGCTTCGAGTCACTACATTCTGTGACGGAAGTGCTGATGTCCAATGAGACGGAAGAGTACAAAGGACGTCAGAAACCTGAGCATGTACGTGGTGAATTCAAGTTCGAGAATGTAAGCTTTCAATATAAAGATTCGGAGAAGCATGTACTTGATGATTTCACGTTGAAGGTAAAACCGGGAGAGACGGTTGCATTTGTCGGGGAATCTGGATCAGGAAAATCCACCATTTTGAGCTTGATTATTGGTTTCTATAAGCCACAAGGTGGGAACATCTGGATCGATGGTATTCCGATGAGTGAGCTCAGTATGAACAAATATCGTCAATCACTTGCGATTGTACTACAGGACAACATCCTATTCTCGGGAACCATCCGTGAGAACATCACATATGGGTTGCCGCATATTTCACAGGAAAAGGTACAACAAGCGATTTGGATGGCGAATTTACATGATGTAATCGAGAGTCTTCCGGAGGGTCTTGATACTTCAGTAGGTGAACATGGTGGACGACTGTCAGGTGGTCAACGGCAACGAATTGCCATTGCGCGTGCCTTGGTAAGAGATCCACAAATTATTATTTTGGACGAAGCAACGTCTGCCTTGGATAATTTGTCTGAACGTCATGTACAGCAGGCCATGGAGCAATTGATGAAAGGAAGAACAACGTTTATCGTGGCTCACCGACTATCAACGGTGAAGAATGCCGATCGGATCGTTGTGATGAAGAAAGGCCGTATTGTTGAGAGTGGGACTTACGATGAGCTTCTCAAACAAAAAGGAGAGTTCTATAAACTCAAAAATTTATAATGAATATAGAATAAACCCACATATATTGTGGGTTTATTTATTTTTTTCGGCAACATTCTAAAGTTAGGCAACGTCAAAAATACAGGAGGATATTTCCATATATAGAGAGATACATAAATTGAACTGCGCAGAATAGAGTGGAGAAACCTTAAGATATTATATATAGGGGGCATGGAAATGCGTAGATGGGGATCATTTATCACCGTAATGGTTGTAGCTTTGTCGTTAATACTTGGGGGTTGTGGCAGCGCCAACAAAGACATGGCCAGTGAGTCGAAGGCGAATAGTGGGAATATGGCATCATCAACATCTTCGGACATGTTATTGAACTCAACAACCACTTCAAATGAAAGCCTTTCTGCAGTGGCTGAGGCTCCGTCATCTGATCTCGGGGGAGAATCACAGGTTGTTGATACGTCGGAAGCTGTAGCTTCAGACCGTGCAGGTTCAGGCTTCCAACCTTCCGATTCGGCAGCCGGGTTGAACAAGAAGTTAATTTATAAAGCGAATGTCGTTGTTGAAGTGAATGACTATGGTAAGGCTCAATCCGAAGTACGTAACCTAGTTACCTTATCAGGCGGCTATATTCTGGAGTTCTCGGAGAGTCAGTCACAGGACGAACGGGGAGGTACATTTGTTCTGAAAGTACCGGCTTCGGGGTTCTCTTCCTTCCTTGATCAATTGGAGAAGCTAAAGTCTGTATCACAGCAACGTAGTATCCAGGGGCAAGATGTCTCAGAAGAATATGTAGATTTGGAGTCCCGCCTGAAAGTAAAGCAAGCGATGGAAGATCGATATCTTAAATTTATAAATGAAGCGACCAAGACAAGCCAATTAGTCGAATTCGCCAATGAGCTTGAACGGATCCAAACGGAAATTGAGCAGATAAAAGGGAGAATGCGTTACATTGATAAGAATGTCTCATTCTCAACGATTGAGATTCGTCTGTATCAACCAGAGGAGAGCATCATTAAGATTTCCAAGGATGATACCCCACTAATGAAAAGAGCTGAAGAAGCATTAACCGGGAGCCTTAAAGTGCTATCCATGTTCTTTCAATGGATAATCGTTGTACTATCAGGGGCATTGCCGATTATCGTTATTGCCGCAGTAATTGGAGTTCCTTGGTGGCTACTTCGGCGTAGAGATAACAAACATAGACATATCACAACCAATCAGCCACCTAAGTCCAGTTTGCCTGAATTAGGGGAAGAGGAGACGCAAGGGTCCAAGATAGACGATTCATTAAATCAAGATGAGCATCATCCTGAGAAATCATAAGGAATAAAAAGAAGGCTGACCCATTAGCTTCTGGGTCAGCCTTCTTTGATTTAGAATTTGAAAATATGTATTGTCTTTTGTAGTTGGAATACGGCGTTCTTCATAGCTTCGGTATCTTCTGCCATGGCTTGAATGGAAGAAATCTGATCATTCATAGATGCAGATACCTCTTCAGTACCAGCGGCAGATTGTTCTGTGATTGCCGAAATGTTCTGAATTGATGAGGAAATACCGTGAGCAGCTGCAAGCATACTTTCACTTTCTTTTGAAAATTCAGCAATTTGCTCACTTATGTATTGAACACTTTGGACGATCTGTTGGAAGATTTCTTCGGCTTCCTTGATCATTTCACTTTGCTGACGGACTACTTCTTCGTTGATCTTAATGTTCAGACCCGCTTGTTTCACATCTTGGTCGATACTGCGTACAAGGTTGAATACTTCCTTGGTAGAGGCGGTAGACTCTTCGGCAAGCTTACGAACTTCTTGAGCAACTACTGCGAACCCTGCACCGTGTTCACCCGCTCTAGCTGCTTCGATGGAAGCATTCAGTGATAATAAGTTAGTTTGTTCAGCAATCTCAGAGATTGTAGCAGTAATCTTTGTGATGCCCTTTGCATTATGAGCAAGTGCTTCGATTGATCCAGCTACCTTCTGCGTCGCTTCAATATTCTTACGCATACCAGCGGCTTGTAAGGATACAGATTCGCGACCTTTTTCTACCAGTTTCAAGGTCTCCATAGAACGATTATTCATTTCTTGGGTAGAATCCGTGTAATTGGTTACTTTCTCTTCAATTTCGTGAATGGATTCGGTCATACCGCTTACATCTTCGGAGATTTCATTAGCCCCAAGTGCCAATTCATTGGAGGACATACCAACTTGGGTCATGACTCCAATCAAATTCTGGTTCTTCTCAGCTATTTCTCGGCTGGATTCCATGACTTTACGAGTAATATCAGATGTTTCTTGTAAAATTTTGCGAAGCTTGTCCACCATACTATTGAAAGAGAGTGTTAGGTTGCTCATAGATCCAGTTTCCGCAATCTTAACAGTGAAATCACCTTTGGATATTTTTGCAGAAGCATTAGAAATATCATCGAAGGTTCCTGTAAGTACATTTTTGAAATACGTCGAAAGAGGGAACGTAAGCGCTGCCAATACAATGATAGTAATAATGCCGACTAGAGCATCACCTGCAAGAATAAAGGCAATAAGTGTTGGTATTGCGAACAAAGCAGCCACGAGATAACATGCAACAGTAATTTTCTTAGCAAAAGATAGTTTGTGAAACCATGACATATGTATTATGACCTCCCAGTTAAATAGGATACTTTTATCTAATTATAACATCGAGTGTCCAAAGGGGATACAACAATTTGACAATCAATATTTAAACTAAATATTGCCAAATTTAGACTAGCAACGGATTCATTTGATAATTACACTTGAAGTGTGACATCTATGGTTAAAGGTACAAATAATAGAGAGGGGATAATATATGAATCTATCAAAGTTACAGGTTAACGGTACCGGATTGTTTAATGAACATGGTGAACAAGTGTAATTGCGAGGAATTAGTTCACATGGGCTTCAATGGTACCCCCATTACGTAAATAAGGAATGTATTCGGTGGCTACGCGAAGATAGGAATATTAATGTATATAGAATTGCTATGTACACTGGTGAGAATGGATATATTACTCGGCCTGAGTTAAAAGACAAGATGAAGGAGGCCGTAGAAGCTTGTATTGAGCTTGGGCTATACGTCATTATCGACTGGCATATTCTTTCTGATAATGATCCAAATATGTATATGGAAGAAGCCAAAATTTTCTTTGCTGAGATGGCTCAATTGTATGCGAATTATCCTAACGTAATCTATGAGATATGTAATGAACCAAACGGAGTAGATGTGACATGGAATGATGATATTAAACCTTATGCTGAAGAGCTTATTTCTGTCATTCGACAATATGATCGAGACAACGTTATTTTGGTAGGTACTGGAACATGGAGTCAGGACGTTCATCATGCAGCGGATCACCCACTACAAGGTGATCATATTATGTACGTTGCTCATTTTTACGCTGGAACGCATGGCCAGGAGCTGCGCGAAAAAATCATATATGCGCTGGATAAGGGAGTAGCAATTTTCGTTAGTGAATGGGGAACTACTCTAGCATCCGGAGATGGAGGCGTATTTACACAGGAGTCTGATGTCTGGTTGAACTTCCTATATGAAAAAGGAATCAGCTGGGTTAACTGGAACCTATCCGATCGTGTTGAAGATTCAGCAGTATTATTACCTGGCGCTGCTCCAGAAGGGAACTGGAGTGATAAAGATTTGACGCCTTCAGGTGCATATGTCCGCTCCAAGCTACGTGAGATTAATTAACTATAGTTAGAGTATAGGAAGGAATGATTGATATATACAGCGCATACGGACCGCTTTGTACCAAAGTATATGAACTGAGTAAACCGGTGGGGTATTCAACGGGAGATGTCGAATACTATACAGAGAGACTGAAAGGACGTAAGGGGAAGACGCTTGAAGTGGGATGTGGTTCTGGAAGAGTATTGGTCCCACTATTGGAATCCGGTATCCCAATCGAAGGAATCGATTACTCTAGTAGCATGCTTGATTCTTGTCGAGCTGAATGTCATGATCGAGGGCTCTCCACTACTTTGTATCTTGGAGATATGGGAGACTTTTCATTGGATGAAAAGTACTCAGATATAATAATTCCCGGTGGATCTTTTCAATTAATTGAGGAACGGGAAAAAGCTGTACAGGCACTGCGCAATTTCTACGACCATCTAGAGTCTGGTGGAAGGTTAATTTTGGACTTGTTTCTTGATATAGATCTTGAATTGAACAAGGTATCTATGCGAACTTGGGAAATTCCTCCGAGTGAGGCCATTACATTGGAGACTAGAATTATAGAAGTTGATTTCCTAAAGCAAAAGACGGTTTCCTTGCTGAAATATGAGCAATGGAGTGAAGGGCAATTGCTGCAGACGGAACTACAGAGGTTTCCCCTTTGCTGGTATGGCCTTCACGAATTCCAACTTCTACTTGAAAGTATTGGATACAAGGACGTAACGATCTCCGCTGATTATTCATATGGAACCTTGCCAACTCATGCTGGTGCGATGTTAACCTACGAAGCGATAAAATATTAGATTATTGAGATACTCGAGCTGAAAAAGCTAAATGCCAAAGAAACCTCATTCCGCCACCTGAAGGTAGGGATGAGGTTTCTTGGGTTTAACCGCTAATATTAACTAATGTGTTTAAATTATCCAAGTACGACAGTAACTTGATGAGTTCCACCGTCACCAACAGGTTTAACGATATTGCCTTCCACCGTTGCACCGTCCAGTGTAATACTCTTCACGCCTTTGGACACATGATCCGGATTGCTAACTTTGATTACGTAAGTATCACCACGGAATACACGTGTGATCTCGAATCCATCCCATGCTGCAGGAATACAAGGATCTACCTTAAGACCAGCAAAGTCAGCTTGGATACCGAGAATGGCTTGAGTGATCGCTACATAGTTCCAAGCGGCCGTTCCGGTCAACCAGGAGTTTTTGGCTTCGCCATGGTTAACTGCATCTTTACCTGCGATCATTTGTGAGTAGACGTATGGCTCGGTACGGTGAATATCACTGATTTCCTCCAAGTAGGCAGGAGCGATCTTAGCATAAATATCGAATGCTCTATCCCCGTGACCAAGTACGGTTTCCGCGATCATGATCCACGGGTTATTGTGGCAGAAAATTCCGGCATTTTCTTTGTATCCCGGTGGATAAGTCGAGATTTCACCTAGATTCAAATAATATTTGGAATATGGTGGTTGTTGCAATACGATACCGTATTTCGTATCGAGATGTTCTTCTACTGATTGTAGAGCTTTTTCTGCTTGACCATCCTCCACACCGATCCCGGCCATAACGCAGATGCCTTGAGGCTCGATGAAGATCTTACCTTCTTCATTCTCTTTACTACCAATTTTATCACCGTAGTGATCATAAGCACGTAGGAACCAATCGCCGTCGAAGCCGTGTGTAAGTGTGATGTCACGCATGTTACTGATTTTGTCCTCCGCATCAGCGGCAACATCATCAAGTCCACGCATCCGGCAAATCTCGGCATAGTCTGGTCCAACAAATACGAACAAACCAGCGATAAATACGGATTCAGCTACACGACCTTCAATGTTCGCCGTTGTTTGGAAAGATTCACCTGGTTCTTTAGAGAAGCAGTTCAAGTTCAGACAGTCGTTCCAGTCCGCGCGGCCAATTAACGGTAAGCCGTGTGGTCCTAAGTTATTGGTTACATGTTCGAAAGACACTTTCAAATGCTCGAACAAAGTCGCTGTGTTATCCGGGTTACTGTCAAAAGGAACTTGTTCATCTAAAATGCTAGTATCGCCGGTTTCTTTGATATAAGCTGCCGTACCGAGAATGAGCCATAGCGGGTCATCGTTAAAGCCAGTTCCGACTTCGTTGTTGCCTTTTTTCGTAAGCGGTTGATATTGGTGATATGCACTACCGTCCTCAAACTGTGTTGCGGCGATATCGAGGATACGTTCTCTCGCACGTTCTGGGATTTGGTGCACAAATCCAAGTAAATCCTGGTTGGAGTCCCGGAATCCCATACCACGTCCGATACCGGATTCAAAATACGAAGCTGAACGAGACATATTGAAGGTAACCATACATTGATATGGATTCCAAATGTTAACCATGCGGTTCAGCTTATCATCTCCGCTTTGAATTTGATATTTGGATAAGAGGTTATCCCAGTGAGCTGCTAGATCAGCTAGCGCTGCATCAACCTGAGCATCCGTAGCGAACTTCTCAATCATCGCTAGTGCTGGTTTTTTGTTGATAACATTAAGGGACTCCCATTTGTCTTCCTCTTCATTTTCGATATATCCAAGTACAAATACGAAGCTTTGCTCTTCACCGGGTGCTAGTGTAATATCGAGCGCGTGGGAGCCGATAGGGGACCAACCACTTGCAACAGAATTGGTTGCTTCACCGGCTGCTACAGCTTGCGGATGATCAAGGCCATTGTACATACCGACGAAGGATTCGCGATCTGTGTCAAATCCATTGATCGGTTTGTTGACAGAATAGAAAGCATAATGATTTCTGCGTTCGCGGTATTCCGTTTTGTGATAAATAACGGAGTCCTTCACTTCAACTTCACCTGTGCTGAGATTACGTTGGAAGTTGGTCATGTCATCTTGTGCGTTCCAAAGACAGAACTCAGCAAATGAGAATAGTTTAACTGATTTGGACTCAGTACCTGTATTTTTTACGATAAGACGATGAACTTCTGCATTATGACCTAATGGAACGAAGGCTAATTGATTAACGGAAATCCCATTACGTTCGCCAGTAATTGAAGTGTAACCAAGACCATGGCGGCACTCGTAGAAATCGAGGTCACGTTTAACCGGCATCCAGCCTGGTGTCCAGAAATCACCATTATCATAAAGGTAGTAGTAACGACCACCAGAATCTAGTGGAATATTGTTATAACGATAACGTGTCAGTCTGCGGAGCCTTGCATCTCTATAAAAAGTGTAACCTCCGGCTGTATTAGAGATTAACCCGAAAAATTGCTCATTTCCTAAGTAGTTGATCCAAGGGTAAGGAGTTTTTGGTGTATTAATGACATATTCTTTACGGACGTCGTCAAATGTTCCGAATTTCATGAATTTTCAATCTCCCTTCGTTTGTGAACGCGCGTTTATTTGAAACTATAAAACATTCCCTCGCAAGAGGGAGGGAACCGTTTTACTAATTGGAAAGCGATTTGCATGAATCCCTGACTATAAGTTGAGTCGGGAAGCTGATCGTGCTGAATGCGGATTGTCCAGACTGACATAATTCGATGATCTTCTCCACCGCGGCTCTGGACATCTCATCAATGGGGAGCCGGACAGAGGTTAATTTTGGGCTAACATGGGAAGCTAGTAGAGCATCATCAAACCCAACGATAGATATGTCATCAGGAATAGTAACCCCGTGCTGGATTAAAGCATCCATAGCAGAAATAGCCATAGCGTCATTAGAACAGAATAGAGCCGTAGGAAGTTTTCCAGAGTCCAGCATACGTACCACTTCACGATAAGCGTTTTCTTTTAGAAAATCACCAGACAGAACGAAGTGATCATGAATTGGGAGTCCATGCTTTTTGAGTGTATTCTCATAAGCCAAAAATCTTTCACGACCTGAGAAAGTACTCATTCTTCCTTTGATAATTCCAATCTCTTGATGTCCTAGGTTAATCAAATACTCAATTGCTTCCACCGTACCCTCGTAATCCCTAGAGTTGATGATAGACAAATGGTCTTTATCTAGGCGCTCATTGATGATCTCCGTGATGTCGTAATCGATGAGTACCAATGGGGCACCTTCTCCCAGCATATCGGATACGAAGTTGATATCTCTTTGTGTACCTACCAGAATACCTCCGTCAATCCGTTTCTGTTGGAACGCTTGTTTGACCTTTTGAAAATCGTCTGGAGAATAGATCGTATGAATAAGTACGTAGAATCCTTGGGCATTCGCTGTATCAACGACGATGTCGACGATCGGAGCGAAATAGCTGTTCTGATAAATCCGGCTTTCGTCTTCATTCTCGTTCATACTAATAGCAAATAAACCGATAGTGTCTGTACCTTTACCTGCCAATGCTCTCGCAAAACTATTGGGTTCGTAATGGTGTTGCTCAATAATTCTAAGCACCTTCTCCCGAGTAGCTGCGGGTACATTGGGATAATTGTTGATAACTCGGGATACCGTGCTCCGAGATACCCCGGCTAACTTAGCTATATCTTCGCTGCGCATGGTATTCCTTCTTTCTATAAACGCGCGTTTATAATATTATAATAGTTGATGTATTTCAATAAATCAATCAGGGTTTTTAGGAAAAATAAAAAAATCCCAAAGCTAAGTTAGCTTTGGGATGAGCTGATCATAGGGATATTATTTGCCTGTTTCAGTACCTTCTAGATATCTTTGAATGAACAGCATGGCTTTATCAAAATTCTTTGAACCATCTCGAACGGTAAGGATCACTTCTCGTTTGCTGATTGGGAGTTCATTGAACAGAGGACTATCACTCACATCTATTCCGTAAATGTGCTCCGTTGTGTCATCTTCTGTTTTGACTTTTATGGTCTTGTCTGTGGTCAAGAAAGGTTTCAAAGCACCTTCAGCTACATCATCGAGATTCTGTAAAACGCCGCTTCTACCAATCCATTCTATAGTTGGCTTGTCCATGATATAGATGTCAGGACTTTCTGTTGCAAGGACAGCCATTGCTTTTTGTTGATAAGCCATGCCAGCTCCACCTGCACCGTCACCTTCAGGGGGAAGAAAGGTCAGGCTAATCCCTAGTCGCTGGAATTCAGGGAATTGTTCCGTCATTGCTTTCTCTAATTCATCCGTTCTTCCGGTGGTATCATTGGTGATAAAGTTGCCGATATAAAGTATGGATAAGTCGATAGGAGGAAGTGCAGCAAGTCTTTTTTGTTCTTCACGATGATCAATAAATGCATTGATTCCAAAAATAAGTACGATAACTGCAATTACACTGATGATCACACGAAATTTGTACAATCGAAAAAAGTCATCTACTTTCTCAGCTGTGCCTGAGAACCTTCCCCATTTACTATATCTTTCTTGATTTTTACCTTGAATAATTAGACGGTCTTCATATTCTACAATTTGTTTGTAGGCTTTGAGTTTAATAGAGAATTCGCTCTCTTCTCCGTCGGTCAGATTGGCATCTTGTTGGCGGTTCCGAGATTTCCTTAACTGAAGATCGAAGGCTTTCTCTACGTCTTCTCTAGAGGCGTTCTCGGGAAGTCCCAGAGTTTCGTAAGCTTGTTTCAAGTCGGTCATCGTTATTCTCCTCTTAGTTCATTCAGTATGAAATATATTGTATGGAAAGTATTGCTTTCTATCATTATACTGTGTAATTAGTAGTAAAGGAAATGTTGAGATTAATAGGGTGGGAGGAGATGTCAAGGAGCTAGTGAAAGCCCCTTAACTAATGTTGTTGCAGTTGATTAAGACTATTGAATTCGGCGCATGGACAGTACAACATCCTTCCAATATCCTGAGTCAATGGGGCTAATTTGGACACCGGGATCACCCCAAGTGTGAATGAATTTTCCATCGCCGATATAGATTCCGACATGTCCTGGTATCTTATCACTTTCGAATCGACCTTTGACGGTAAAGAAGATGAGATCTCCAGCTTGAAGTTGACTTCGTTCGACGGATTTACCAACTTTAGCTTGCTCTCTTGCTAACCGAGGAAGATTCGTGTCAAATCGCTTGAATACATGCTGAGTGAAAGAAGAGCAGTCAAAAGTCTTCGATTGTTCGTAAGGAGCAGCTCCAAACTCATAGGGCACGCCGAGGAACTTTTTAGCGTAAGAAACGAGTTCGTCGCGGTTTTCAGCAATACCTAGCATGCCGAAATTACGCTCATTAGAGGGATTGGTATTTGTTATACCATTATCATTTCTAATCGGCCCGATATGAAGTGTGCGTTTCCATGGATCAACCTTTGTCTCCGTGTGAAGTAGCTCAGAAAGAGATTTTGCAGTCATATATACTTGGCCATTTTGGACTATAGGACCTTGAGATAGTGAAATGGATTGGCCATAGGATTTGGCTGAGTTCTTATTGAGCTGAACCTCAAACATAACATCGGAGTAACCGATATTTATCTTGTCGTCAGTTTGTTTCAGATGAAGTCCGAGTGCAGTTACCACTTCCTTAAGTGGTACCCAGGCGGTATTACCGACATTGATCCCAATTTCAGTCGGGATTACAGTATCCCATGTACGATTTGCGGATTGAACTTTTAATTGTGATTGCTTGTTTCCACAGGCCACGGTGGTTATGAGTAGGACGCCAACCAATAAGCGGGAACACAATAATTTGAATCTCAAGTTACGCATTTTAAGCTTGCACTCCATTCTAAGAGGTTGAGTTACGGCTTGGACGATAACCGTATTATTTGAAGTATGTTGAAGTTACTGATTTTTATGTATGTGGGAGTAAAATATCGTTCATTTAGCTTTATGAATATACTCGATGAAGGTTTAAAAAGGAGTATGCCATCATGATGGACTTCATTCATTTAAAGCAACACAAACGCCGAAACCCTTCTTTGCAACGTCGAAATTTAAGAATTGCTACGTATGAAGGGATACCAGCAGTTATATTCCAGACATTGCTAGGTGGACAATTTCTCACAGGTTATTTATTGTATCTTGGAGCTACATCTGAATTGATAGGTTTTGTCTTGGCAATCACTACGTTTGTGAATATTACACAAATTGCCGTAGCGTTCCTCATTCAGAGGCTAAAGAGTAGAAAATGGCCACTTGTGTTTTTTGTAGGCATGCATAGATTGTTGTGGGGAGTTACTGGTCTTGTACCTTTTCTATTCTCACAAGAAAATTGGGTGCAGGCGTTCATTTTCTTTTATATTACTGCCTTTCTGTTTGGGACGGTTGGTTCAGTGCTCTGGAATTCGGTGATAAGTGATATCGTCCATCCTAAGGTTAGAGGAAGATATTTCGGGATTCGAAATACGCTGTTGAATGCTCTGGGTACGTTGGTCCTATTCCTCGGGGGAATGATTCTTGATCATTATCCTGGTAGTCAAGGTTTCTTATATTTGTACATTATTATTTGGATTTGTCTCACAGCGAATGTCGTTATATTCTTTTTCTATCCTGACATCCCATTTGAAAGATCGACCGAAACTAAGTTTTTGCCGATGTTTAAGAAACCGCTTCATGATGCTCCTTTTATTAAAGCGACCGTGTTTCTTGCCAGTTTTCTATTTCTGCAAAATTTAGTCGTTCCTTTGTATTCTTATGTGATGTTGGAACTGTTACATATTAATTATCAGACAATCTCATTGATTAACGTTACGCAGACTGTTGCAATGATGGCGAGTTTTTATGTATGGGGTAATCTCAATGCAAGGTATAGCAATCGCCGTTTGTTGTTCTGGACACTTCCACTGATTGCGGCTTCGATCCTATTGTGGGGAACCTTATCCATATTTCCAATGCTGCCCGTGTTATTTATTGCCCAAACGATATTTGGGATGGGGGTAGGTGGATTTAACCAGCTTGCATTTAACTTTATGATCGGTGATACTCCAAAACCGGAAAGACCTATGTATACAGCGATGTATTCTGCTATTACTGGTGTAGCTTCCTTCTTCGGACCATTGATTGGCGGGAACGTTTATAAATGGATCGATCATATGCCAAGCTGGATTCAAATGTATGGTATGCAATTAGTGGTGGGGTTTATTATGGTTCTACTGGTGTTTATTTTGGGACGACGTATTTTGCGAGATGATTATGAGAGAATACCTTTGCGGTAAAGAGATTGCACGTTGCTCTATAGCGATGGTATGCTTTTGATAAAGCGATAGCTGAAGGGAGAATTCAGAGAACATGACAGAGAACAAAGCATTTCAAGGGACTTTTCAAGGTGAACAAGCCGTATGGCTCCAATCAGGAAAATATGAAGCGATTATTTTACCTGATACGGGAGGAAATTTAATTTCTTTTCGTGATCTGGAAAATGGATACCGCTTTCTTCGTGAGCCAGAGGAAGGAAATATCGAGGATTTTAAGAGTAATCCGGGAATTTATGGTATCCCAGTGTTGTTCCCGCCGAATCGTTACGAAGATGGACAATTTCCATGGCGTGGTGAAGTGTACCAACTGCCAGTAAATGAGGTAGCAACAGGAAATCATTTACACGGATTTCTACATACAACAGCGTGGCAAGTGGAGGACTTCGGACAAACGCCATCTGAGAGCTATGTTGTTGTCAAAGTTACTGTGGATGAGAAACATGAGGCGTATCAATATCTACCATTCAAATTTACAGTACGACTGAAATATACACTTGGCGAAAATGGCTTATCTCAACATTTATTTGTTCGTAATGAAGGGACAAACGAGATGCCTTGCCTGTTAGCGTTCCATACAGCTATTAATGCTCCTTTTGCTCCTAACGGAGTTGCTGAGGATTACCTGGTGAAAGCAACGATTGGAGAACGTTGGGAACTGAATAATCGCATGCTGCCAACGGGTTCCTACCAACCATTAACAGAGGGTGAGAAAGCACTTCAAGCTGGAGGCGTAAATCCATTCTTTGCTCCCATGGATAATCATTACACGGCATTGCCGCAAAACGGAAGAAATCTGATGGAATTGACTGATACGAAGCTTGGGGTGACTCTAGTCTATGACGTAGGGACTTCCTATAAACAGTGGATGATCTGGAACAACGGAGCGACGAAAGGATTCTTCTGTCCAGAGCCACAGATCAACTTGGTTAATGCACCTAAGGTTGATCTACCAGCTGATGAAATTGGGTTGTTTAGTCTTGCTCCAGGAGAGATATGGGAAGAGACTGCTCGTTTATATATCAAGTAGAATTTATTCTAAATATGTATTAAACGAGAACAGCCGCTCAAGAGAGTAATGATGACCTCTTAAGCGGCTGTTTCATTTTGTTGCAATTGCGGTAATGAAGCTACAAATGTGTGATTAATGAATTCCGGTAGTTAGATTGTGATCGGCCTCAGGGAGTAGTCGTTTAACTCCTTCGAGGTTCCGTCTGGGAACGTTAATCGTCTTAATTCCGTGGTAATCATCCCTAAATAACAAAACATTGTCCCGAATAGCATGAACCTTGACCAAATTGACGTAGCAATTGGTGCTAATTCGGTAAAACGAGGAATCAGAGGTCAGTTTGGAAGTTTGTTCGGCGGATAATCTCTTTTTTAAACTGTAATTCCTACCATGAAAGCAAACTAGTCCATGAACTCCAATCTTGAAATAATACGTATCATGTGGATCAAGGTCCTCATACACGTTGTGCTCCTCGTACTCGATATTCATCATTCCAAATCCCCCTTTAGATGATAAATGGAAGCGCTTGCAGTATATCATATTTTTCAACATTTGGGTAGGGGTTTATTAAAATTTAAAATTTTTATTATGTGTACAGGCTGGACTTTTTGCTGAAAATAGAGAAAAATAGGAGGGAGAATAACGTACAATGTAGCGACATTAAGGAGGAATTTATTTTGCTTGAACAACAACGTCTATTATTGTTTGTGGGCTCTTACGCGGAGGAGAGCGATCCTGGAATATATGTATATGAACTGAATCAAACCAATGGTGAAATGAAACTCCTTGATCAAAAATCCGGATTGAAAAATCCAACTTTCGTTAATGTAGATGGTCGGAGTCATAAACTATACTCCATTGCAGAGACGAAGGATGAAAATGGAGAAAGAATAGGGGAAGTTGTATCTTTTGAGATTGATCCTGTTCAAGGAACTCTGTCAGAATGTAAACGGACGGTGACCTTGAGACCATCCACTTCACACATTCAAAGAGATCGAAAGGATCAATATTTAATATTATCCGGTTATCATGGTGGTAATGTAGGACTTGTTAAGATAAACAACGGAGGAATAGCCGAAGAGCTAACCGATGAAAAGCTTCATCAAGGTCATGGAGCGGATCCGGTGAGACAGGATCGACCACACCCGCACTCGACATTGTGTAGTCCGGATAATCGTTTTGTATTCGTAGCGGATTTAGGGTTGGATGCCATTAAAATTTATAAACTTGATCCGGACCAGAATGAACTGATATATCATGGAGAAGCTTTAACCCCTCCAGGATGTGGTCCTCGTCATCTGGCGTTCCATCCGAATGGCAGATATCTATATTCCATTAATGAAGTGAATTCCTCGATTACAGCTTTTGCTTATGATCCTGAGTCGGGTCAGCTAACGAGTGTAGAGACGGTACCAACTTTGCCAGCGGACTATTCGGATGAGAATACGACGGCTGAAATTGCAATCTCTACGAACGGTTTATTCCTATATGGTTCGAACCGAGGTCATGACAGCATTGCCCTGTTTGCGATCGATCCAGCTAATGGTAAGCTAACATTTATAGAGCATGTATCAACCGAGGGAGGGCATCCCCGCCACTTTGCGTTGACTCCTGATGGTGGTCATTTAATCGTTGCTAATCGGGATACGGACCAATTGAATCTCTTTAGAGTTGATTCGCAAAATGGAAGGTTGACTTACACAGGTCAAAGTGCCCATGTATCCAAACCAGTTTGCGTACAACCAGTTTTGTTCAATTTGTAGTAAGTTTTAGGGAACATAATTCTAGAATCCCCCTGTTCATCGTTTGAAGTGGACAGGGGGATTTGGTGTTAATATAGATAAGATTTAATTACTCCTTGAAAAGCCCGGAATGACGAATTCCTTCCCATAACTGCTGGAATTGAGGGATATCTAGCTGCTGAGCTGCATCTGAGAGGGCTGTTTGTGGATCAGGATGAACTTCGACCATTACTCCATCTGCTCCAGCAGCCAGAGCTGCTTTGGCACAAGGAAGAAGGATATCCTTCCGTCCCGTTGAATGACTGACATCAACAAGTACAGGTAAATGAGTCTCTTGCTTAAGCAGAGGTACGGCAGAAATATCTAACGTATTGCGAGTCCATTTCTCATAGGTACGAATGCCGCGTTCAATCAGCATGACGTTGGTATTGCCTTTGACAGCAATATACTCTGCAGCATGAACGAATTCTTCTAAGGTAGCGGCAATTCCTCGTTTAAGCAATACAGGAATCTTCGCTTCTCCAGCAGCTTTTAGCAATTCGAAATTTTGCATGTTTCTTGCACCGATTTGAATAATATCGATATATTGTTCCGCTAGTTCAATATGAGCAGGATGAACGATTTCACTGATTGTCGCCAAACCGTATTCATCCGCGACTTCCTTCAACATCCGCAGTCCTTCAATACCAAGTCCTTGGAAATCGTAAGGAGAAGTTCTAGGCTTAAATGCGCCACCTCTCATGATCTTGATTCCCGCATCCTTAAGCGCTGCTGCAACACTTCGCAGTTGCTCATACGATTCTACTGAACATGGTCCAGCGATCATGACTTGAGCACTGCCACCGATCAACGTATCTTTAACGTTAATTACTGTGTTTGCGGGTTGGATTTTACGACTAACAATGAGTTGTTGTTTATGATCTTCTTCCTGCAGATTAAGGGAAGCTTTAAAGATTTCTTTGAATATATGTTTAATCTCCGCATTTTTAAATGGTCCAGGATTCTGAGAGGTCAATTCTTCTAACATGGCTCTTTCACGGACAGGATCAAATTTAGGAACACCTTGCTTTTCTTTGATCTCACCGATGCTGCGAACTACTTCAGCACGTTCATTCAACAGTTTCAACAATTCCCCATTAATTTCATTTAACTTGAGTCGCAATTGTTCCAATTGTTCGTTCATTTGTTTCCTCTCCTTTGATATGATGTAGAAGCATTTTAAGCCACTTTAAACAAAAAAAGGTCGTCTCCCAAGGGACGGAATATATCCGCGGTACCACCCTTGTTAGACAACCTTTATGTTTCTCAGCTTAGGCACAGATAACGGCGTGTGACCGGACGTCCCTACGAACCATAATAGAAGGTGTTTCAGGAGTCAACTCAGGAGTGAACTTCAGTCGGCGCGGTTCCTGCGGGGTGCTCTCAATCTACGGCACCACCGTCCCTGTTAGGACGCATCCACTTACTCTCTCCGTCATAGTCAATTGATTTATACGAAATTATATGCTGCACTTTAGAAAATGGCAAGAACTTACTGCTAAGCGTAAATGCTGTATTGTATTGAAGTAAGACCTATTTAAATAGGAATTATTATTAAAATGGAACTCTTTGAGTAGAAGGAACGTAATAATATTGTTGATGTGGCGAGGTTTGCTTGCTTTGTGTCCACAGCTGACATAAGATTATTACATTGGATTGTTTAGTCTATCATAGGGGAGCAGGATGCTTATAATGGGTTTTTTCAGAGAGCTTTCTCAAATTGCAGGATTCCGTAGGATTCTTGCCTTATTATTTGTGGTTTTTGTGCTATATTTTTCGCGTAGTATGCTCGATATGATTCTTATTACGTTCATTCTGACTTATCTGATTAATCGGCTTCATAATTTCATCAGTCGGAATGTGCAAAAAGTTGTACGAATTAATAGGAGAATCACCATTTTATTGATTTATGTATTGATTATTACCTTGATTGTGACGACTGTTTGCAATTATCTACCGGTATTTATCGCTGAACTTAATGATCTGGTCAATCAAGTACTATCATTTTATGCGCATCCTCCTGAGAATCTCCCAGATAATATTCTGCTAAATTTCTTAGTCGATTCGATGAAAGAAATTGATCTATCTGCTTATATTGGTAGTAGCGTTGATTTCTTGATTAAGACGGCATCTGATATTGGCAAGTGGAGTTTGAATTTGTTTGTTTCGATTGTTCTGAGTTTGTTCTTCTTACTTGAGAAAGAAAAGGTGACTAATTTTACCGCAAAATTCAAACAGAGCCGCGTAGCCTTCTTGTTTGAAGAGTTAGAGTACTTCGGTAAAAAATTTGTACTTTCTTTCGGAAAAGTAATCGAAGTACAATTTCTGATTGCGCTAATTAATGCTATATTATCAACCATATTCCTCTGGATTTTTGGTTTTCCAAATCTGATTGCACTTGGAATTATGATCTTCCTATTAGGTCTCATTCCTGTAATGGGTGTGATTATCTCATTGATTCCATTATGTGCAATCGCATTTAAAATTGGTGGACTAGTCAAAATTATCTACGTGTTAGTGATGATTGCTGTTATTCATGCTTTTGAAACTTATTTCTTGAATCCTAAGTTTATGTCTAATAAGACGCATATGCCTATTTTCTTCACATTCCTTGTGTTGCTTGTGTCGGAGCATTTCTTCGGCGTATGGGGATTAATTGTAGGTGTACCTGTGTTCATGTTCTTACTTGACATTCTCGATGTTCCAGTTGGATTACATCCTCCAATTCCGTTACCTGGTGCTCCAAAACAGGAAACTGAAGGGGAATAAGAATACTTTAAAATAGCAGGTCAAGGATAACAACCTTGGCCTGCTATTTTTATTATTAAACCTCAAACTTCATTCTGAAACATTTAACTGAATGGTATTGTTACGATATTCGGAGACAGGGTGCCCAGATTGAGTATTCTTCCATGTTCGGTTAATTACTCTTTTTAGTCGCTCTGGCAGACCTGCTTTGATCTTATCTGCTTGTTCTTTATTTAATTTACCCGTGGTTACGGCTTGATCGACATGCTGAAAAGCCTTTTCAGTCAGTTTCTTTAAATACTCAGCTTCGCTCCATCCCTTTTTAGCTTGAACGACTTGTAGCAAGGTTTTTCCCTGCTTTAATTGTTCAATAAGGGATCTAGGTTGAATACCTATAAGGGTCGCTGTATCTGTAATAATAGGTCCACCTTGAAGGTGCCCCTTATGATGGGAACGATGTCCCTGTCCGCCATGTTCCATGTTAGGTGTTCCTGACGGTGATGGAGACTGCTGGGGTTCCGCATAGATGACGTTTGTAGCTGTAACTCCTCCTGAAGCCAAAATGGCTACAGATAAGGTGCTTTTGAAGATCATACTTTTAAGCTTTTTCATTAGACATTTGTCACCCCTTCGTTTAAAATTATTGGGTCTTGCATATCTTTAGTGTTGACAAGTACTACGGCATAATAAACTAAATGTGCTGAAAATGGTTGGTTATACCTTAAAATTAGGGTATTAATTTAGATGATAATATAGGGATAAAGCCTGAAAAGGAGGGATAGATATGACATTTGGTGCAAGAATGTTAAAAACAGGACTAGCGGTAACCTTAGCACTTTACGTTGTTTATTGGATTAATTTACCTTCTCCCGTTATCGCTGCAGTTGCCGCTATTTTTGCCATGCAGCCATCTATCTATCGATCTTGGCGTTACTTAAGAGATCAGCTTCAGTCGATAACGTTCGGTGCGATCTTGGCGGTGCTTGGAGGGATGCTGTTATCCAATAGTCCTATCGCTGTTGGACTTGTATGTATTCTGGTTATCATGATATGTCTTAAATTGAAAATGGGCGAAACGATCGGGATTACTCTTGTAACTGTGGTAGCGGTTATGGAAGCTTCAGGTCAATGGGAGTTTGCACTTCATCGTTTTGTGCTCAGTTTAATTGGCATCTTATCTGCGTTTATAATTAACATTATTGTTTATCCACCGAAACCCAAGGTACAATATGAAGTTCAAATTGGGCAAACATTTGATCATTTGTCTTTGCTATTACGGACAGCTATTTCTGATGAGATTAAGGCAACGATCTACCGAAGTGAGAAGAGATCTCTAGAAGAAGCGATTAATTCACTAAGTGATAAATATAAGCTGATGGATGAAGATCAGAAGAAATTAAAGACACCTAAATTCAGTGAAGCTCGCCAGCTCGTTGTATATAAGCAGATGTTGAAGACGCTTCGTAAAGGCTATGAAGTACTTGATGCAGTGGAGGAGCATTATTTTCAAGCGGTTCGTTCCCCAGAGATTAATCATGAATTCGATCTACATTTAGAGAAGCTTACGAAGTTTCATGAGCATATTTTATTGAAGTTTAACGATAAGCTGAAACCAAATTTTCTAGAGGGAATGCAGTTTGAACAGGAGAACGATGCATTTATGCGCCAAATGCTCGATCGTTATGCGATCCAGCGAGAAGGGGTATTGCGCTTGTCGATTGTTTCAGCTGAAATGTATGAATATGGGCACCAGTTGGAAAGGCTAAACCGACTAGCGGATCATTCTACAGGTGCACCTACGGACAAGGGCTCTGATGATAAATAATCATGACCACCCGCATAGGGTGGTTTTTTTATTTTGTGCGTTTTACACGCCCAACTTAAGGCCTAAAGAAAAAAGTCGCCAATTTAGGCGACTTTTACTTTAATATAGGATTTTTTGTTAAAAAAAACTGGGTCATAAATGAAATGAGATCTTCTTATTTGCCCTGGCTGGATTCATGGATCAAATCAATTGCTTTTTGAAGAACCTCGTCTCGATTTTCTTTAATTCCTTGTATCGTAGGCTTCACTGTAATATCAGGGATAATTCCGATCCGCTGGGTTTCCGAACCGTCCGGATAATAGATGCCAGTCCCTGAAATCGCAGTAGTAAGGCCACCAGGCAGTTTAATTATAGACATATCGCCGTCAGCCCCAGCTGTCGTGCTTCCGATCACTGTGGCATCAGGAGCAGTTTTTAGGGCCATCGTCGTGAATTCCGCCAGACTCTGCGTTAATTCATTGACCAGAATGACGACTTTCCCTTTAAAATACTCCGGGTTGCTCTTCCCTGTCGGCAGTGTTACCATAAGAAATTGGCCTGGTTCCAGGGTATTCGCCATGGATATAGCCGTAAAATCAGTACTTTGGGGAAGTAAAAGCGCCGATAAGGAGTGCACGGTAAATTCTTTAGGGTAGCATCTTAAGTCAATAATCAATCCTTTAGAATTACTGATTTTTTTGGATATTTCCGGAATATTTTCATTCATCAGGTTTCCTAAATAAATATAGGAAATTTCAGGGTCGATCTGACTATAGTAATCTTGCTTGTTAAATGGATTAAATGGATCATAAGCTGCCACATCAAGTTGGGAAGGCGAATACATCTTAAGCTTAGATTCCTTAGCTTTACCGTCTCTTTCAAAATCAATAGTCAGGTGCGAATCATTTGTACGTAATAATTTGCCGGAGATATCCCTCAATTGAGTCGAAAAGTTTGAAGCTGGAATGTATTTTAATTTTTCTTTTACAATTTTGCTCACAGGCTTCTTATTGATTTTTGTAATAACATCTCCAATTTTCAGTCCGGTATCTTTCCCTAATACCTCATTGTAATAACTAGTAACAACCAGTTTGTCTTCTACAAAAGACACCACTAAAGGCGAATAATTCTCGCCCCAATAACGATTGATGGTCGGGTTCTTCTCCCAAAGACCTGCATGGCTATCATGGATTCTGGCTATGATCTCCAACGTCGTCAGCTTATACTCCTGCTCATTGGACGCCTTAACAAACTTAGGTATAAACTCCTTGAGAACGTTATCCCAGTCTTCTTCAATTAAATTTTTGTGAGGAAAATAATACTCAATAATATTCCAGTAGCGGTAAACAGACAATAAACGGTAACCAACTCCCGGGTAATTCATATCACTGAAGGCTTCTTCTGTAAATATCGGATTTCCAGCACCTTCATTTATGCTTATATATTGATTTTCACCTGTTCTTTTGGCGATTTTCAGATTCAGCAGCTTGGTTTCTAATTTATCTTCCAAGTTAAGCTTCGTAATCCAGTCCAAATCCGGCTTAACTTTAATTTCGTAAGGCTCAACCGGCTTGTTAGAGTCCGTTGCATAAGCTCCTAGGCTGTCAATCCAGTCAGAGAGAATCATGTCTCTTTTCTTTGGGGATTTCGCTTCAAGCACTTTTGGTAAAATGAGAAACAATTCATCATCCCAATTCCGATCCCCTTTGGCTACATTGGGATGATAGTATTTCAGATAGCCCCAAATTTTTCCTAGTACAAATAAATCATCGATGTTATCGTCAGAAAGCACCGTATTTGCTTTGAGATTTTTTTCGATTTTCGAGTTATCTTTAGCTGAGGTGAATCCTGTTAATGCTGTTATGATTAAAAGGCCTGTCAAAAGCCATATCCACATTTTTTTCATTTTTTCTTTCCCCCTCGTGATAAAAATAAAAAGCTCCTTTTATTGGTGGGTAATATTATCCAACTAAGTTGTGAAAATGTTCACTCTTAGTTTGCACCTTTATTAATTCCTGATTTATATCATTTTGAATATCTCCTTCCTCCTCGTGATAAAAATAAAAGCTCCTTTATTAGTTAGTAATATCATCCAACCATAAAGGAGCTCCATGATGTAGTTGTGAAAATGTTCACTCTGTCATTTCTAATTCATATTATAGTAAAATACGTATGTATATTCAATATAATTTGGAATAGAAGGAATATTATGATGAAGATTATCAAAGAATAGGATTTTCTCTAATATCATTCATTTAGAAATGTTTATTGGAAAGGAGTCAGAAGAAATCCCATCATTAGCACTTGTATGCTATTAGGATTCACTCTAGGAGGAGATATTCCTCCACTCGCATAGCGGTGTTTTTTTTGTTTTGTACGTTTCAAGCACTCAGCCGGTTTAATCCTAAATACAAGTCTCGTCAATTTTGACGGGGCTTTACTTGTGGTAAGATAATGAATGTCAATAAAAAGGTTGGATCCAATCGGGGAGGGCGTTGTAATTGAGTAGTACAGATAAGGTTTGGTTGCAAGAGCAACAGCGAGTAGAGTATGTTGGGGACCAAATTGAATCTAGGATCTCTACATTGGAGCAAGAGGTAGGTATTGTTCGTGGTGATGTTGTTGAGATGCGGAAAGACTTCTGGGATGAAGTAACAGTTAACTTTAGCGAAGCTGATGATGTTGGTGAGACTTCAACAAGCTTGCGCCAACAGTCCCAAGTTTTATCGGAACGCGAGAGTAAGCACTTACACTCTTCAAGCGCGTTAATCAAGATGAAACGACTTCGTCAGTCACCTTATTTCGGCAGAATCGACTTTGCTGAGGAAGGAGCTGATGTGGAAAATATTTATCTTGGTATTGCTTCACTTCTAGAAGAAGGAGACGAAGAGTTCCTCATCTACGACTGGCGGGCTCCTATTTCTAATTTGTATTACGATAGTGTTCCTGGCGAAGTTTCATACGAAACTCCTTCTGGTACGATACAAGGCAAACTGTCGCTTAAGCGTCAATTTGTGATACAGGGTCGTCAGATCAAGGTGATGTTTGATACGGGTATGACGATCGGTGATGAGTTATTACAGCAAGTACTAAGTCGTAGTTCAGACGCGCAAATGCGTAGCATTGTAGCTACAATTCAGAGGGAGCAAAATCGCATTATTCGCGATGATCGCCATCGAATGCTGATCGTGCAAGGTACAGCTGGTAGTGGAAAAACCTCCGCTGCGCTACAACGTGTAGCTTATTTGCTCTACAAGCATCGGGAGGATCTGAGAGCCGATCAAATGATTCTGTTCTCTCCGAATCCCATGTTTAATAGCTATGTCTCGACAGTTCTTCCAGAACTGGGTGAAGAGAATATGCGCCAAACCACATTCCAAGAATATCTTGAACATCGTCTCGGGCGGGAGTTTCAGCTTGAGGATCCTTTTATGCAAATTGAATATGTATTATCCGGGGAAGAAGATGAAGGATATGCTTCAAGGATCAACGGTATCCGTTATAAATCTTCGTCTGTTTATTTAGAAGCCATCAATCGTTATAAGGAATTACTTGAGAACAAGGAAATGAAGTTCAAGCCACTGCGGTTTCAAGGGAAAGAATTCGTGAGTTCAGAACTCATCAGGGAGAAATTTTATTCATTTGACCCAGCGATTCGACTAGCCAATCGTTGTGAACTGTTGAAAGAGTGGCTACTGAAAGAGCTGGCAAACTTCGCGAAAGGTGAGCTGGGGGAACCTTGGGTTGAAGAGCAAATTCAGCTTCTTGATACGGATGAATATCAAAAGGCTTATCGTCGAATGCGGCGTAAGCAACAAGGTAAAGACCCTTCCTTTGGTGATTTCGAGCAAGAGCGAGATATTCTCGGAAAAATGATTGTTAGCGATCGATTAAAGCCGCTTCGTAAGTGGGTAAAGGCTCTACGATTCGTGGATATCACAAAGCTATACGCTCAGATGTTCCGTGATCACGATTTGATGTCGGAGATCAGTTTAGGTAAATTACCAGAAGATTGGCAAGAAATCAGCAAACTTACCTTGCAAAAGCTTAGGGAAGGTGAGTTGTTCTATGAGGATGTTACCCCTTTTCTTTATTTGAAGGAGCTCATTTTAGGTTTCCGCTCAAATACTGAAATCCGTCACGTGATCATAGACGAAGCCCAGGACTACTCACCATTTCAGTTGTTTTTCCTAAAAAGGTTATTCCCACGTGCTCGTATGACGACACTAGGAGATCTCAACCAGGCGATCTATGCGCATGCGTCAGTACTTCAACAATCTAATGTTCTTATTGACTTGTATGGTGAGGAGGAGAGTGAATTAATTACTCTGTTCCAAAGCTATCGATCGACACGTGAGATCGTTGAATTTACCCGGGGAATGATTCCTGGAGGTGAGTCGATTGTTCCATTTAATCGTGATGGTGAGAAGCCAGAAGTCCGAAAGGTATCAGATAAAGAAATGCTGAACCATCGCATACGTGATGATATAGAATCTCTTCGTGCTGACGGGTATGAGACCATTGCAGTGATTTGTAAGACTGCGGAGGAAAGTTTGGAAACCTATGAAGCTCTTTCTCTAAACTTACCTGTCAAACTGATCAAAAAAACGACGCTTTCGTTCGAAAAAGGAATTCACATCATTCCGGCATATTTAGCTAAAGGTGTGGAATTTGACGCTGTAATCATTTATGATGGCTCCGATTTGAAGTACACTCGGGAAGCTGAGCGGAAGCTATTCTATACCGCATGCACTAGGGCAATGCATTTACTGCATATATATTCTCTTGGTGAACCTAGTCGATTCATTAGAGAAGCTGACCCTTCGACGTATATCAATGTTAAGATGTCTGAATAAATTTAAAAGAGAATATTTTAACGTTTTTCAACCACACTAACGGGTATCTAATGTGTAATCGTTAGGGAAGGAGGTTGAAAGATGGATAGTAAGAAAGGCGATTTGTTTGCTCTCGCATCCATTCCGCTGATTATGACTTTGGGGAACTCGATGTTGATTCCGATTCTGCCGCAAATTTCTCGCGAGCTACACATCTCTTCATTTCAGGTCAGTATGCTGATTACGGTATATGCCTTGGTTGCTATTCTGCTCATTCCTGTAGCGGGGTATCTTTCGGATAAATTTGGTCGCAGGATTATTATCATTCCCAGCTTGATTATCGCGGGAATAGGCGGAGCTGTATCGGGAGCAGCTTCATGGATGGCTGATGGAATGATGGTGTATTGGATTATTTTGGCGGGGAGATTTCTACAGGGGATCGGGGCTGCGGGGGCTTTTCCTATCGTGATACCGCTTGTAGGTGATATGTTTGATGACGACGAACAAGTGAGTAAAAATCTAGGAATCATTGAGACGTCGAATACATTTGGTAAGGTATTAAGCCCGATTTTAGGAGCATTGCTTGGGGCATGGGTCTGGTACGTTCCTTTCCTTGCCATCCCAGTGCTCTGTTTAATTTCATTATTGCTTGTACTATTCTTAGTTAAAGAGCCGAAAAAGAAAGCAAAGGAACAAGAAAAAAACTTGCCTCAGTTTATGAAGTCCGTAAAAAGTGTATTTAAGGAGAAGGGCCGTTGGCTCTATGCCATTTTTGCCATTGGTTGTATCTGCATGTTTTTACTCTTTGGAGTATTGTTCTATTTATCTGATCAACTCGAAATTAAACATAATCTGAAGGGGGTTATCAAAGGGCTGGTTCTGGCTATTCCATTAGCCGCTCTTTGCTTAACTTCTTATTTTACAGGAAAAAAGATTGGTAAGAACAAAAATTTAATGAAATGGTGCGGTGTGGTTGGACTAGTTATGTCAACGGCCGCCTTGTTTGGAATTGGGTTCTTCAACAATATCTATTTTGTGATCACCTGCCTCATTGTTTGTGGTGCGGGGATTGGTATTGTGCTACCGAGTTCGGATGCCCTAATTACTGAAGGGATCGAGAAGGAGCTTCGTGGTACCATTACCTCGATTTACAGTAGTATGCGGTTTATAGGTGTGTCATTAGGGCCACCCATCATGTCTCTCTTAATACCTTCGGGACATATGACGATGTTCTTTGTTTTTGCAGGGGTTTCTTTGGTGGCGGTTATTTTGTTACTGCTTATGGTAAAGCCAGAGTCTGGAAAAGACGGAGGTCATCGGGCCAAAGCTCCTCAACCCAAACCATTACACCAAGGATAGTATAAATTCACAATATTATCAAAATATGGATTGGAAATGGCGGGGTTTCATCTAGTAAAAAATCTCTTTAACCCGTATAATCATACAATTAGATCTTGTATGTATTGAGGGGGAGAGTTTGTGAGGAATAAAAAATGGGGTCCCTTTTTATTGTTGGGAGCGGTTGTAATTGTTATGCTGCTCATTGGATTCCTGCTAGTGAATAAGTCTACAAATGACAAAGAGAAAGCGGAAGTAAATTCTCCAGTGAATACTTTAAATGAACAGAGATTAATAGGATTTGAACCTGCGAAACAACCCTTTATCGGTGACCCTAAAGCTCCTATTGTGATCGTAGAATTTGCTGATTACAAATGTCCTTATTGCAAACAATGGACAGAAGAGGTAGTCCCCGAACTAAAGAAGGAATACTTAGATACAGGCAAAGCAGTTCTATATTATGTAGATCTTCCTTTCCTTGCCCCGGATTCCACGCTTGCTGCCCTTGCTGGAGAGACCTTATATCAGCAGAGTCAGGAATATTTCTGGACTTATTACAAAGCGATGATGAAAAATCAAGGTGATCATGCTGAGACTTGGGCTACCAAGGAGTTTATTATGAATTTGGTGCAGAGCAATCTTCCCAGTGTTGATATGAAGCAGTTTGAGAAAGAGTTGGACAGCCAAAAATATATCGAAAATGTGAATAATGACATCCAGATCGCTAATGATTCCAAGGTTGAAGGAACGCCTACGGTATTTGTGAACGGGGTATCGGTAGAGGATGTCTCATTTGCAGGAATAAAGGCCTTTATTGAGAAGTAATGATGATCAGCGCAGCATACCGGGGTCAAGGGTGTGCTGTTCTTTTTTAACGTATTTTTTGATATGATAATCATGGATTGCCTCGTAAAAAGAACAACTGATGTAATACGTATAGGAGGAGTACTACATGAACGCAAAACAAGCGGCGGGATACCGTGCTGCTGAATGGGTAAAAGATGGAATGACAATTGGTCTAGGGACAGGCTCTACTGCTTACTATGCGATTGAGAAGATTGGAGAAATGGTAAGTCAAGGACTTCGTATTCGTGCCATTGCTACTTCGAATGCTTCGGAAGAGCTTGCTAAGAAATATAACATACCGCTCATTACCGCAGCGGAAGTGGATCATTTGGATCTGGCCATTGATGGTGCAGATGAGGTTGATCCGGAAATGGCATTGATTAAAGGTGGAGGTGGAGCTTTGCTTCGTGAGAAGCTGGTTGCCATCCATAGCGATAAGTTTATTGTCATAGCGGATAGTGGTAAGAAGGTTTCTAGTCTAGGACAATTTAAACTTCCTATTGAAATCGTGCCTTTTACCTATGAATGGACACTCAAATTATTGGAAAGTAAATATGATGTTCCATTTGAATTAAGAAAAAATGGTGATGAGCTTTATGTAACGGATAATGGTAATTTCATTGTGGATGCTGCTTTTGGAGTGATTGAATCACCGGCGACACTTGCTGAAGAACTTAAGGCGTTAACTGGGGTTGTGGAGCATGGTCTATTCGTGGGAATTACGGATACGGTAATTATCGGTTATGAAGATGGACGTACAGAACTCATTGAGAAAAAATAAGTTAAACAGTACGTTGAGGATATCTCAGCGTACTGTTTTTTTTATGTGGAGTTGTTCTATTCCTCGAACCACAATTCTTCTAGACTAAAATAGTCATTCTTAATTTGACGTGAAATAGAGATCCTTTCCAGTTTAAGCTCCCACATTTGTTCTAATAATTGTTGTTTATGATCTTCGTCGCTTGTTTCGCGAATGGACATATATAATTCCAGCATCGTGGAATTGATTTGATCAAAACGTTCCCAAAGCTCTTCATTAGTACCGGATGGTTCTATAGAATCCTCCGGTGAAATTAGTTTACTCAAGATCTCTACAATGTCTTCTTGCCAAGCTGTATCACCCATTTGTTTGGCATAGTTCAACAAGTCTAGATAATCGTTAATTTTCTCGGAATGGTTGTGAAGTGTTTGATTCATAATCTCATCACCTTTATTTTTTATCCTTGTATACCGATTATTATAATCGGGATTAAATAAAAAGCAAGAGATTTTTATCGAATAAGTGGAGTTTAATGTACTTTTATGATAAAGTGTCATGCGAACGTATTGAATTAAAGAGTTACCTAAAGTTGAAAGGAGTGATAAATTGCTAACACTTGTGACTTCAAAAGTTGATGCATCGCCAGTTAAAGAGCTTCTGGAATCCGCAGTATTCTCTGATCCAGAAGCATTGGAACAAGCGATCAAACTATATAGTTCGAACGGAGAGTATGAGCTGTATGCGTATGTTGATGAGGATGAGTATGTTGGTCTTATCGGTGGACGTATGAATAGCGACCATCAGTTAGAAATTATTCATCTTGCTGTTCGTCCAGAAGATCGGATGAAAGGATATGGACGAGGCTTAATTGTTGAAATGATCCTACAGAAGCAACCAACGTCAGTCTTTACGGTTACGGATGAAGAGGGAGCCGAGTTCTTCCGCAATGTGGGATTTCAAGTTATGGGATTCGAATCTAATGAGGGTGGCTTAGAACAATTCCGCTGTTTTTATGAGGTTGATGATGAAGAAGAAGCAGAAGAATAATCAACGAAATGAATAAAAAATACCGTCAATTTCCTCAATAGGGGTTGACGGTATTTTTATTATAAAGTTGAACGTTTGAAGAAACTACGTAGAGCCCACTTGCGCTCGTGACGTTTCTTGTATTTTGGTAGGGTACGGTAGATGGCGATCGATTCATCGAATGCACGCTTTGCTTCGACTTTCTGACCAAGCGATTGGTACAGTACACCGAGCAAATAAAATGCTTCACTGGAAGAGGATTGAATTTCCCCGAATCTAGCAGCGTAATGTAATGCTTTCTGAGGATCAATCGTTCGATAAGCAGAGGCGAGATGGACATAAGGCTGACCGTATCTGACACGTTCATTTAAATGAAGCGCGCGTAGGATATATTCCTCACCTTCTTCGATTCGTCCTAAGCCTAGAACGGCGGTTCCAAGATCGTTCCAATACTCGGCTGACGATTCTGAGGAAGATTGAACCTCCTGTAAGAGATCATAGGCTTCAGAAAATTTACGTCTTTCAAGTAGTAATCGTGCAAGTTCACGTTTGGAAGAGACATCAAAATGATTCACAGATATCTGCTGACGTAGTCGTGAGATGTTTCGGGAACGACGAAATGGCTTAGAGATGCTGGGAAATATGCCGATAAAGCGTCGATCAATGAAATACACAATTACGAGTAGGATAAGTAGTGCAAGCAAGGGGCTACCTGTTAGCCAGGATAAAAAAACTAGGATCATGAACTTACTCATTTTATCCTCCACTTTTCATTAATATTAATCATTATAACACAGCAAAAATGACTAGAGTATATATCGGATGGGAGCACTTTTGAACCGAAGCAACAAATGTGGTATTTTCGAATAAATAGAAATGACCTAGGAGAGAATCCATTATGAATGAATCAATTCGTTTACATCAACAAATTGAATTTATACGAGAAATCGATAAGCTTAAAGCTGTCTTACGTCAATCCCTGCTCATGGATGCTTCGAGGCAAGAAAATGATGCTGAGCATACTTGGCACCTAGCTGTCATGGCAATGATTATGCTGGAATATGCAGCAGAACCTCGTCCAGATCTGACAAAAGTGATTAAAATGTTGCTTATTCATGACATTGTTGAAATTGATGCAGGCGATACGTTTGCGTATGACGAGGCAGGGCATAATGATAAGTTTCAACGAGAGCAACTGGCGGCTAATCGCATTTTTGGACTGCTTCCAAGTGATCAAGGAGATGAGCTGATGTCGCTTTGGCTGGAATTTGAAGCAGGGGAGACTATGGAGTCGCGATATGCGGCCACGATTGATCGCCTGCAACCATTGTTACACAATTACTATACGTGCGGAGCATCTTGGCGTAAACATGGTGTCAGAAGCTCTCAGGTGCTGAAACGGATAACCCAAATGGCCATCCCTGCACCAGCACTGCATGATTACGCTGTATGGCTTGTTGGTGATGCTGTTGCAAAAGGATATTTAGCGGAGTAGGATCGCTTATGAGGGTGTAATTTCGTGCAATTTAGGGTGCATACAAATAAACGTAGTAGAAGGGAATGATCTTGAATGTATAAATTAGTGCTTGTAAGACATGGAGAAAGCGAATGGAACAAATCGAATCTTTTTACCGGCTGGACAGATGTTGATTTGTCTGAAAAAGGCGTTGAAGAAGCAATGGCAGCAGGTAAGCTGCTTAAAGAGGAGAATTTAGTGTTTGATGTTGCTTATACTTCTTACTTGAGACGTGCGATCAAAACATTACATTACATCCTTGATACTATGAATTTATTATGGATTCCTACCTATAAGACATGGCAACTTAATGAACGTCATTATGGTGCGCTACAAGGATTAAGTAAGCTGACTACTGCACAGAAATATGGTGATGAACAAGTTAGACTGTGGCGTAGAAGTTACGATGTATTGCCTCCGGCACTAACGAAGGACGATGAACGATATCCTCGCAATGAAGATAAGTACCGAGATGTTCCTGATCAGTTGATTCCGCTAGCTGAGAGCCTTAAGGAAACGGTTGTCCGAGTACAGGATTATTGGGAGAAGGAGATCGCTCCTCAGATCATGAATGGCAAGCATGTCATTATTTCAGCTCACGGTAATAGTTTGAGAGCCTTGATTAAATACTTGGACAATTTGAGCAATGAGGAGATTATTGATCTTAATATTCCAACCGGAATTCCTTTGGTATATACCTTAGACGAACAACTACATCCTATTGAGAAATATTATCTTGGTAGTGAGGAACATATCCAGCACAAATTAGAGCAAGTAGCTCATCCCGATACCATTATGGAATAAAAAATAGGGCAAGATGTACAAACCCTCATTCTCGCATTTTCATTTCTTATAATGGAGGTGATGAGAATGAATAGCGATGCGTTTATCGCCAAACTAGCACCATCCGCTGTTAGCCAATGGCTGGATAGCGGCATTTCTGCAGCCTTAACCATCGCTCAAGGCGCTTTGGAATCCAATTGGGGCGCCAGCGGTCTGACCGTGAAGGGAAATAATCTGTTTGGTATTAAAGGTAAAGGTTCTGCAGGGAGTATCATCATGCCTACTACCGAATATGTGGCGGGGAAGCCGATAAAAGTAAACGCTGCTTTCTGCAAGTATACGTCTTGGGATGAATCTGTAGCAGATCATACTCGATTTTTAAAAGGTAAGCGTTATGCCAATCTTTTAGGAAAAAGTGGTAAAGAAGCAGCAAAGGTGGTTGCAGCCGCTGGCTATGCTACCGATCCTAGCTATGCTAATAAGCTGATTGCTCTGATGGACAGGTATAATCTCTATCAATATGATGAGGAGAGAGGAGATGAGCCTATGACGGCAGATGAGAAGAGGCAGTTCCAAGCTTTACAAGATTTAGTGAAGAATCAATCTGATCGGATCGCGCAATTAGAGAAGAGTAATGACATGAGCTTACCGGATTGGGCGAAAGATGCTGTTACGGCAGCCGTGAATTTCGACACAAAAAACCCGATTATTAACACACCGAATAGAGAAAGTCTCCCTTTTTACCGTTTGGTTACGGTTTTATATCGCTTGGGACTCTTCAATAAACCAAAAGCGAGCTAAACTCTATTTTTTAATCATATTTTCATATTAGTGTAATCTAATTTTAATATTAAGAGTCTATTATTGAGTTACCCCCTTTTGAATATATTTGAGAATACCTTGTCGTGATAGACAAGGTATTTTGTTGTTCTAAGAAGAATATAATAATTGGGACAAATATAAGTAGTAAATTGAAGTGAGGTGTTAGCTGTATGAGCGAGGATAATAAAAGGATTCAGCAGCTTGAAGAGCGGATAGCTGCCTTGGAAGCGAACTCCAAGCAGCACAAAAAGCAGGATGATACCGTTCGGACCATTCTTTATGTTGTGTTAGGTTTCTTTGCTGTTATGTTTATTATCGGAATTATACAGTTCATATCTGGCGGCCACTAACTAGGATCATTCTTGGATTTGATCTGCATTAGCCGATAATACTCATTTAGGACCGCGTCTAACATTTGACTGGCAATAATAACTTCAGGATCAGTGAAATTTTTGTTTTGGTGTAAATCATTTAATTGTTGACGTAATTGTTCAATTTGGATGAGTAATTGCTTGAGTTGATCCATTTTTGCTACCTCCTTACGGGTTGTTTGAAGTATTCCCGTAGAGAGATAAAAATATGATTATTAGACCCTGTGTTTACATTCGCTTATTCTGATGGATGCTTTTAGGTAAAAAATGATAATAGTTTTATTTTACATATAGGAATGATGATATTAATGCTACGATAAATGGAAAAGACGATTTGAAAAGGGGATTTTATTTGAATAAATCAATTGACCAGTTACATGAACAACAAATCCGTAATTTTCAACAAGAGGATATGCCCTTACTTGGTGAATTATACAACGCAGTAACCTCAAGGGAAAACGCGGTATTTTGGTGGGTTGGTGATCAAGATAACTGGGTTAATGTATATTGTGCATCTGAGAATGGCAAAATGGTGGCTAAAGGGCAAGTTAGTATTATTAATATTGTTCCACCTGGTCGTTCTACCGACAGCAAGCATTCAATCTATGTTAATTTAAAAACGATTCCCGAAAGAGAATATGACTTTATCTTGATGGAACAAGTCTATCAATATCTTTATTCGCGTGCTTTGCATTTAAAAGAGTCTTTATCAAAGGATTATGAAACCATACTTTGTGTGGGGAATAATTTATCAGAGATTGCCAACAATCAATATTTCAATAATGAAAAGGGTTTCCAACATTTGAACAGCCTGTATACAATGGAACGCAATTTAAGTGATCTGATCCCAACGCTACAATTGAGTGAAGATCTTCATTTGATGAACTGGAAGATGCAAACTCCTAGTGAAGAACAAGAGTATTTGGAGCTAGATGCGGAGATTTGGCCAGATACACCACTAGGATTTGAAAGGTTGTCCGAGTATAAGGGAAATCCACTTTGGACAGCCATAGTTGTTCGTGAAGTCACTTCCTCTACGATTGTGGGCAGCTTAATGGTATGGCAGGAAGAAGATAACGGGGTTATTGAAGATGTATTTGTACGTGAACCCTGGAGACATCGTGGAGTTGCGAAATATATGCTTATAACCGCGTTGAATTATTTGAAGGATCATGAACAACAATCCGTTAGATTAATGGCTTTAACTACCAATGACTCCGCTTTATCATTGTATGAATCCGTTGGTTTTGTAAGGGTCAAAGAAGAAATAAGATATTTTACAGAGCTTAGATAGTAAATGCTAGGTTCTTGATAATACGGAGGAGGGATATGATTGTTCATATCCCTCCCCTTTGTTAGAAGAAAAATGGAAGCAAAAAGAGATCTCTAATTCCGAAAAAAGGGATACGGCGATGAAAAAATCGACGTCTTGGGAAAAATCCGGGGTGGAAACCAAATTGTCTATAAGTAGATTCCTGAGCAGGCATTCCAGTTAAGCGATCAATCATTTCATCACTTGGGATAGCAAGGGTAACATAATCTTGGTCTACGTGAGCGATAAACCCGTCATGCGCCTTACCATCTGTTGTTTGTATGCCAACGTACTTATTCATACAAGTCCAGCAAATCTGTTGATAATTATTAGGTTCCATCTCTTGATAACCTCCTAGGTAATTGTACTTAACACCAGTCTATGGATTTGAACCCATGACGCTCACGGCATTAGCCTATTTTTTTATTGCAGGGGCAATAAAGACAGATAAAAGCACTTGTGAAGGTAGCCTTCACAAGTGCTTTTTCAAAATTGAAATTGTATATTCAGAACTAAATTAAAGCTATGGCAAGCAACGTAAACAGACTTAACGTTAAAATCTCATTGCTCCCAAAAAATCCTGAAGTTAGTACTTCCCCTCTAGGATCAGTTCTTAAATAAACATTATTTCTGTCTACATTCGTGATAATTCCTTCATGCGTTTCACCTTGGATCGTCAAAATACGGACTCTTCTGTTCATACAACGTAAGCAGTTAAAATATGCCTCCACCTATACATTCCTCCTTTTCTTATTAATTTATGGAGAAATGGATTAAGGGTAACGGCTAAGTTACCTGGGGTATATTTAATGGTTGTTGGTCTGTGGAGTATACATAGATTCCGCCTAAAGCTTTTTGTAACAAAAAAAAGGATGAATGGCTTATTTGAGTAATATAAGCTTTTCATCCAGTCCATCATGATCTATTTAGAGAGGACACTATTTAGAGTGAATAGGTAATTATATTTACTTGAATGTTTCAACTCATCTAGAATAATCTCAAAGAGAGCGTCTCTATATGGTCCAACAGGTAGACCTTTCCAAATTTCTCTATACTTCTCGACTGCAGATAACTCACCGAATAAAGCCTTCTGAATTCCTTCTAAATAGGAGGAAGGTTTAATGAATTCTTCATTGCTGATACCTGTTACTTCTCGTCCGGTTAATGAACGATAGATGTCCCGAAACATGACATTGTGTTTCCTTTCATCATCTCTTATTGAGATGATGATGTTCTGTTGATCAACAGTAGGTGCCATCCGGATTAATTCATCATAAAACAGTTCATCGTTCTTCTCACCTTGGACGGATTGATTAATGAGGAATAAAGAATTCTGATAATTAATTTGCTGATTGTGAGTATCCGAACGTCCCCCATAATATAGTGGATAGTAACTAAACATAGGTAGCCTCCATTAATAATTGATACTATACTTTATGTATAACTGCCTATATGGTTACACAAAAAAAGGACCCTCTTAAGCGGAGAGCCCTCATGGGAAAAGAGTAACTTATTATAGATACATATTTGAACGTCAAAACAAATTGTTAACAAGGGAAGTCCTGAGTATTCTGATCGGGCTGAATAATTGGAGTGTTTTGAGTATTGCGATTTCTGCGACGCTTTTTATGATTACAAGTAACAATCAATTTTTGACCAGGATGTAGCTTTACAAATATCACTTTATTTTTAGCAGCCATTTTGATCACCACCTTTTTATACAATCTATGATCATTTCAAAAGGAGTGATTGGACGGGCTAATAAGAGATTTATCTCTGTGATTTTTCTGGTTAGATATCTAGTTTCCTAGTACCAATCCATTTCACCATTTCAGGGTCCTGATGTGAAAAGAAGAGGCTTTGTTTCGTATCTAATGCAGTAATCGACTCTACATCCTCTTGGCTTAATTCAAAGTCAAAGATATTGAAGTTTTCGATTATTCTTTCCTTACGAACAGACTTTGGAATCACAACGATTTCTCTTTGTGTCATCGACCGTAAAACTACCTGGGCAACGGATTTATTATACTTTTCAGCAATAGCTACCAACAACTCATTTTCGAACAAGTTATTTTTTCCTTCAGCAAAAGGCGCCCATGACTCTATCTGAACACTGTTCTCTTTCATGAATTTTGCGCTTTCGATTTGCTGGTTGAAAGGGTGTGTTTCTACCTGGTTTACGGTAGGGATTACCTCATTATGAATAATCAAATCAATCAGACGATCCGCTTGAAAATTACTTACGCCAATTGCCCGGACCTTACCTTCACGATATAGTTCCTCCATAGCGCGCCATGAGCCATACACATCACCAAATGGCTGATGAATTAAATACAAATCCAAATATTCAAGCTGCAATCTGTTCAGTGATTTTTCAAATGCATTCTTAGTGCGTTCATAACCAGTATCCTGAACCCAAAGTTTCGTAGTGATAAATAATTCCTCTCTTGCTACACCACTTCGTTTAATTGCTCTGCCAACTGCTTCTTCGTTTAAATAAGAGGCGGCAGTATCAATCAGGCGATAACCTGCCATAATAGCGTCATAAACACTTTGTTCACATTCATTTGTATCTTGAATCTGATAAACACCAAAACCGAGTATAGGCATTTCAACACCATTGTTCAAAACTACTTTTTGCATGATATAACCCTCCAGTAATTAAATGAGTATATTTAAAAATTCTCGCCCCTATTCACTTCCTAATTATGCACCAGGTGACAAAGGGGGCGTTATCCTATTCGTATCAGATGTTTGCCTAATCCTCTCACTACTACTTATCTATCGAACGAAAATGGACAATAATCTGACTATAAAGAATGACGGAATGAGAGGATCAATTCCGTCCTTATTTTTCATGCGTGATTCGAATGCTTCCGTACCAAGATATGGAGTTTATAAACCTTCCTTATGTATGGTGGTTCAAGAGGCGATGGAGGTATGGCTGGCGGATTAGAAAACAGACACGTGCCTGTAATATCTGAAGCAAACCATCGTGCCTATCTCCTATCAGAATATGACCGCCTAACAAGCGAGATAGAAAGTAATCAAGTTGTCATTCAAGAATGGGTGGAAGAGAATGAACGACTTACTAAAGTTCTGGGATGGTATGCAGACAAGGATAATTACGATCCAGTACATCTAGACACATTTGGATATATCCCAATAGACAAGGACGAGGGAAAACGTGCTATGGCTGCCTTATCCCATATAGAGAGGATAACAAACCTTAGTCAAATATGATGGCGAAAAAAATAAAAAAAGAGCTGCATACACAGCTCCTTTGATTCATGAATTATTCTGGCATGATCCAAACGATCTCGGCGATACGGACAAAAAAATTCTTATTTCTTTGTTCAAGAACTACATGGTCTTGTTTGACTTCAAGTACACATCCGTCGATTCTACCACGTGTAGTTTCCAAGATAACAACTTTTCCGATTAGGCACATTAAAGCATCAACAACGCAATGATCTACTGGATTGACCACGATAGATTGGGGCATTTGATGCATATGAGGTTTGTAGGGCATGTTGGGCGTGTAAGGCATGTTAGCCATGTTATGCATCATTGGATAATTATTCAAAAAATTACCTCCCAAATATTTTATACGGCATTATACGCAGATGCCTATAAATTGACTGGGCGAATACCTAAAAACCGAAAATTCCAATAACAGAGGGGAAGGTAAAAGGATATGAAAACAATTAACGAGTTAGTACATGAGGCGCACAGTAACGCAGTTTCAAAGGGAAGGTGGGAAGAGCATCGGACTTTCGGGGAATTAATCGCTCTTATGCATTCGGAGCTTTCGGAGGCTTTGGAAGACTTCAGGAATAATGAACCAATCACGATAAACTGGTACGAGAAGAAAGAGGATGGAAGGGTTAGAACAGAAGTGATTCAGATTGACGATACATGGAAACCTTGCGGCATCCCCTCAGAGCTTGCAGATGTAGTTATAAGAGTCTTTGACGCTTGCGGAAGATACGGGATTGATCTGGAAGAGGCAATTCAGGAAAAGATGGCATACAACGCTACAAGGCCGCAGCGACACGGTGGAAAAAAGATTTGAGGGGAGAGGTATAAGGGATGACAGAGAGACTACACGAAACAACGGTTGAAGAGTATTGGATTAAGGCTGATAAGGCCCGTGGTTTGGAAGCAAGGTAACAGAAGTACGTAAATGAATATATCGCTCTTTATCGAGAGGGCAAAGTTAAATTTAACGAAGAACGAGAACTATTAATCGAATACCTGGAACGAGATGTATTGTCTCGGGACGATCTTTATTTCGATAACGAAATGATTGAGAACTGTATCAAGTTTGGTGAAAAGTGGTATTCCCCACTCCAACCATTCCAGAAGTTCTTGATTGCTTTCGTTTTTTTATTTTTCAAAGACACTTGATGCCAAGTCGCTAGGTTTCTCACCTTTACAACAAGAAGATATTTTGTTATATTAGCCACATGAAGCACATGTGGCACATTAGTCTGATGTGAAGGGGTGGGTATTTATGGCAACATCTGCAAGAGTACAAGTAATAAATGAGGTAGCCTATGATCCTAATGCAGTAGGGAATAGTTGGGTTCTGTGCTTACAGTGGTGTAGGTATATTTATGATGATGGGACCATGGAAATGGGTTTTAGATTCATTTGGAGAAGAGACGATGGGTCGCTGCAAGCTGCTCGTGGACAGGCAAGGATTCCCGATTTGGAAATGGTGTCTGTATTAATGGAACGAGCTAAGCAACTTGGCTGGGGGCATAACTCTAGTTCTGAAGATAAGGTTGATAATCGTTAATTGAGCATAGGGTACAACTAATGTTGTACCTATTTTTATGCACTTTCGGACCATTATAAGCAACACGAACAACGCTAAATAGGCGTATTTTTTATAGAACGGGGTTCGACATAAAAACCTCCTTTCCTTCTTTAATACTTGAGATATTTAAGTTGTTAAAGATTTTAAAGGATAGGAGGGGATTTAATGTTTGAAGGTGTAAAGTTATTTGCTGCAGTAATAGAACATCCAGAAAATATTAAGATGTTTGCGTTCGTTTATATTACGTCAGTAATTATATTCAAAGATATAAAAGCTGTCACAAAAGTAATAACTACAATAGCTATGTCTTACTCTATTGTATACACAGTAGCTAATTTGTTATTCGGTTAGTAAAAACAGAATAAAGGACAAGCCCTCGGACATCCGGGGGCTATTTATATTGAACAGGGGTAGAGAGATGTCGGATCCGCAATTAGCAACGCTGCAACGAGTAACAAGAGTTGAGACAAAAGTAGATAACATTGAGGAAAAGTTGGATAACGCCATTAACGGGCGAGAGCTTGCGGTAGAGGTGCTAACGTCATCTAAGGCGGCACATGATCGTCTAGACAAGATCGATAAAGTTAATTTCTGGCTTGTAACTACTGTGATCAGTGCTGTTATATTGGCGGTCATAAAGCTCGCTATGGAAGGAAGGGGATAGGTGTGAGGTATGACGCACGGAACAGAACGAATCTGGACAAGTTAGCACCTAATACCCTTAAAGCTGCCTATGCATGGTATGAGTACTGTATCCGAAACGGGATTGAGATCCTTATCTACGAGACTATTCGTACGCTAGAAACTCAAAAACTCTATCTAGCAAATGGGAGAAGTAAGACGCTGCGCAGCTACCACATTGTAGGGCAAGCACTGGACTTTGTGCCCGTACTTGTTACAGGGGCTACTGACTTAACGGGTACGGTGCGGCGGACGTTAAGAGAGCTATAACTGAGGCTAAACGCTTGGACTTCGAGTGGGGTGGGGATTGGTCAGGTAGCTGGGATAAACCGCATTTGCAATACAATTACAAAGGCTATGGCACTGATATTAAACTTGATATTCCAAAAGGAGATGAAGAGATGTCACCAGCAGAAAAAGAAGTTTTCACGGCCTTACAAAACACGTTCTAGGAACAAGCAAAGCAGATTGCGGCGTTAGAGAAGAGATTGAACATTTCAGGCAAAGAAACATATGCAAGCGGCTATGTGGATGCTGTCACAGCAGCACAGGCAGCCGGGGCAATTACCACATTCGCAGATAAATCAAAACTCGAATTAAATACTATTCAAATGCTTTATAATCTCGGGCTATTTAAGAAAGGGGATAAATAATCATGAATAAACAAAGGTGGCGTAACTATGCACTATGGGTGAGTATTGTGTCTCAGGGATTGCTTTTAATCCAACTTGTCGGACTTATTACAGGGGCATTCGATTTAACCGAGGTAATGAAGCAGGAACTATTGACTATTGTAGATGTGGCTCTTGGGTTATTGGCTACTTTGGGGATCGTATCTAACCCAACAAAACCTAATAGCGGCGGTTATAACTTGTAAATTGCCTAGACATAAGAGCCCAATAACTCGGAGGCTCTTATGTCTATACTTTACATTATCCATATTAGGTGTTAAAACACTCAATCGGAATTAACAGCCACAACCAATAGCAGGACTAACAACAGGACTAACGAAACCACGCATACAACTACAAGCGACGATTACTAACAAGATAAACAATACAAGGATTGTACCTGTGCTTGTAAAAGCTCCACCAACAAGATCGGACATGAAAACACCTCCCTAATTTTGAAGGATATTTTAGTACTCGATATGTTATGCAGGCCTCTCTTCCTTTGTCTGGGTGATTGTAACTGGCTATTTCACTATAAAAATAATGCTTAGCCATGATTCAATCACAAGTAAAGCCCACTAACCATATAGGTTAGTGGACTTTCAAAAAGATATCCCTCCAGTTTTACGCTGGAGGGTATATGTCGAGTTGTCACCTTAGTATATGACCTTTATAAAATAATGGTGACAGGGTAAATAACTTTTCAAAAGATGCTCTTGTTACAGTATACGGTTGACACTCCACAAGTGTAATGAAGAGATAATTGGTATAGCCCTGAGAACTTAATTGTTCTTGGGGCTTTTATATTTGTCCTGAAAATGTCCTGTCATTGGCCCTTCATTTGATTATGGTGATATTAAACTCTAATTAATAAAAATGGATACTAAAAACATAGCTATTATGAGAGGGATTGTTGTTATGGGAGAAAGTATTTATATTGAACAAGATCGAGAAGGCTACCAGATAACTATTCAAGATATAACTTTTTTGGCAAACGCTACTCAAATTGTTGTAATAAAAAATATGTTTGGTGAGTTTGCTTTGCAGGTGAGACATGAGATTGAAAGTAAAAGTTCGAAGGAGTACAACCAATGCTATATAAGGTGGATTCAATTGCAAGGAGATGAGTTTATAGTAGGTTTTGGAGGAACATATTCAAATGGAAAATCAACAGAAGGGAAGATGGGTTTAACTCCACTTGGTGATTTAACTCGAAAATTAAGAGATGTAGTTCTATGTTCCTATGAATAAACTAATAACCCATGTATAATATAATTTGATATATTTTACATGGGAGGTTCTTACAATGAGCAAAAGGATTCCTATAGCAGTATTTACTGGAGCGGGTGCATCCAGAGCTGACCCAATTTCGCTACCAACAATGAAAGAATTTTTTCAACAAATCATGGATGAAGAACATTATCCTAAATCTCCAAGAATAAGTGATCCTCAATATTTCAAATTTATATTTGATACTCTTTATGGAGAAGATGATAATTATGACCTGGAAAGAGTAATGGGCGCGTTGTATGAACTAAAAGAATTCACAAACAACGACTGTTGGTCATTATTTCAACACCCTATAATCTATACAACCATGTACGAAAATTTGGTTAATAAATTTGGAAGCCCGAGATATCCGAATAGCAACAGTGAAATAGGAGAGATAAACTTAATAAATTCACTATCGGATTCGGCAGAAAAAACTTATCAACTATATAAAGATAAAGCAGAAACATTAATTTTCGAGCTTGAAGATTTGATAAGAGAAAAATATGAAAGCATTCCGTTTGAATCAATTAGAGAAGTATATGAACCTCTATGGGATTTCTTAATTAAAATTAACACTATTAATCCTAGTAAAGAAAGCGCACCTTTAATTCCATTTTTCACTACAAATTATGATATGAGCGTTGATTGGTTTTTCAATCCTGAAAATGATTCTGACTTTGATATTCATGAGCGATGGGTGAATTCTTTAAAACATAATATTAGATATATTGATGGATTTGGAAAACGCGGTTGGGATATGAAAGAATATGAAAATATAAATGAAGGGTTAGAAAATACAGTGTTTGTTCCCTATTTCAAACTTCATGGATCATTATTTTGGGAGAAACGTGCAGGGAAAATTAAAATGGGAACTAATGTAGCAAATGATCGTCATGCTCCTAAAGATCTAATGTTGGTTTATCCTTCTGATAAGAAAGTACTTTTTGATGACCCTTATAGATTTAACCATCGAATGCTTGATCAGTATCTAAAAAGAATTGATAATTTATTGATCATCGGATTTTCGTTCAGAGACCCCGCATTAGTCAAATCTTTCGAAATAGCACTAATTGACAACCCTGAATTAACTATAAATATTGTTGGACCAATATTCAAAAATGAGGATTTCCCCGAAATGTCTGATTTCATAAATCGCCAAGAGAATTCAGGAAGAGTTTTTCATCGTGAATTTTACTTTGGCAGTAATGATTTCATTACATGGTTGGATGAACAGTATTTAATGGATATAGAAATCAAGCAACAGGTTACATTAAAATAGCAGATACATATTATATGCGCGGATGTTTGAATTTCGGATATCCATCCTAATCGAGATAAGCCAATCGACTATAGGTTAATGGCTTATCAACTTTACATTTACAACATATCCCAAATATATCATAAAGCCCACTAACCTATATGGTCAGTGGGCTTTTTTTATCTTATTCTAAATTATCTATCGCGTACTGGGCTTCTTTCTTGGTGAATTTTTCCCCGTATTCTGAAATCAATTGATCGTAAATAGCCGAATCTGACATACTCATAGTTTCAGCATATTGTTGTGCCTTTTTTAATGCATTTTCTTTCCAATCGGATTCAATGTTATCGATAGCATATTGAGCGGCTGCTGGTGGGAAATTCTCTCCATATTCAGAAGTCAACTGATCGTAAATGCCTGCCTTTGACATGTACATAGTTTGTGCATATAATTCCGCTTTCTTTAACGCTGCTTTATGTTCCCTAGGTACGCTTTCTTCCTTTGCCTTTTTCTCAGCTTCTTCCTTTGCTTTTTTCTCAGCCTCCTCTTTCGCTTTCTTCTCTGCTTCTAGTTTTGCTTTCTCTTCATTCTCTTTTTTCTCTTGTTCATCTTTCTTGACATCGTCTGTGGCGACTGCGGTCACTTCAGTTGCGGATTGATCATCTTTACTATCAGCATTATCAACCGTTGTACCAGGATCCGAAGCAACTGCAATTATGAAGATAACGAATAGAGCAGCGGATATAACAAATTGTTTTTTTGCCTTTCCATTCTTTTTAGCTGTTGAAACGATAGCTATTACTGTAAAAGTAATACATGCTAAAAAAGATATTAATCCAATAAACATCCACATGTTAAAAAAACCTCCTAGAATATGTATAATGGTAGTCTATCAGAACTAGGAAAATGTATCTATATCTTAAACTGAATAATCCTCGTTACATGTTCAATCTCTTTCAACGGTATCCAAACGATACCTTCAACTGTTCTTATCTTTACTCTCTTCGAATCGGCTCCCCAAGTTGGTCGGCCTAAAATAATGTTCCCGTCATCTATGGTTAAGACAGCATCATGACCTAATTTTACAGCTAGTATTAGTTCACGTAGCATATCCATTGGGATCACCTTCAATTATTTCTGAAGGAGCCGCTTTCGCGACTCCCTCTTGATTATCTGCCAGTTTTCTGTAGTTGATAATATTCGTTTATTGCTTTATCTAACTTCTCACTTAACTTTATGATTTCTTTATCAACTAGTTTTTTGTACGCGTATAATTGATTCAACTCCAAGCGGAGTTCTTCAATTATGTTGTAAAGACACACAAATCGAACATCTCCTAATAATAAAATATCTATATTAGACGTTCGCTGTGCACTTGCGTCCGTGTGCGCGGATCTCACCATAGTACTGTCCGCACCAGGACTAAAGTGATAATGTTTATTTCGATAAAAAAACTACTTAACACCTCCTAAATAGATAAATTATGTAAAATTAGATCGTGATTTGTGAACAAAAAAAGGAGCCGTATACACGGCCCCATGATTGTTGTTATTTACTTAATGTATATTCATCTACTTCAAAACTCAGGATGTTTTTAAATATTACATAGTCAACTCGTTTGCTGAATGGTCCTTTATTGTTGGTTTGTTTATCAATGCCGAAATTTGCCGGGCCAGTTCCGTTTTCTTTAGCATCGTACCAACTCAAGAAGGCTTGTACCTCACTAATTGATAGATCATATTCTTTCTCTAGGCCAGTTATTGTTGTGATAGTTAGAATAGCACGCTCACCCTTAGGCTGTGGGTCCGGGTTTGGATCAGGCTTAGGATTAGGTTCTTGTGCAGAACCATCTAGTACATCAAATTCGTAAACGGTTATTCCGATATTTTCGTAAGGATTTTCAAAGGAAACTGTTTTCACATTATTTACAGGTGTTGCTAAGCTAATTAATTGACCTTTATCACCTGATTTAAAAGTATAATTATAAGTAGTGATCAGATTTTTTGAAGCATCGTAGAATTTGATATCTAAATTAGCATTTGTTTTTAATTCTAGGGATTTTATTGAAATTTCATTTTGGAACTCATACCAACCGACTCTTTCGTTAGGCCCTAAAGGGGCTGACGTTGCATCTTTTCCGTCAGTCCACTTATCAATATCTGATATTGTGTGACCTATAGATTTTCCGAAATGCATCAGTTTACCTCTCAATAACCCTTCATAATATACCAACACTTTCTCGTTATTTGAATTGCTACTTTCTCCAGTGACATTGACACTTGTAACAACATAAAAATATTCGGTTCCGTTTGAGACAGAATCATCTGTATAGTTAAGCGTTGTAATTCCATTTTTAATTGTTTCAAATGGTCCATTCGGATTTGTTGACCGTTTAACTGTGTATGTGCTCGCTCCAACTCCTGTCTTCCAACTCAAATCTACAGATGATGGTTTAGCAAGAGTGATTAAATCAGAAGGGGCTGAAGGTATTTTAGGCACGACTTTATTGTCAAAAACATCAAATTCGTAAACGGTCATTCCAGCTTGTGTATTTGGATTTTGAAATGCTACAGTATGTACATTTGCGACAGGTGCCGGAAGATTAATAGTATTTACATTGGAGTGGTTATGATTATAAGTATCTATAATTTGATTGCTCTCATTGTAGAAAGTTACAAGTAAGGGTGCGTTAGATTTGATTTTTAGCGAGTCAATTGTTACTGTATCTTGGAAAGAGTACCAACCTACATACGACGCCGAAAGAGGTAGCGAAGTAGTTTCATTATCATCTGTCCATTTTTCTGATGTACCTTCAACTTTCAAATATTCATTACCCCAATTGAAGACTTTTCCTTGGAGCAAGCCTCCGGTATAAGCAAATGCATTTGCGTTCGGGTAGAGAAGCATAAATAAAAAACTGAAAATAACAGCCAAAGAAAAAAGTTTTTTCATTGTAATAGTCTCCTTTTTAATATTAATTGCACAACCTACGATACTTACATTGACAATCCATGTCTAAACATATTTGTCTATATCTGCAAATTAGTGTTTTAGTTCGCTATATCGCCACAAAAAGACCACCGAGGAATAAATCCAAAGTGGTCTTTTTTATGTTGAATAAATAACCTCAAAGAGTATATAATACAAACAAATGTTCGTATTTTGGAGGCGCATGTAATGAGCAAGGTCGCTAATGTTATAACAACAGAGGAACGTACTATGATTCGCGATTATATCTTGTTGCCACATCTTGAAAGCATGGTACAAAAAAGTTTAGACGAGATCGAATACTCCACAAATATCCTAAAGCGACTGTATCTAATGGCTGGACAGGTGGTACTTGATCAGATTGTAAATGAATCACGTAAGTCAAAAAGGGAGTTACAGCAGCGGAACATAAGGATGTTAGAGACTAAGCATGAGGGTTTTATTATTAACCATCACTATTTTTGTCGTGGGTATAACGATGTCTTTGGCATCACCAGAGATACTATGAAATCAGAGATCAGTATAAAGTTATCTCATTATATATATGATTTGGCTAGACACTTAAAATCGCAATCAACTTAGGAGGTAATCACATGTTTCCAAAGCCATCGAAAAAATACAAAGAGTCACGGCCCAAGAGGGACGATTTAGAGTTAGAAGAGTTAGCAGAGCGATTGATGGAAGCCAAGGAGAGTAACACACTCCTAACGTTCTCTGTGTGGCGTAGGGAGGACCATTTGACGGGGACTATTACTAATATGGACTCACGTACTCAAAGCGTTCATATAGCCGACAAAATGGGTGAGCTACATAAGGTCCCGTTTATTGATATATTAGCCGCTGAAAGTGAGTAAACGAAGATGACCACATAGGCGTTATGCTCATGTGGTTATTTTTAATATTATCTTGTCCACTTTTAGACCTGTAATTGTCCTCTTATAAGAATGTATCACATGTACAATATCCTTATATTGGTGGTCAATTTCAACTAGAGTAAGGTGGATAACTATAGATTGGAATTATATACACTCAGAATTAATACTATTAACTCGAGAGAAGACGCCCGGAATCTAATAAGAAATAATTCAGTAGGTTTTGATTCACCGTGTGATGTAGACATCATTACTTCAAGCGGTGTGGAAGAGTACTACATGGAACAATCAAATATTACTGGACTGAAAACTTTAATAATAGAAAGAAAATACACGTAAGCCCCGGACTAATCCGAGGCTTTTTTTGTTTCAGTATCACCTTTTATGAAATTTTATTATACATTTGGTCTACAACTGGTCTACAATCAAACTCTTTCTTCATTAAATATTGTCGATATTATTTAGAAGAAATCCTTATAAACAAAGGGTTTGTTAAACAAAAAAATTGGGCGCCCTTTACAGAGCGCCCTCATGGGAGAGGAGAAACCGGATGAAGAGCTTATGGGGAAACGTAAGTCTTCTCCGCGGTTGTCTACGACATTTGGTGATGTCGATAGTTTAAGTGTGGTCCGGTCTGACTCATTTTATACCTTGATAGTTTGAAAAATGTTATAATGATTCCGTTTTTAAATCTGCCAGTGATTGTGGTACGATATCGGCAGATAGACTGGCTATAGACTAATCGTTATAAAAGTTTCTGTTTAAAAAGGGTGTGATTAAGAATGAGAGTTATTTCGGGAAGTGCCCGGGGGAGAACGCTAAAGGCAGTTCCAGGTACAGGAACCCGTCCGACAACGGATAAGGTAAAGGAAGCTTTGTTCAGTATCATAGGACCTTATTTTGATGGCGGAGCAGTACTTGATCTGTTCGCAGGAACAGGTGGGCTTGGGATTGAGGCGCTAAGTCGTGGGATGGACCGTGCTGTGTTTGTTGATATGGACTTCAAAAGTCTTGAGACCATTCGAACTAATTTGAAGGCAACGAAGTTTGAAGAGCAAGCGGAAGTGTATAAGAATGATGCGGAAAGAGCGTTAAAGGCATTAGCAAAACGTGAGAATACTTTTGATCTGGTCTTCCTGGACCCGCCGTACCGTTTGAAGCATGGAGACAAGCTAATGGAGCAGATGGATAGTTTGGATTTACTTGAAGACCAAGCAACGATCGTGCTTGAACATGAGTCGTCTTTTGATTACCCGGATTCTTTCGGTAAATTTAGAGCTTGGCGTAAGGCGGAGTACGGAGAAGTGGCTATTTCAATTTATGTATATGATCAAGAGAGTCAATCGGTCCAGGCCGAGCAAGGAGGAATATCAACATGAGTAAACAGATGAGAGTAGCAGTATATCCCGGCAGTTTTGATCCGGTGACCAAAGGGCACATGGATATCATTCAACGAGCTTCCCGGCAGTTTGATAAATTGATTGTGGCGGTTCTGAATAATACGAGTAAAAGTCCACTGTTTAGCGTGGAAGAGAGAAAAGAATTGTTATCCTCGGCTACGAGTCATCTGGACAACGTTGAGATCGATAGCTTCCGTGATCTTTTGGTCAATTATATGGTTTATAAGCAAGCGGATGTCATTGTTCGAGGCATACGTTCGGTCACGGATTTTGAGTATGAGCTGCAAATTGCATCAACCAATCAAAAGCTAAACAGTGAAGTAGAGACGATCTTTATGATGACGAATCCTAAGTTTTCATACCTCAGTTCTAGTGTGGTGAAGGAAATTGCTAGCTTTCACGGAGATGTTAGCGATTTAGTTCCTACAGAGGTGGAGAAGGCACTGAAAAATAAGTACGATAATCCTCCAACAAAAAATTAGTTATTTATCGATGTGTTTTCGCCAAAACAGACCTAATACGAGAAATATTCCGATTAGTAGACCGAGCAGCCATGTTTGCCACTCTAACATCGTGATAGCTTGTCGCCAATTAGGCAGAAGGAATTCAGCACTTTTAATTGAGCCATTTGGATTGACTTCTATGCTTGCAGGTAGCACTCCAGTGAACCAAGTGAGGGGTTTCCAAAAGAGCAGCGTGAATATATATGCATAGATCCCGTGAAGAATACGATTACGCCAAAAATAGCTTCCTTTGATTCCGAGGGGTCCTAGAATAGCACGTACCTGAAGAATAGCACATAATCCACTCCATCCAAGTACTGCGCCTAGTAAAGCTGACTGAATGACCGGTGTTGTTGCAAGCTTGGCAATACTATAGGAACCTAGATGGGCCTCAAACAATCCGGCAACAGGAAACGCTGGGATCCCTGCTGGGAGGAACGATGAAATGACTTGGATGACGACTGCAAAAATAAGCATATACCCACCAGTGACCATCATCGTTTGTACACCAGAAATGACGGAATCGCCTAGTATTTTGCCGAAACCGCGACCATCTTCTCTGCGGACTTCTTCCATGTTCAGTAAGGCTAGTTGAAGCCTAGATGTTTTTTTGTGTTGAACTATTTTATCTTTTGGTGTTTGTACTTTGCTTCTTGAGGGTGAAAGGACATGTGAAGTGATTCCAGTAGCGAGTCCTGCAGCCCAATGTACGATTAATAGAAGTAGCCCTAACTCGGGCTTCCCGAGAAAGCCAGTTCCTATAACAACGATGACTAGCATAGGACTACTGAAGTGGGCTGCACTAGCCAGCTTCTCTGCCTCCAAGGTGGAGATTTTTCCTTGCTTATACAGAGTTGCAGTAGCTTCAGCCGCTGCCGGGAAACCGACCGTCATGCCGAGCGGGAGTACCCAGCCAACAGTACCTGGTAGTCCCAGTACTTTTCTTGTAAAAGGCTCGAGCAATGTACCTAAGCCTTGAGCAAAACCGCCAGCGAGCAATATTTGCGATAGAACGAGAAATGGAAGTAGTGCAGGAAAGACGATTCTCCACCATATGGTCAATCCTTGTCCGGATGCTTGGAAGGTTTCTGCTGGGGAGTAGACAATACAGAAGACTAACAGGGCAGCTACGGTTCCAAGCCCAATCGTCGATGCTAAGGCCCAGCGCCGCCCGTTTGCGAAGTTTTCGCGATTCATGAGTGTTCCCCTCTTTTGATTAGTTTTTTTCGGAAAAGTTAATTTTTGAACAACCCTATTAGTACATGCTTATGCGTGACTCGGATTCCACAGACCAAGGGATACTCCGTTACACTTGAAGGAGATGAATGATCAATGCAGCAATCAAGATCACGAATGATTAAATTTGGACTTTATTTGCTATCGCTTGTCATTTTAGTTTATGTGGTTGTGTATATGCCGACACCATATATGATCAATCAACCGGGGACTGCGGAGGAGCTTAAGCCGATGGTTAGTGTGCAGGGAGGGGATACCGAGGAGAAAGGGACCTTTATGCTCACGACGGTATCGGTTAGTTATGCTAATTTGGCGATGTTGATTACATCCCAATTTGATGCAAATGCTGAAGTGGTTCGTAAAGAGCCGGATCGAAATGAACAAGAGTATAAGACGGAGCAAAAATATTATATGAGTAGTGCGCAATCTAATGCGATTGTGGCTGCATATAACAAAACGAATGTCCCTTATGATATCGTTCCAGAATATGTATTTATCGTAGGGTTGTCTAAAACGATTCAGACTAAGGGCGATTTCCAATCGGGTGATATGATTACTAAATTAAATGGGACCCCCGTGGGTAAATTAGACGATTTGGCGACCTTGTTGGAGGGGAAAGTTGCGGGAGGTATTGTTCCAGTAGAACTGAAACGAGAAGGTAAAGTGCTGAATCAACAGGTTGAATTAGTAGAAATCGGCGGAGATAGTGGAATTTCCAAAGCAGGACTTGGTGTAAGTGTAGGGGAAGTACGTAAGATTAAACCCCGTGATCCTGGTAATGAAGTAACATTTGCTGATACAAAGATTGGTGGCCCGTCTGCTGGACTAATGTTCACGCTGGAAATTTATAATCAATTAACTCCTGGGGATTTGACTAAAGGCTACCGTATAGCGGGAACCGGTACGATGTCAGGGGACGGAACTGTTGGTGCAATTGGTGGGGTACAGTTCAAAATCGTTGCATCGAACCGAGAACACGCTGAAATATTTTTTGTGCCTGAAGCGAACTATAGTGATGCCAAAGCAAAGGCTGAGCAAATTGGGAGTACGATGAAGATCATACCGGTGAAGCATGTTGATGATGCACTGAAATACATTGAACAACTGGAACCTAAAGCATAATTGGTGGTTGACGATAATCTCTGAAAATAGAACCTTGTTGTCTCGTTTGCATGGCATTACCGTATACCGCAGATGCACGAAGATCTAGATCCAACTGAGGGTGCGACAATTCAGCCGCTCTTGTAACAATAGGAAGTGTAGATTTCTTCTTCATGGTCTTGAGTATTTCTCGTCCTGTTTCGCTGAATCCGAGCACGCGAAGATAACCCGGTCCTTCCGTTAATGCTGATCTAGACAGGGCCGAGCGCTTATTCTGCAACAGAACATGAAGTAAGGTACGCTGTAGCTTGGTGAGCGTGTAACGTTTAGTTTTAAGCTCTTGCAAGAGTGCGCTAACCGAAGGGTCTTTTAGCTCATATAGCGATTTCTTGATACGGTACTGCAGTCCTTCGGTCATTTCATGATGCTCTGCAAGCTCCTCGGGAGAACTTAGCAACAGACGATGAAAGAGCGGTTGGGTGAAGTTCTCCCATGTAACGGGGCCGCGTCCTGCCGTAAATTCACGTTCAAGAATGTCAACTGTAAATCGCGGAACATATGGAGAGATCGATTCAATGCCGCTGGTTCCAATAAGTTTACGCACGGCAGTGGCACTAGCGATGGATGCACTACGTGGCTCTGTATCACCGTAATCTGAGTTGGTTCGCCGTATGGTCACTGGCTCAATGCTGCTTCTAAGCCGCCGTAGTGCGATAAGATATTGCAGCCCTAGGCTATTGTTTGGTTGAGCTAATAGCGTTGTTATAGCCGTATCCCGGCCCCTATTGATTCCTGCTACGGCAAGTGTTTCTGCAGCCGCAGCGGCGAATGCTGCGGGGTAACTTGCGCCTGTAGCAAGCTGTTTCGCGAGCGCTACTCTTAGCGCTTCGCTCTCGTCCGCTAGATGCTCAGCGAGTGGAATCAGATCCTGGAGTTCGCCTGCTTCGCTGCCGAAGCACAGATGTGTCGTGACTCCGGTGGCTTCTAGCAACGCCACCGCACCATAAGCGAACCACTCTGCGGGCTGTGCCGCATATGCAACCGGGAGCTCCAGCACAAGGTCTACGCCAAGCTGTAGAGCCATTTCTGTGCGCGCCCATTTATCAACGAGCGCCGGCTCTCCGCGTTGCAGGAAATTACCGCTCATGACGGCGATCACGCCATCTGAACCCGTGTGACGTTTCGCCTCTGCGAAATGATAGGCATGGCCATTATGTAGCGGATTATACTCAACGATCAATCCGGTGATATTCAAGTCAGGTACCCACCTTTTTTATGGAGAGATTGTTTCTCTCCGCTCGATTTGTGCAATAATAGTAATATAACACGAAGAAGACATATTTCTGAATTTAGTTTCATATTTGGTAGATCAAAACTGTGTTAGTTGTTGACAAAACGGGCTAAAAATCGGTATAATAAATTTTGTTTGTTTGGAGTGATATTCATGAATTTTATTTTTCGTCAGGTGGCTTCATCCGATGTACCGATGGAACTCCATCAGGCCTTGGATGTCAGCAGTCTAGTCAAAGGACGTAAAGACATTACTGGTATTGGATCGCTTCAAGCCGATCTGCAGGCAAAACCTGCTGAAGGTGGCATTGTGGATGTCAGCGGTACCTTATCCGTGGAACTGGACATGTCTTGTTCCAGATGTCTCAAACCTTTGAAGCGCAAAGTCGATATCGAATTTGAAGAAAGCTTCAAACATAGCGACAATCCCGAGGCAAACTTACAGAATGAAGAAGAGGAACTCCGGTATGTTACCGAAGACCGCGTGGACTTGACTCCATATATCGAAGAATCCTTCCTTCTGAATCTACCGTTTGTCGCCGTATGTAAGGATTCTTGCAAAGGGCTTTGCCCGAATTGTGGAATTGACTTGAACGAACGGGAGTGCGACTGCAACAAGGATCGTATTGATCCACGGTTAGCAGCGCTGAGCGATTTTTTCAAACAATGAGATAAGAAGATTATCGAAATAGGTTTTACTTGATTAAGGAGGTGGGAACCATGGCAGTACCTCAACGGAGAACGTCCAAAACGCGCCGCGACAAACGTCGTACGCATTTTAAATTGGCTGTGCCGGGCATGGTAAAATGTGAACAATGCGGAGAAATGAAGCTTGCTCACCACGTATGCAAAGTTTGCGGAACATACAAAGCAAGAGAAATCATCAAGCAATAGTTTGAAACAGTTTTAAACTCAAAGTAGTACTTCATCTTCGGTGGGGTGCTATTTTTTTTGCCTTTTTGCGATTGTTCTTTCTTTTTGTGGACAGATGTTTTATACTGAATTTTAGTACCAGGTTCTAATATGATGCGTAAAATAAACGATGATTATAAAATAAAAAAATATATAGCTTGTTCATCGGGAGGTGATATCCATCGAACGTTTGCCTAAGAGGGCGAGGCAGCAGCAACTCGTCAAAATGATTGAAGAGAATCCCTTTGTGACGGACCAAGAATTAACCCGGCAATTAAAGGTCAGTATTCAGACGATCCGTCTTGATCGGATGGAGCTCGGAATTCCAGAGCTTAGAGAGCGGATGAAGTTAATGGCTGAAAGATCTTATGACCAAGTTCGTTCCCTGCCTCTACATGAGGTTATCGGGGATATCGTAGACCTTCAGTTGGATAAGAGTGGGATCTCTATATTTGAGATCTCAAAGGAGCATGTATTCTCACGTACGGGGATCGCTCGTGGACATCATGTGTTTGCACAAGCGAATTCTTTGGCCGTAGCTGTAATTAATGATGAAATCGCATTGACTTTCTCGGCAGACATACGGTTCGTTAGATCTGTACATCTCGGGGAGAAATGCATCGCGAAAGCCTATGTTCGTCCTGTTGCTGGAAATCGTGGTAAAGCTAAGGTAGAGGTATTTACCTACGTTGGTGAAGAAATGGTATTCCAAGGGAATTTTGTTATCTATCGATCAACCGGAGAAGAGAATCACGAAGGAGGAAGTCATCATGCGGATCGCCATTGACGCCATGGGCGGAGATCATGCCCCCAAGAGTACAGTGGAAGGTGCGATAGCTGCGGCCAATGAATGGAGCGACATCGAGGTCATTTTGGTTGGAGACAAGAAAGTGCTTGAGCCTTTAGCTCAAGGTGCACCAGCCAATTTTCGAATTCATCATGCAGCTGAAGTGATTGAGGCGGAGGATGAGCCAGTCAAGGCAGTTCGCCGGAAGAAGGATGCTTCTATGGTTGTTGCGGGACGTCTTGTCCGGGAAGGTGAAGCAGACGCGATGATCTCTGCAGGGAATACCGGTGCATTGATGACGACTGGCCTGCTTGTCGTTGGACGGATGGAAGGTATCGAGCGACCAGCATTAGCACCAATGATCCCGACGGTGGACGAACGTGGTGTGTTGGCGCTGGATCTTGGAGCAAATATGGATGCCAAGCCAGAGCATCTTGCACAATATGCTTTGATGGGTAGTATTTACCGCCAGAAAGTACACGGCATAGCTAACCCTCGTGTAGGCCTACTGAATGTAGGTACGGAGGCGAAGAAGGGCAACGAACTGACAAAAGCAGCATATCCGCTTATTGAAGAAATGCCGGTTACGTTTGTTGGTAATGTTGAAGCCCGTGACGTTCTAACTGGAGCTTGCGATGTGCTAGTATGTGATGGCTTTGCCGGCAATATTTTGCTGAAATCGTTAGAAGGAACTGCGGGAACGATATTCTCGCTCCTAAAGAAGGAATTTAGCAAGTCATTGAAAAATAAACTTGCGGCCGCAGTGTTGATGCCCTCGCTACGTGATATGAAAAAGACCCTAGATTACAAGGAACACGGCGGTGCGCCACTTCTTGGACTAAGTGGGCTTGTTGTTAAAGGACATGGTTCCTCGGATAGCGGTGCCATCAAGAATGCGGTTCGTCAGGCAAGAACAGCCATTCAAGGACGATTAACGGAGAGTATATCAAATGAAATCAGCGGGAAGAGAGTGACAGAATGATGAAATTACGTTCGGTGGGTATTGTAGGGACAGGGATGTACGTTCCCGAGAAGGTGTTAACGAACGCGGAATTGGAAACGATGGTGGAGACCAATGATGAATGGATCGTATCTCGAACGGGAATTCGCGAACGGCATATCGCTGCTCCAGAACAAGCAACCTCTGATCTTGCTTATGAAGCTGCTGTTAAGGCATTGGAATCGGCCGGACTTGCGGCTGAAGATTTGGAACTGATTATCGTAGCAACAGTTACACCAGATACTACTTTCCCATCCACAGCTTGTATCCTGCAGGAGAAGCTTGGGGCGAAGAAGGCCGCGGCGTTTGATTTGTCTGCTGCATGTTCAGGATTTGTGTACAGCTTGGCAACGGCAAATGGATTTATTCAAACTGGAATGTATAATAATGCACTTATCATTGGGGCGGATACGCTGTCCCGTATTACAGATTATAGTGACCGCAACACATGTGTTTTGTTCGGTGATGGAGCGGGAGCGGTTGTTCTAGGTGAAGTTCCAGAAGGTCGCGGTTTCCTTTCCTTTGATCTTGGTGCAGAAGGTTCTGGAGGAGCGTTGCTCAAGCTTGAGGCTGGTGGTTCACGGTTACCAGCGTCGGCTGAGACGGTTCAAGGTGGCAAACATTTCATTTACATGAATGGGCGTGAAGTGTTTAAGTTCGCTGTTCGTGTTATGGGATCGGCAACAGAGGAAGTATTACGCAAGGCTGGTAAGGGGAAAGAAGATATTGACTTGTTTGTTCCTCACCAGGCTAATATTCGTATCATTCAGTCCGCTATGCAGCGGCTTGATCTACCGGAAGAAAAATGCGTCATCAACGTAGATAGATATGCGAACACATCGGCAGCATCTATTCCGCTGGCGTTGGTAGAGGCGGCACAAGGAGGACGTATCAAAGAAGGCGATACGGTCCTACTCGTAGGCTTTGGCGGCGGTCTTACTTGGGGAGCTTCCGTGCTCGTCTGGTAGTACAACAAGGATAAGGAGTGCGATTATCGGATGGGTAAAATAGCATTTGTATTTCCGGGACAGGGTTCCCAAAGTGTAGGAATGGGCAGAGATATTTATGAAGCCTTACCGGAATCACGGCAGTTGTTCGAACTCGCTGACCAGGTAGTTGGTCTACCACTTACGAAGTTGATCTTTGAAGGACCTGAGACTGAATTGAAACAAACAGCCAACACACAACCTGCTTTATTAACAACTAGTGTAGCTTTGTATCAGGCTTTTTCTTCCAAAGGTTTAACTCCTGATTATGTAGCGGGTCATAGCTTGGGAGAATATAGCGCACTAACAGCGGCTGGAGTGCTCTCATTTGAGGATGCAGTATCCATCGTTCGTGCTCGTGGTGAATTTATGGAGCAAGCGGTTCCTGGTGGTAAGGGTGCTATGGCCGCGGTGCTTGGCGGAGAACGTGAAGCACTTGCGGGGTTATGCGCTGACATTACTGCTGGCGGTAATCCAGTCGAGCTGGCAAATATAAATTGTCCTGGACAAATCGTCGTTTCTGGAAGTAAGGAAGGCGTCGATCAAGTTGTCGAACGGGTCAAAGAAATTGGAGCAAAGCGGGCGATCCTACTTGAAGTTAGTGGTCCGTTCCATTCGTCGCTAATGAAATCTGCAGCGGAGCGTTTAGCGGAGAAACTTACAAGCATTGATTTTAAAGATACCAATTTCCCTGTAGTTGCGAATGTTACTGCCCGCCCAGTACACAGCGGTTCAGACATTTCGCAGTTACTTGTAGAACAAGTATATTCTCCGGTATTATGGTCAGACAGCGTGTCCTGGCTGATCGAGCAAGGTGTGGATACGTTCGTGGAGATTGGCCCGGGCAATGTATTGACTGGATTGATTAAGAAAATCGATAAGAACGTCCGGACCTTCAACGTTAAAGGACTTGAAAGTTTAGAAGAAACCGTAGCGGCGTTAAGTTTATAAGTTAACGTTCACTTTAGAGAAAGGAGGGAAACTTATGACGAAACCATTAGATGGTCAAACTGCCCTTGTAACAGGCGCATCACGAGGTATTGGACGTAGCATAGCGCTTGCGCTAGCTGAAGCTGGAGCCAATGTTGCCGTGAATTATGCGGGAAACGAAGAAGCTGCAGCACGCGTCGTGAGTGAAATCGAAAGTCTTGGTGTCAAAGCGTTTGCTGTTAAGGCGCATGTTGGGAACAGCGAGCAATTTGATGAGATGGTGAAAAAAATTGTTGATACTTGGGGCCGTATTGACATTTTAGTGAATAACGCGGGTATTACAAGAGATAATTTAATTATGCGTATGAAAGAAGCCGAATTTGATGATGTTATTGAGACGAATCTAAAAGGCGTATTTAACGGGATCAAAGCCGTTACTCGCCCTATGATGAAGCAGCGCTCAGGACGAATCATTAATATTTCTTCGGTTGTTGGCGTGCTCGGTAATCCGGGTCAAGCCAATTACGTTGCCGCTAAAGCAGGAGTTATTGGTTTAACCAAAGCTTCAGCTCGTGAGCTGGCCAGTCGGAATATTAACGTGAACTGTATTGCTCCTGGGTTTATTGAGACCGATATGACGGATCAATTGCCAGAAGAGATCAAACAAGGCTTGCTTAGTGGTATTCCACTGGCACGTTTAGGCCAGTCGGAAGAGGTTGCTAAGGTTGCTCTTTTTCTGGCCTCGGATAGTTCGTCTTATATGACAGGCCAGACTTTGCATGTTGATGGCGGGATGTATATGTGATTTTGAATCTCGTTTCTATGGCATTTTAACTTTAATTCTCGTATAATACTCAGGAGGAGGTGAACCGGATGTCCGATGTATTGGAGCGTGTAAAACGCATTGTTGTGGATCGCCTCGGCGCTGATGAAGCCGAAGTTACGCTTGAAGCGTCTTTCAAAGACGACTTGGGAGCTGATTCGCTCGATGTTGTTGAATTAGTAATGGAATTAGAAGATGAATTTGATCTGGAAATTTCAGATGAAGATGCAGAGAAGATTACGACTGTAGGTGAAGTTGTTAACTACATACAATCTCATACCTAAAGTCATTTCAAAGTCCCGTACCTCCATATAAGTAGGCGGGACTTCTCCTCATCTTACAGGCTTGTTTCTTAGTTATTATGCAGTTGAAATGAATGCTACACATGATGTCTATACGAGGTGAATGTGTTTGAAACATAGAGTAGTGGTAACCGGTATGGGAGTTGTAACGTCTCTCGGACAAGACTTAGATACATTCTGGGACAACCTTGTACAAGGGAAGTCAGGTGTATCTCAAATTGAAGCATTCGATGTTAGTGAATACTCCACTCGAATTGCGGCAGAAGTCAAAGATTTTAATCCAGAGCAATACGTTGATCGTAAAGAAGCACGTAAGATGGACCGTTTTGTGCAATTTGCAACTGCAGCTGCATTTAGCGCCCTGAAAGATAGTGATCTGAATATTGCCGAGCAGACTGATCCAGAGCGCGTGGGCGTAATGATCGGTTCAGGAATCGGTGGTCTTGGAACTTTGGAAGATCAACACAGTATTTTGCTGGAAAAAGGACCTAGACGGATAAGCCCTTTCTTCATTCCGATGATGATTGCAAACATGGCTTCTGGTCATGTCTCCATACTTACAGGGGCAAAGGGCCCGAATAGTACAACAGTTACGGCCTGCGCGACCGGAACTCATTCCATCGGCGATTCGTACAGAACGATTATGAATGGTGATGCCGACGTAATGATTTGCGGCGGTGCGGAAGCGACGATTCGTCCGACCGGGGTGGCAGGATTTTGCTCGATGAGAGCAATGTCAACACGTAACGATGAACCAGAGAAAGCAAGCCGGCCATTTGATATGGAACGCGATGGTTTCGTAATGGGTGAAGGAGCCGGGATATTAATTTTGGAATCTTTGGAGCATGCGCAAAAACGTGGCGCCAAGATTTATGCTGAGGTTATTGGTTATGGCTTAAGTGCAGATGCCCATCATATGACTGATCCTGACCCAGACGGAGCAATGCGTGCTATGAAAATGGCGATTCGTTCTGCGGGCATTGAGCCTAAGGATGTTGATTATATTAATGCTCATGGTACATCGACACCTCCAGGGGATCGTTCGGAAACGACAGCTATTAAGTGGACCTTTGGTGATCACGCTTATAAGCTTGCTGTAAGCTCGACGAAATCAATGACAGGACACTTACTTGGTGCTGCTGGCGGTGTTGAAGCAGTGATTTGTGGTCTTACTCTTCAGAATGGTGTCATTGCACCTACGATTAATTTGGAAAATCCAGATCCTGAGTGCGATTTGGATTACGTTCCTAATGAAGCTAGACACAGTGATGTTAAAGTTGCTATGTCTAACTCCTTCGGATTTGGCGGGCATAACGCAACGATCATTCTGAAGAAATTCGAAGCATAAAGGGAGTAAGTCTGTTGAGTGGAGAACTGAAGCAACTACAGAACAAACTTCAAATTGTATTCAAAAACAAAGGGCTATTGAAACAGGCCTTTACTCACGCATCTTACGTTAATGAACATCGATTCAGTCAGAACGAGGATAATGAACGACTTGAATTTCTTGGAGACGCTGTCCTTGAACTGACGGTTTCGGAGCATCTATACAATCTTTTCCCCGATCGACCAGAAGGCGAATTGACCAAGCTACGGGCTGCAATTGTTTGTGAACCATCCCTGGTGAAGTTCGCAGAAAGCCTGGAGTTCGGACAATATGTTTTGTTAGGCAAAGGGGAAGAGCTAACAGGGGGGCGTACTCGCCCCGCTCTGCTAGCTGATGTGTTCGAATCATTTGTAGGTGCGTTGTATTTGGATCAAGGATTGGATGCAGTCGTCAAATTCCTGCATAGCCATGTCTTTTCCCAAATTACATTAAACGGAAAATTACAGACAACTGACTATAAGACGGAGTTACAAGAGTTAACCCAACATCACAATATGGGGATTCTTGAGTATCGTGTGATCGAAGAGCGGGGGCCCGCTCATGAACGAGAATTTGTCTCGGAAGTATTCATGGAAGGCCTTCCACTTGGCCGAGGATCCGGACGATCGAAGAAAGAAGCTGAACAACAGGCTGCTGCTGTAGCTCTGGATCGATTAAAAACAACTTAGACATAACAACATGTATACGAAATCCCCGTCACTAATTGGTTTAAATTAGTGACGGGGATTTCGTATGTCTAGCAGTGAAATTAACGTATACTCTCGCGTACACCATCTAATAAATTAAGCATATCCATCCCAGCATGGTTGCCTAGAAGGATGATGGTAATCCCTCCACCAAGTTCCCTTGATAAGCCAGTAGAGTAACCAGTACCACTTCCGTTATGAAAAACAATGGTACTATTGCCAAGTTTTTTGATCATCCAGCCATACCCATAATTTTTGCTAGAGTAGGGTGTGAACAGTTTATCTAGAGAATCCTGTCCCAGAACTTGTTCGGTATTTAGCGCGTTATCCCACTTCAGTAGATCGTCTACAGTGGAATAAAGAGTACCCGTGCCAGATTGAGAGACGTAATAATCTGCTATTTCCCATTGTCCTTTTGATAATACAAACCCTTTCGTGGTGTTTTTACTTGGAGTAGCTTCTCCAGTATGCTTCATACCAAGTGGCTTGAAGAATGTATCGTTTAGATATTGTCCATAACTTGTTCCAGAAGTCTGCTCAATAATATAGGCGAGCAATACATAACCACCATTACTATATTTGAAATCAGTACCAGGCTTGAAATCAAGAGGCTTCTTCTTCAGCTCATCAACCGTTGACTGCAAGCTCATGCCATCGGTTCGAGTGAAATTTGCTGCTGCCCCAGATGTGTGCGAGAGCAACATATGTAGCGTAATCTGTGAGCCTTCGGGAAAACCTGGAACGTAGGCCTCCAATGTATCGTTAAGTGCTAATTTTCCGTCTTCAGCTAGTTTCATAATCGCTGCTGCCGTGAATGACTTAGTCAAAGACGCAATTCTTGTCTCTTTGTCGGGGCGATTCAGCTTATTCTCATCACCGTAGCCGTAACCTTTGCGCAAAATAACTTCACCATTGTTGGCTATAAGGGCCATGCCTGAAAACCCTTGTTTTTTCAAGTAGGTGTCTGCGGCTTCGGTTTCTTTCGTTAATAGCGAAACGTTGTCGGGCGAGATATCAATCGCCTTAAGAGACTGATTTGTAAATCTTATATTCGCCTTGAGGACATCGGCTAACGATTTAAGTGGCACCATCGTGGTTCCTTGCCTAGTGAGAGAATTAGCAGGTGCTTTAATCGTATACCCGTTCACATCGAAGATAGCTGTGCCAGGCTTGTGGAATATGGTATCTCCCTGGATATCTAGTTGTGAGGATTTCTTCGTAGCATTCCAGCGGACAGAGGCTCCAAGAAACTCTGCAGTATCCCGTAGCGGGACATAGGTCGTTCCGTTATACAGGAAAGGCTGTATCCCCCATTGTGGTATTTCTCCCTTGACGGTAACTTCAATCGGGATGTCCTTTGTAGCTTGATTTTGACTAGCCTGTACAATAGAAGTGTTCAACGAGAAAGTGCAAATCATTAATACAACTGCCGATAATACATAAGAGAGTAAAAGTACGGTGCGATGTTGCGTTCTCTTCATCATTATGAGCTCCTTTTGTTGTAAGAAGTAGTAGATACAGACTCCAACATTTATTGTTTACCACACTAACAAACCCGCAGGAAGTTTTCAAGATTGAAAGACGATGTAAAATGGGGCGCAGACGATTTCTAGACATGTTCCATAGGGCTTTTTGTATGTTACAATAGGGGTTAGAGGTGATCGTGAACGTATGTTTTTGAAACGGATTGAGCTATCAGGTTTTAAATCTTTTGCTGACAAGACGGAAATGGAATTCGTACGCGGTATTACTGCCGTTGTTGGCCCAAATGGTAGTGGTAAAAGTAACATTTCCGACGGTATCCGTTGGGTACTAGGTGAACAGAGTGCAAAATCGCTGCGCGGCGGTAAAATGGAAGATATCATTTTTGCGGGTAGTGATGCACGTAAAGCAGTTAACTACGGGGAGGTTTCTCTTACTCTCGATAATACCGATCTAGTGTTGCCACTGGATTTTACAGAAGTAACCGTGACCCGGCGTGTTCACCGTAGTGGGGACAGTGAATATCTGATCAATAAGCAATCATGTCGGCTTAAGGATATTACAGAGCTCTTTATGGATACGGGGATTGGTAAGGAAGCCTATTCAATTATTGGACAAGGCCGAATTGAGGAGATTCTCAGTACGCGGTCCGAGGATCGTCGGGGGATCTTTGAGGAAGCTTCGGGTATTGTCAAATATAAGAGTCGGAAGCGAGATGCTCGCCGTAAACTTGACGAAACAGAACAAAATTTGCTGCGTATTCATGATTTAGTCAGTGAGATGGAAGATCAAATCGGTCCATTAAAGGAACAATCAGAGAAAGCACTGCGATACAGGGAATTACGCGAGCAGTTGAAAAATAAAGAGATTTCGTTATATGTGCATCAGATCGAGCAAATTCATGAGTCTTGGAGTCAAGCGAATGATAAGTTAGCTAAGCTACAGGAAGAGCAATTATCATTTTCAACGGTGGTGTCTGCGCATGATGCCAAATTGGAGAATGACCGTTTAGCCTTACGCCAAGTTGAAGATCAAATAGAGCTTTTACAGGGGCAATTGCTAGAGTATAGTGAAAGCTTTGAGAAAAGTGAAGGACAAGGCGAGGTACTAAAGGAACGTGCTAAGAACTTAACTCAGAACCGTGATCAATTACGGCAATCTCTATCCGTGAGTGAAGAGCGTTATTCCCAACGTGATGGCGAACTGAATGTGCTGGCAGAGAAATTTGCTGAAGCAGAAAGACAGTTGAAAGAGCTGCAAACGGAGCTGTCAGCGGAGGAAGCTAAACTTCTAGGCGTAACAGGCGGTATTAGCCAAGCGCAAGAGGAAGGACTCAAAGGCCAGCTGCTAGATGTGATGAATCAGATGGCACAAGCACGTAATGAAATTCATTACAACGAACAGCAAAAAGAAGGCGTTCTACGCCGGATGGCGCGTTCAGAAGAAGAAGGCACCAAATGGCGAGATGAACTGGAGCGACTGAAAGGGAAGAAAACTGAGCTAGAGCAAGTTCTCGAGGCACTTAGTAAAGAAATTGCCAGCCTTCGTGGTAAGTATATATCTGAAAGCGAACGTTACCAATCGCTGCAAAAGCTTGTAGAAGAGAGTCAGAGTGGCATCCGTAAGTGGGAGCAGAAGCGAGAAGGCCTTGTATCGCGTCGAGATACGATGAAGGAAATGGAAGATGATTTCGATGGCTTTATTCTAGGTGTCAAAGAAGTTCTGAAAGCCTCGCGCAAATCGGTTCTCAGTGGTGTTCATGGTGCGGTAGCTGAGCTGATTCGTGTCCCAGAGAAATTGGAATTAGCAGTTGAGACGGCGCTTGGTGCAGCGATGCAGCATATCGTCATGGAGAACGAAACGGTGTCGCGGCAAGCGATTGCTTTTCTGAAGCAACGTCAGCTTGGACGGGCTACCTTCTTACCTCTTGATGTTATTCGTCCTCGTCAAATTTCTGCTTCTGATAAGAGATTAATGGAGGACGCAGAGGGTTTTGTAGGTATAGGTGCGGACCTTGTGAATTACGATTCTCGTTATGCTGATATCGTAGGCAGTTTACTCGGCAACGTAGTATTTGCTAGCGATCTGGAACAAGCAAATAAAATGGCCGCGCGTTGTCAATATCGATTCCGGATTGTAACGCTAGAGGGCGATGTAGTCAACGCGGGCGGTTCGATGACCGGAGGAAGTCAGCATCGGAAGAATAGCAATTTGCTAGGTCGTAAGCGTCAATTAGATCAGCTTGCCTCTGATATTCGTGAGAGTGACGACATGTTAGACAAGCTACGCAAAAGTTTGATTGATCTGCGTGAGCAAATGGTTCGCTCTGAGCAAGAACTGGAAAATCTTCGAACTGCTGGTGATCTTAAGCGGACAGAGGAACAGACTCAAGCGGGTGAGCTGAAGCAAGTTGAACATGAATGGAGACATGTCTCGGAGCAATTTGAGCTTTACGGCCAAGAGAAGGGGCATTATCTTAAAGAACTAGAAGATCTCGAAAAGGCAAAAGTTGCAGCAGCTGCTAAGCAGGTTGAACTTGAAAAAGAAGAGCAAAGTATCCATCAATCGATTCAGGCAGCAGAGTTTGCTCGTAAGGCAAATGAATCGGCCAAAGAAGAGCTTCAGGACCTCTTAACCGGGCTTAAGGTACGTGAGGGTAAGCTTGACCAAGAGTGTCACTCACTTCGTGAGCAACTCCGTCGCTCGGAAGAAGACTGTGGAATTCAACAAAGTGAGCTGGAACAGAATCGAAAGATTTTGCAGTCCATTGAAGCTGATTTGAAGCAGAATGAAATTGAGAGCGTCAAACAACGTGAAGATCTGAACGATTTCAAGATTAAGAAAGAACGCACTAGTGAAAAGCTGGAGATGGAACGTGCCTCACGGATTGTCTTAGTTAAAAAGCTTGAAGAAGGCGAAAGCGAAACGAAAGAGCAACGTGTTGGATTAAAAGCTGTGGAAGATCAGCTTCGGCAAATTGAAATCCAAGCCAATCGTCTCGATGTGGAGCTGGATAACATTCTGCGGAAGCTTAGTGAGGAATACGAACTGAGCTTTGAACTAGCGAAGCAACGGTACACAGTACCGGATGATGTCCCACAAGCCCAAGCTGACGTGAAGGAATTGAAGCGTAGCATAACAGCACTTGGCGATGTCAATTTGGGTGCTATTGAGGAATACCAACGTGTATCTGAACGTTACCAATTCCTCAGTGAGCAAAAAGACGATCTGGTAGAAGCGAAGACGACGCTCTATCAAGTAATTCGAGAAATGGACGAAGAAATGTCTAAACGCTTCAAGGTGACCTTTGATGCGATCCGTAAAGAGTTCGGCATTGTATTCTCGAAACTATTTGGCGGAGGAAGCGCAGATCTCATCTTAATCGACCCAGAGAACTTACTGGAGACAGGTATCGACATCGTAGCCCAACCTCCAGGTAAGAAGCAGCAGAACTTGCAGCTTCTCTCCGGTGGTGAGCGTGCACTAACCGCAATGGCGTTACTGTTCGCTATCCTGCAAGTCAAGCCTGTTCCATTCTGTGTTCTCGACGAAGTCGAAGCCGCTCTAGATGAAGCGAACGTTATCCGTTTCGCTCAGTATCTTCGCGAATTCTCAGAGCAAACGCAGTTTATCGTCGTTACCCATCGTAAAGGAACAATGGAAGAGGCCGACGTCCTCTACGGAGTCACGATGGAAGAGGGTGGCGTCTCCAAACTCGTCTCCGTCAAATTGGAAGACGAAGAAACGGTAGAAATTGCCTGACCCGCTTCAGTCTGTCATAATTAGGATAACCATAGGTAAATGATGATGTGCATGTGAGTAGCCACATAAATCTATGTAGCTACTTATATGCATGTTGTTCTCTTAAAGAGCGCATCCCCGAATGGGACAGCAGCTCATTGCACGAAGTAGCAATGAATTGCACTGAAACCAAGCGCATCCCGAAGGGATAGCGATCACAGTTTTTCGCAAGAAGTTAAGCGTGCCCGTAGGGCGACAAGCGGCTCATAATGCTGAAGTATCACAGGTGCGCCGAAAGCAGTAGCATTATCCAGTGTGTTTTCCCGGTAGCCCGGGAGAGCCGAAAGTGAGACGTACCCGAAGGGGGAAAAGCGTTCCTCGCACATAGCCAAAGCGCATCCCCGGAAGGGGACAGCGAGCAGGAGCGCCTCTCAGCCTCCCAAGTTACCTAAGCGGGTATCCAAAGGGCGGCAGCCCTTGGGGCCCTCCCTTACGACAAGGGAGGGTTTGGGAGGGTTGGGATCAACATATATAAGGAGTGAATCTCTACATGAGTTTCTTTAAGAAACTGAAAGAAAGTATCGCCTCAAAAACCGAGTCGGTAACAAAACAATTTAAAGATGGATTGGAAAAAAGCCGTAAAGGATTTGTAGAGAAGGTTACAGACCTGATTACTCGTCATAAGAAAATAGACGAGGAGTTTTTCGAAGAATTAGAAGAAATTTTGATTGGTGCCGATGTTGGGGTAAACACCGTAATTAATCTTATCGAAGACTTGCGCGTAGAAGTGAAACGTCGTCGGATTGAGGATGCTGCGGAACTGCAGCCGATTCTATCTGAGAAATTGACGGAACTACTGCGTAGTGATGAAGATAATGACTTGAAACTGAATCCGGACGGAATCACCGTTATTTTATTCGTCGGTGTGAACGGGGTTGGTAAAACAACAACGATCGGTAAATTAGCTCATCATTATAAGCAGCAAGGTAAGAAAGTTATTATGGCTGCAGGGGATACCTTCCGTGCTGGAGCGATTGAACAGCTTGAAGTGTGGGGAACACGTGTCGGCGTTGATGTTATTAAGCAGCAAGCGGGGTCGGACCCAGCTGCCGTGATGTATGATGCTGTTCAGGCGGCGAAGCAACGGGGTGCAGATATATTGCTGTGTGATACCGCTGGTCGATTGCAGAACAAGTCAAATCTAATGGAAGAGTTGAACAAGATCTATCGGGTTATTCAGCGAGAGATTCCAGGAGCTCCTCATGAAGTGTTGATGGTACTTGATGCAACGACAGGTCAAAATGCGCTTAGTCAGGCTAAAATGTTTGGCGAAAAGAGTGGCGTAACAGGTCTTGTGCTTACCAAACTTGATGGAACAGCAAAGGGTGGTATCGTTATTGCGATTCGTCAAGAGCTGAGCCTTCCGGTTAAATTTGTGGGTTTAGGTGAAAAAATGGATGATTTACAACCTTTCGATTCAGAGCAATTCGTACATGGACTTTTTGCTGGTCTGATTCGGGAAGAAGAGGCAGTGGAGGAGTAATTTACGCCCCCATCACTCGATTTAGGAGGTGAGAGTATGGCAAGTACACATACTTATCCGCGTAGAGAGGAAGTTGCTAACGCAATTACTCACGGAATTGGCGCGTTGCTTAGTTTAGCAGGTCTTGTGCTGCTGATAGTTTTCTCCAGTCTCAAGGGAACAGCATGGCATGTTGTGACTTTTACTATTTATGGAGTTAGCATGCTGCTATTGTATGCAAGTTCAACATTGGTCCATAGCTTTAAGGAAGGTAAAGTGAAGGATTTGTTTGAGTTCTTCGATCATTCTTCCATTTACATCTTTATAGCAGGGACGTATACACCATTTATGCTTGTGGCAATCCGCGGAACACTGGGTTGGAGTCTCTTTGGTACGGTATGGGGGATTGCTTTGTTCGGGGTATTGTTCAAGGCTTTTTTCGTTAAAAAGTTCTTGTTCATGTCGACGATTTTCTACCTGATTATGGGATGGTTGATCGTGATCGCATGGGGACCCTTAACGGCAGCGGTGCCTTCTACGGGAATTGTATTGCTCGTAACGGGAGGTATTCTTTATTCCCTAGGTACCATATTTTATGTTTGGCGGGCTTTCCCATATCATCATGCGGTGTGGCATCTGTTCGTTCTGGCGGGGAGTATTACTCACTTTTTTGCGATCCTACTGTACCTGCTTCCGAACTAGTTAGGAATAAAAATTTATGTTTGATAGGATGTTAAGGGAATTTACTTGACATCCTACTTTTCTATAGGTTATGATAAGTTTCGTTGATGCGCTGTAAAGTGTTTTTCCTTGACGGAGGGAGTGCCCATATGAGTCAAGAGAATAAGCTTGAGAAGACTAATCGGGTCAACCTATTGTTTGATTTCTATGAGACGTTGTTGACTGAGAAGCAGCAAACGTTCCTTAAATATTATTTTCATGATGATTTCTCGCTTGGCGAGATTGCAGGGGAGTTTGAAATTAGCCGGCAGGCCGTGTATGAGCATATCAAACGTGCGGAAGAAATGCTTGAAGCTTACGAAATGAAGCTGGGGCTGCTTCAGAAACACGAAGAACGATGTGCGTTACTTGCTAAGCTTCAGGAAGTGCTAATGGAAAGCGATATTTCCTCGCTACATAAAGAAACAGCAAAGGACCTGCTCCAACAGGTGGAGCAATTATAAATAATATAATCAGGTTATGAGAGTCAATCATTTTATGAACGGAGGTGACGGATAAATGGCATTTGAAGGACTGACTAGTCGATTGCAAGGTGTATTCAGCAAATTGCGTGGCAAAGGTAAAGTATCGGAAGAAGATGTGAATGCAGCGATGCGGGAAGTACGCCTCGCGTTACTCGAAGCGGATGTCAACTTTAAAGTAGTCAAGGATTTTATCGCCAAAGTGAAGGAGAAATCCGTTGGCAGCGAGGTGATGGATAGCTTCACACCAGGCATGGTCATCATCGATATCGTGAATAAAGAGTTGACTGAGCTGATGGGTGGTAGCCAAGCCAAGTTGGCCAGAAACAACCGTCCACCAACCGTAGTGCTTATGGCGGGGCTTCAAGGGGCAGGTAAGACAACTACTTCGGCTAAACTTGCTAAGTTGCTCCTCAAAGGGAATCACCGTCCGTTGCTTGTGGCAGGCGATATTTATCGTCCTGCGGCAATCAAACAATTACAGGTGTTAGGTGAGCAGATTAACGTACCCGTGTTCACTTTACCAGAGGGCAACAGTCCGGTAGAGATTGCACGACAAGCGCTCCAGCATGCCAAGGATCACGGCAATGATTACTTGCTGATTGATACGGCGGGCCGATTGCATGTTGATGAGGAATTGATGGAGGAACTTCGTCAAATTCATGAAGTAACGAAGCCCGATGAGGTTTTGCTCGTAGTGGATGCTATGACGGGTCAAGATGCCGTTAATGTAGCGGAGAGCTTCAACCAACAACTAGAATTGACAGGTGTCATCCTGACAAAGCTTGACGGAGATACACGTGGTGGTGCGGCGCTGTCAGTCAAAGCGGTTACCGGCTGCCCAATCAAATTTGCGGCGCTTGGTGAGAAGATTGATGCCCTTGAACCATTCCATCCCGAGCGTATGGCTTCCCGAATTCTCGGAATGGGAGATATGCTCTCCTTGATTGAGAAGGCTCAAGCAGGTATTGATGCTGATAAAGCGAAGGAAATGGAACGGAAAATGCGTAATGCAGAATTTACGTTCGATGATTTCCTGGAGCAGATGGATCAAGTGAAGAAACTTGGCCCAATCGATCAGATCATGGATATGATTCCTGGTATGGGTAAGATGAAGCAAATGAAAGACGTTAAGGTTGATGAGAAGCAGATGGGCCGGGTAGAGGCGATCGTTCATTCAATGACGAAGCACGAGAAGCAGAACCCTGACCTGATCAATCACAACCGTCGTAAGCGGATTGCTGCAGGAAGCGGTACAACGCTTGCGGATGTAAATCGTCTAATCAAACAGTTTGATGAAATGCGCCGGATGATGAAGCAGTTCTCTGATATGATGGGACCTAAAGGAAAAGGCTCCAAAATGATGAAGAAAATGCAAGGTAAAGCTGGCAAAGGGATGAAGTTTCCATTCCGTTAAATAGCGGATGAAATGATATATAATGTTTTGATTCTTTGAAGGAGGTGAATTTCGTGGCAGTTCGTATTCGTTTGAAACGTATTGGTGCTCATAAAGCTCCTTTCTACCGTATCGTGGTATCGAATTCTCGTTCCCCGCGTGACGGCCGTTTTATCGAGGAGATTGGTTACTATAACCCGGTTGCACAACCGGCAGTAGTCAACATCGATGAAGAGAAGGCGTTGAAATGGTTGCAGGATGGTGCGCAAGCATCTGATACCGTTCGCAATCTGCTCAGCAAAGCAGGCGTAATGAAGAAATTTCATGAGCTAAGACAGCAAAAATAATTGCTGATTCGGAGGGTCTCTTATGGAACAATTAGTCGGCGTTATTGCGAAGGCTCTTGTTGATCATCCGGACGATGTCCGTGTGGAAGTAGTGGAGAAAGAACACCTGATTGTATATGAACTGACCGTCCATCCTGATGATGTGGGAAAAGTGATTGGCAAGCAGGGAAGAATCGCCAAGGCGCTCCGCACGGTTGTAGCATCGGCAGCCGTAAAGATGGACAAACGGGTTACCGTGGACATCATGTCTTAAAGATATACGAAAGAGGGTTAGGACGATATCCTAACCCTTTTTCGTACATGCTGAGGCGAAGGTTCTAGCTTGGAGAGAATTAAAATCAGCTGATGATGACCGCTGATAAGTGTTATGTAATAGGCCATAATATAAGGTACAACGATTATATCGAAGATTAGAGGAGGATGTTATGACTGAATCATTGTTGATGGTTGGGAAGATCGTCAATACACACGGAATCCGCGGCGAGCTAAAGGTGTTGTTACATACGGATTTTCCAGAAGTACGATTTGCACCCAAAAGTCGCCTCCTAATCGTCCATCCTGAGAATGGAATTCTGACAGAGGTTACCGTAGTTTCGTCTCGACCTAACAAGGGAATGTATGTCGTTAAATTTGCGGGTTTTGATAATATTAATGAAGTGGAAAAATATAAAGGAACGGATTTAAAAGTTCCTAAAGAGAAAACAGTTGAATTACCGGAGAATGAATATTATTTCCACGAAATTATCGGATGCCGTGTCATTAGTGATGAAGACGAGGATTTAGGCGTTATTGAGGAGATTTTACGGCCTGGGGCTAATGATGTATGGGTAGTTAAAATGCCTTCGGGTAATCAACTGTTGCTTCCAGTAATTGATGATGTCGTGTTAGATGTCGATGTACGGAACCAACTCGTTAAGGTCCACCTCATGGAAGGACTGTTATAACGATGCGTATGGATGTCTTAACCTTGTTTCCGGAGATGTTTGACGGCGTCTTCAATAGCAGTATTCTTGGAAAAGCGCAGGATAAGGGGATTGTATCCTTGAACGCGATCAATTTCCGGGATTTTGCGGGGAATAAGCATAGTAGTGTCGACGACATGCCATATGGCGGAGGCGGTGGGATGGTGCTGAAGCCGGAGCCGATTTTTTCCGCTGTGGAGGATGTTCTCTCTCGGAGAACACAAGAGAGGGATAAATCAACAGAAACAGAACCCGTTTCACCACCACGTGTCATCCTGATGTGTCCACAAGGTGAGACGTTCACCCAGCGTAAAGCAGAAGAACTTGCCAAGGAAGAGCACATTGTCTTCATTTGCGGTCATTATGAAGGTTATGATGAACGGATTCGGCAATACCTAGTGACCGATGAATTATCAATTGGTGATTATGTATTGACTGGCGGCGAGGTGCCAGCGATGGTTGTGATCGACAGTGTTGCAAGACTTCTTCCGGGAGTACTAGGTAATGAGAATAGCGCTGTAAGCGATTCTTTTAGTACCGGGTTACTTGAATACCCTCATTACACGCGTCCTGCTGAGTTTCGTGGTTGGAAAGTGCCAGATATATTACTGAGTGGACATCATGCGAACGTCGCTGACTGGAGGCGCAAAGAAGCGCTACGGCGGACCTGGCAACGTCGACCTGACCTGTTAGATCATGTGGAGCTCTCACCAAAGGATCGAAAGTGGTTAGAACAACTTCAAGCTGAACGTGAACACGGAGATCCGATAGGTTAAAAAGTGTATATTTATGATGTAGAGCCGTGTTAAACACGGTTCTTTTTTATTTTTTGGAGATAATAATGAGTAATAATAACTTTTGTAATGAAAAATATATTCAGAAAGGTGCATATCATCCCCTATTGGTTAATAACTTAAAAGTGATGGGTTAAAGTCGATTAGGAGGAAAGTGCAAATGGAAAAACTAAAACAACAAGAGCAACAGCAGATAGAAAATGAACATAAGGAAGATTTTAAAATAAAAACGGTAGATGACATTCTAAAATTTTACGGCGATCGGAGTATGGTAAACTCTGTTCGATCGAGTTAAATGATGATAATGAGCAATATGCCTTGCTATGCTATCTAAAGTGTGGTAAAATTTCATTTGTTGTGAATTCGGTGGTCCTCTGCGGATAATGAAAGAGAACATGAGGTTTCTCTGGAAGAGGCAAGAACACCTGAGTGGAAGGAGGAAGTCATAAATGAATATTTTACAAGCGATTACGCAAGAACAACTTCGCAAAGATATTCCGAGTTTTCGTCCTGGGGACACTTTGAAAGTGTACGTAAAGGTTATTGAAGGAACTCGTGAGCGTGTCCAATTGTTTGAAGGTGTTGTTATTAAGCGTCATGGTGGCGGAATCAGTGAAACCTTTACTGTTCGTAAAATTTCGAACGGTGTAGGTGTGGAAAGAGCTTTCCCAATCCATTCCCCAAAAATCGAAAAAATCGAAGTGGCTCGTCGTGGTAAAGTGCGTCGTGCTAAGTTGTACTATCTTCGTGAACTTCGTGGTAAAGCAGCAAGAATTAAAGAAGCGCGTCGTTAATATTTTAACGATCAAGGGGGCTTGGTATTTTACTCAAGCCCCTTTATTATTTCTAGAAACCGAATTTTGTTACATATACCATGACAAAGAGAGGTCACCGATCTATGGAGCAGCAATTTCAATCGGAGCAGCACGCGGGCCATTCTGGAACATCACAGGACCCGCCTAAGAAAGAGAAAAATGAGGCTATTGAATGGCTCAAGGCCATCGTAATCGCTGTTGCTTTGGTTCTGGTGATTCGTTGGATTTTCTTCGCTCCGTTTATAGTAGACGGGCCGTCGATGCAGCCGAATTTCCATACGGGTGAAAGAATCATTGTAAACAAAATTCTATTTGATGTGAGACAACCGAAACACGGTGAAGTTATTGTTTTTCATGTGCCATCTGAGGGACGAGATTTCATCAAGCGAGTTATCGGAGTTCCTGGAGATACGGTAAAAGTCGAAGGCGACACGGTAACGGTTAATGGAAACGTAGTTGATGAAACATACATTAAAGAAGCTTTAGATGAGAAGCATAATAATAATGAGTTGTATAATACGAAAGCTGGCTTTCCGAATGATCAGTTTCAAGACGGGACGGTACCCGAAGGTCATGTATTTGTACTTGGGGATAATCGTTCCAATAGTACGGACAGCAGAAGCATCGGTTTTGTACCATTTAAGGATATTGTAGGGCGTGCGGATTTGGTATTCTGGCCCCTTAAAGATATGGAATTTGTAAAACACTAATGTCATTCGAAAGAAGAGCATAAACGGGAACTAGAGGTGAAAAATGATGACAATTCAATGGTTTCCCGGACATATGACCAGAGCTCGCCGTCAGATTCAGGATAAATTGAAGCTGATCGACGTCGTCATCGAATTACTGGATGCAAGGCTTCCATTATCCAGTAGAAATCCAATGATCGATGACATTTTACAGGGTAAACCCCGCATGATTGTATTAAATAAAGCGGATTTGGCCGATTCTACTGTTACGCGTGAGTGGATGGAGTTCTTTAAGAACGAAGGTCATTTGACGATAGCAGTTGATGCATCGACTGGCCTCGGAATTAAGGAAATTCCAATATTGGCAAAACAATTGCTCAAGGAAAAGATCGACAGGCAGATCGCCAAGGGAATCAATCCACGGGCGGTTCGTGCCTTGATCGTTGGAATTCCAAACGTCGGAAAATCTACACTAATCAATCGGTTGGCTGGGCGTAACATTGCAGCTACAGGTGATCGTCCTGGGGTAACAAAAGGGCAACAGTGGATTAAAGTCGGCACGGAAATGGAGTTGCTTGACACGCCAGGGATTTTATGGCCAAAGTTTGAGGATCAAAACGTAGGTTACCGACTTGCGGTGACTGGCGCGATCAAAGAGGAGATCCTTAATGTTGAGGATATCGCATTCTTTGCTGTAAAATATTTGTCCAAGTATTATTGGTCCCCTATGCAAGAGCGATTCGATTTGGGGGAACAACCTCGCGATTTTGATAATCCTGATGAGATCGTATCCGTGATGGAAGCGATCGGTCGTAAACGCGGCTGTATTGTAAGCGGAGGACGTGTCGATTTAGAGAAAGCATCTTCATTGTTATTACGTGAATTACGGGCTGGCAAAATGGGAACATTTTCACTGGAAGCTCCATATTAAAAAATGACCGTCCACCTTGAATGGGACGGTCATTTTTTCTATACTTATATCAGCCATGTCTAACGGAGATATCGACATTTTCTCCGTGCAATTGTATAATCTTGTTGATTATATATAATGGGGTGTTAATATTTTATATTTCATTTGCTTTGTGATGTCGTTTCTAATTGTATATATACTTATTCCACCGTTTGGTAGATTTGCATTTCGGATTGATTTTGTAGATAAGCCGAGGAAGGATGTAGAACGCAAGCTGCATCGTGAACCGATCCCGCTTACAGCGAGCTACGTTATTTTTATAGGTTTTTTTGTTACGTATTTGCTCCTTGGTAGAGAGTTTAATATGGAAACGGTAGCTATATTTATTGGTGGAATGATGTTACTCGTTATTGGTACTCTTGATGATTGGTACAAGACGAAGGGCAAAGATTTTCCAGCTCTTCCTAAATTGATTGTTCAAATTATGGCTGCAGTTATTGTATATGCTTCTGGAATTTCATTTACGGGATTTGTTAACCCATTTTCGGGTGATTATGTCGTCCTTCCTGGGATGTTACAATTTATATTAACTATTTTATGGATTTTCGGTGTAACGACGGTCATCAATTTCTCAGATGGTTTGGATGGACTTGCTGGAGGATTATCTGCAATATCAGGAATTACGCTATTTATCGTAGCTATAACCAAAGGACAATCAAACTCAGCGATTATGGCCATTATTCTCGTTGGTGTAACGCTCGCCTACTTACGATACAACAAGGCACCAGCAAAAATATTTATGGGTGATGCAGGAGCAACATTTCTCGGCTTCATACTAGCGGTCATCGCGCTAGACGGGGCATTCAAGCAAGCCACGGTCTTATCGTTGTTTATTCCTGTTCTTGCGCTAGGTGTTCCGATTTTTGATAATTTGTTTGTTATTATCAAGCGTTTTTCCCAAGGAAAATCAATTTATGTAGCCGATGCAAGTCAAGCACATTATCGGTTGCTCCGTGCGGGATTGACTCACCGCCAAACGGTTATGATTCTTTGGTTAATTAGTACTTGTCTTAGTTTGTCTTCGATTATACTCCTCCTCATTCAAACGTAAAGAATATAGAGATGCTATCGTTTAATCGTTAGACGGGGGGACAATTAAAATTTAATCTCAGCGCGTGTCGATAATTAATCGGTGCGTGCTATTTTAGATTTGCTTAAATTTCGTCAATTCTATTTGGGGGAATTTTGATCTAAACGGAATAACTCCAGTTATTTTGTTGAAGGAATCCATTATTTCTCTTTTAGCTGGAATAGCTCCAGTTAATTTAAATGTCTACCTCACTATTGCTTCAATGAGTCAAATTTAAATGGAGAAATTCCCGTTATGTCACTTGATGATGAGACTATCTTTCAAATAGATGGAGATATTCCTGTTCATATGTTCAACTCTTACGTCATGCCAAAAAGATTCAGTCAATCATGAATAAACTCTATAAGAATAAAGGTGTTATGCCGATAATAGGGTTATAGCTATTAACTCAACTACTTGCTAATTTAATAGAAGATAAGTAAAATCTAAAGGGGTTTTTCTATCTAACGCTTTGGAAGAAAGTTTTGTTGGAAGATGAACATAGTTATGCTCACAAAACTTAAGTGTATGCTTACGAAGTAAGTTTTGTACGAACTATAGTCAAAGAGTAACGCCCACAAAACTTTTAGGAGGAACTATGAGTGATTTATTAAGTTATGAGCGGGAGTACTGGCCTTCACACCAGTATATAGCTGGGATTGATGAGGTGGGGCGAGGATGTCTATTCGGAGATGTCGTTGCTGCTGCTGTAATATTGCCAAAGGACTTGGTTTTGGAGGATGTTAATGACTCTAAGAAGCTAAGCGCAAAGAAACGTGATAAATTGTACGATATTATTATAGAACATGCCCTCGCTGTAGGTGTAGGGTTTGTGGACTCAGAAATGATAGATCGAATTAATATTAAGCAAGCGGCTAGAGTGGCTATGAAGCAGGCGGTAGAACAGCTTAAGATTACCCCTGATTTTATGTTGATTGATGCCGAAAAGATGGATGTGAAAATTCCACAGTTGTCTGTTATTAAAGGTGATGCGACCAGTCAATCGATCGCAGCAGCGTCAATTGTCGCTAAGGTAACAAGGGATCGGCTTTGCGAAGGGGAATGGGATGCGCTTTATCCAGAGTATGGGATTGCCATACATAAAGGTTATGCTACGAAGTTTCATCGTGAACAAATTTTGGCCTTTGGAGCAACACCTATGCATCGTAAGAGCTTTTTAACTAATATATTTATTCAGGAGCAAACTTTGTTCTAAGAGCCCGCCATAGTTAGAGGCGGGTTTTCGTATACATCTGTCAGAGAGGGGTGAGCTAAATGAATATTGGACCATTGATCCGTAATCTGGTGGGAGATACCAGGGCAGGAACACCAAGAACGATGGAATTAAAAACGGGACAAGTTGTTAGAGGTACCGTATTAAGTGTGTCTGAAGATGGGCAGGAAGCAGTTATTCAAGTTCAAGGGGTAAAGCTTCATGCTACATTGGAAACCCCTCTAAAATCAGGAGAGACAACGCTACTTCAGGTACAACAGCCAAATCAAGGTGGAACGCTTGTACTCAAACCGATGGGCACTCAACCAGGTGTTCAGATGTCAGAGGCTTCAATGACTGAGGTCCTCAAAACGCTAGGGTTGGAGAACACGTCAGCTAACCGAGAATTAATAAGTCAGATGCAGGCTAATGGGCTACCGTTAACGAAGGAAAGTGTTTCGCAAATAATACAGACTTTAGCTCATAAACCAGTAGAGGTTCCGCTCTCGGAATGGATCCAAGCGGCAAGTATTGCAAACGGTCGTGGTTTGCCTATTACGGGGGAAACAGTGGCAGGATTGCATCAGGCAGTATTTGGTCCTCCACTTCATGAGTTGTTATCTTCACTTGAAGATGGATTAGCTAAATTTTTGGCTCAGAATGTAGCATCATCTGGTAAGGGCTTAAGTGGAGATGGCCTTGGAGCTTCAGGGAATGCAGGGACAATAGGGAATAGTGGTCAGTTGCTTGCTCAGCAGAATAATAATGCGGCTCAAGCTTCTACTAGCTCGGTGCCAATTGCAAATAGTAATGTTGCTTTGTCCAATACAGCGCCAGAAGGTAGTGGCCAAAATGGACTACTACTTCAGGGAAGCTTAGGTGGAGAGAAGAGTGGGGCAAGCTTATTAATAAAGTTGCAAAATGTATTGCTTGAACTGCGTTCGACCGTACCACAGGATGGAATATCTACAACTGGAGCACAATCGCAAGAAGCGGGGACGGCAAAGACGGTGGCTGATCCTCAACCAGGAGCAGCAAGAGCAGGCGTGGACCCGCAGATAACGGGTCCGGCAGGCAATGCCGCCCCCGCCGGGAATTCCCCGGCGGGTAGCGGCCAAGCCGCTGCCGCAAGCGCAGCTGCGGCCATGGCGGCGCCTGCGGCGCATGGCGAAGAGGGCCAGCAGGCCCCTTCGCCAGGCACGCGTCCCACCGCCGAGGCGGAGTCGTGGGTGGGACGCGTGCTCAAGCTGCTCGGTGCGGAGCACGAGCAGCAGTCGCTGCGCGCGGCCGCGCCTAGCGCGCCGCCAGCGCAGGGGGCAGCGCCGCAGGCCGCAGGCGCGGCGCAGCAGGCACTCGCCGGGAGCGCGGATGCGCCCGGCGATGGAACAGCGCCCCCCGCTACTGCTGGAGGCGCAGCGGCCCCTGCCGCCGCCCTTGTCGTACCGCACGGCGGCGGCACAGACAAAGCTGCAGCCACCTCAGCGGCTTTGCATTCGGCGCTGCATGAACTAACGCCGGATGCCGTAGCAAGCGCTAGTACGGCTAAAGAGACGCTGAAGGGACTGCTCCTGCAGATTGCCGCGGCTGACGATATTCCTGCACCACTACAAGAGGCGGCGAAGCAGCTTGTCCATCAACTTACCGGTCAGCAATTACTTCTGAATACAGACAGAACATCACCGTTTGCTCAAGTAACGATGTTCATCCCTTTTATAGGGCCGGATGGTCAGCAAACCGCCTCCGTTCATATTGAATCCAGACGTGGCCGGAAGGGGGAAATGGATCCCTCCAATTGTCGCTTGTGGTTTGATCTACAAATGAAAGCATTAGGGCAAATTATGGTTGACGTGCAAGTAGCCGATAAGAAGGTCCTACTGAAGATCTATAGTGAACAGGAATCTACTGGAGTATTTCTAGAATCAAGACAGGATGAAATAGAAGCTGCACTCGAAGCTACAGGCTATCAGTTGCTTTCCATGAAAGCAGAACTATTAATTAGGCCAGAGAGTGAGGATAATACCGGGAATGAATTGGGGATGTCGGCTTCATATACGCCAAGTCCTTATAAAGGAGTGGACTATCGGGTATGAGCGAGCATAAAGAAGATCGTTCACTCGCTTTCAAGAGAGCCGTAGCTCTGAAATATGAGCCTTCACAGAATGAGGCTCCAGTTATAACGGCTAAAGGTCGTGGACTGTTGGCAGAGAGAATCATGGAGACGGCAAAAGAACATGGGATTCCAATACAGGAGGACCCGGCATTAGTTGAGGTACTCTCTAAGCTCGATCTTGATCAGCAAATCCCTCCTGAGCTTTATACCTTGGTGGCTGAAATTCTCAGTTTCGTCTATCGTTCCGACAAATTAGCGGAAAGAAGGATGTCTCGTTGAGAGATGATATGAATCATATATCTAGATCCGATGGACGGAAAGCAAAAGGTCAATTAGCAGAACAAGCAGCGGCTGATTACTTATTTGCTCATGGATATGAAATCGTGGAGAGGAACTGGCGTTGTCGTTCAGGTGAGATTGATATTGTTGCCATACAAGATGACGTAATCGTTATTGTGGAAGTTCGTAGCCGTAGTAGTTATGCGTCGTCTTTTGGTACGCCATCTGAATCCATAACCGCTCGTAAAATGAAGCAGGTACGAGATACAGCTGCTGTGTATTTACATCATGTTCGGAAAAGTAACGCAATTGTACGTTTTGATGTACTAGCGATTACTTTGAACGTGATGAGTCACTAAGATTAGAGCATATAATTTCAGCATTTTAAATGATTGAGTCTAAGCGATCAACATGATCTACAATAGTTAGCTGATCAACCGCTACTTCCTGATTTCTCAGGAAATAGCGGTTTTTTACTTAGATAGAATTTGTTTAGCTCGTTAATTCCTGTCCCCTTCGATCAAGCTGACGATACTGAATGGCCTCCGCAATATGGTTCGCTGCAATCAGTTCTCTACCGTCAAGGTCAGCTATGGTTCGCGATAGTTTGATGATTCTATCAAAGGCCCGCATGCTGAGTCCTAGTGTCTCAAAGGATGATTTCAATAGCAATTCTGCTTCGTTACTCAGTTTGGAAAATTTACGAAGTGCACTCCCTGATAGCTCGCTATTATGGGAGTAAGGAGTCCCGCGGTATCTTCTCATTTGAATCTCTCCAGCTGTAAATACTTGCGTCCTCATTTCTATAGAAGTAAGAGGAGAAGTATCGTTCTGCCAACCGGAAGGGCGGGGAACTTCTACATGCATATCGATCCGGTCTAGAAGTGGTCCAGAAATACGTTCCCGATACTGAGCAATTCGGAACGGACTACATGTACATAGAGGAAGCGGAGGTTCTGAACCTAAATATCCGCACGGACAAGCGTGAGGAGATTACCTTGTGCATGCTCAAAGTTGTACCGAACTTTAACTTCAGCTTTTTTTCTTTTACTATTTCCATCCTCTGGTCCATCTGTGATAACAGTGATCTCTTTGACTAAAGCTTTTATGATTTGTCGTTTAACCTCAAAAGGCGGATCGTTTTCAATTTTTGATCGAAAGTCTAAAAGTAATTTTTCTGCAGAATCAAATTTTATAGAAATATGTTTCTCGGCTTCGATCAATGCATTCAGTTCCTTGATTCGATTCTCTAAATTAATGGACTCTTGCATTATTCCCTGCAGTTGCTTTTCTACATCGAGCGCAGTGATCATTTTTTGTCTATATAGATTTAAGATACTTTGACGTTCAGTTTCTTTGTCATCAATACTCTTCTTAATTATAAAGATCTCATTTTTATAATCCTCGGTCTCACTCCTCTTAACTATCATTCCATCTTCAAGCTCTTGTAGTGCATCCCCAGGGTTAAGAATAAAATCGACACACTCTTCCCAAACCAACGCTTCTATCCAATCACAAGGGATGTTTTTAGAAGGGCACTTACCCAATATCGGCCCTTTGTATATCCTTTTCCCACCGCATATATAAAACGGTTTTTTAATGCGTTTACCATTTTGATTACGAGGTCCCGATCCAAAGGAAGTTCCCATATACGTAATACCACAGCACCCACATTTGATTAAACCACGAAGCATATACTGACTCTTTGAGTTACGTACACTCTCAAATTGATTATCTCTGAGAGTTTGTTGAGCAATGTCCCAGGTCTCTTCTGGGACGATAGCAGGCACTTCACGACGAATTATTTCACGTTCTCTTTTGGACCGTTTCCCATAATCGTGATATCCCTTATAAGTAGTATTTTTTAATATGGTACTAATGCGTCCAGGTCTCCATATACCGGCAGTACTTTCTTTACGTTTTCCGCGATCAAGCCCTTTCTTAACCTTCCGTCCATGTACGATATAGGACGGTGGGATTTTTAAATCGTTTAGGTAATCTGCAACCTTAATGGTAGACATTCTCTGACTAGATACAAGATGATAAATCAGCCTCACAATTCCAGCCTCAGATAAATTTTCTTTCCCAGGGAGAGGATCTTCGTTTATCTCCAAAAAACCTTCAGTGTTTACTCTATATCCATAAGGGACTATACCGCCCAACCATTTACCGAGGCGTGCGTGACGATTAGCTCCATGCCAAAGTGTCTCGATTAAAGTATCCCTGTCAAATTCAGCTTGTCCAGCCAGCAGGGTAATGACAAATCTACCTGTTGGGGTACCAGTATCAAAAGGCTCTGTCATTGATCTGATCGCCACACCATATTGTTCAAGTTGATATATGGCATCTAAGATAAAACGAGCCTTGCGACCGAGACGTTTCATGTTATAGATCAACACTAACTTGATTTTTCCAGCCTTTGCGTCTTCAATAAGGCGCTTACCATCTGGACGTTCTTCAAGGGAATGAGCATGCCCGCTGACCCCATCGTCCTTGTAATAATCTTTAATATTGATGTTATATAAGTCCGAGTATTTATCGGCGTACTCAATTTGAGTTTCAATTGTTTCACGTTCCTGCTGATCCTCTGAAGATACCCTCGCATATACGACCGCATCTTTAAACTGACTTTGTTCATTAAAATTAAACATGATAACCTCCCCATGCTGAGAATGTATGATTTATATCAAGGTCGTAAAAGGCCTTTATCTTCATAACTTGGCATTCCGTTGGCCACGAGCTGACGATCTAATTTATCAAGAATTCGATGTGTCTCTGCGGTCCATTGAGGTTTCCGTTCCTCAGTCATATCTGCCTGGTTCACTGCGTCCATAAGGATACCTTGAAACTCTCGCCGGATGATCTGATCAAGGCGGCGCTCGGCAAACTCAAAAGGAACCCGAAAGATTTCTGATAAGTAAGCCACGGCTTCGCTGTGATAGCCTGGAATAGGCAATTGTGAAAACATTGAGAAGGGGACAGCGGCGTATAGGATGAACCGTTCGGCCTCATCCTCTTGAGCTTGTGTAAATGACTCAGGCATGATTGTTTGATTGCCTGTGTGTCGAAGAAGGTGACAAAGCTCGTGAAGAAATTCAAAGTGTTGCTCTTCCGGTGTTATTCGGCTATCAAGGAACATGCTGTGCATACCGGCTGTGGATTCTACTGCTCGACTTCTTACCTCCGCTTTGTGAACCCAGACATTTAAACGATGGGAAATCTCGTCTATAGAGATTTGATGGGGAGAGGTAATATTGTTTTGCTTATAGATATCCTCTAAAAATTGTTCCAGATTAGTCATTTGATAGTGTATAAACATGATGATAGCCTCCATTACGGGAATGTATGTTCTATTTTGTAGCGAAAAGAAAAGCCGTATTCGGCTTGAATTAATAAATTATGATTTCTTTTCATCGTCAGTTCTTTTTTCTACTTCTTTCGGTTGCGAAGCATAGTAGGCGATGACCTCAGGTGATGGTTCAGTTCCTGAAGCTTTAATAATCATAGGTTCTAATTTTAAATCACGATCGGATCCGTTAAAGACTCCAATTCTGATCATGGAAAACACCTTCCTTTACAGAATGTATGTTCGATTTTAGGGTGAAAAGAAAAGCCATTTCTGGCTCAGATTTAGAAAAAGGATATTATTCATTTAGTTATTGTTGAAACTGTTAATATTACAAAGCTTGTAGTTCCTCCACCGAGATTTTTCATTGAGGATAATCCTGTAGGTACACCTATCATAGTCACAAAATCACCATCAAGAATATCTCCGGTTGAATTCATATATATACCATAAATTGAATTGGTGTTTTCATCTATCACCTGTATGTCAGCTACAGTTCCCATTGCGGTTTCTGCTTCCTTAATTCGCAGAACATATCCACTAATCATTACCATTTTATCTAAATAAGGTGTGATATTTTTAAATAGGTGGCGCGCCGTAATATTATCGTCAACTTCAGCTTTAGCAGCAATCTTTGAATCGGTAGTTAGAGCAGGGAAAAGTTCGTAATGATCTACTATATAGTTATAAGTTTTTTCATTAAGAACTTTATCTTCATCCAAATAAGGTACTAACATTTTCATCATTTCAGCTGTTCTAGTTTTCTTAGAAGCTTCTTGTAGTTTAGCTTGTTCTTCAGCCTTTTTTGCTTCTTTTTCCTTTTTCTCCACAGCAGTTTTTTCGGCTAATTGATTTCTTAACTTTTCATTTTCCTCTTCTAATTTTTGTTGTTTCGTTGCACTAATTGAATCATTACCTTGACTACTTAACTTGCCATCGCTACTTCCACAAGCTGTAATGATTGATATGATGATAATAACTAATGCAGTAATCTTAAAACTCTTCATAAAAATAAATCACTTTCACTTTCATTGCCCCCATCGGCTGAGGTATTTGCTTTATTCCCCCTGTGGGTCCCCGGGCTTACGTCCTTTTTCCTTCTCTTGTAAGATCTTAAAAATCTGACGCATTTCTTCACGTCGTTCTTCTGGTGCATTTAGATAGTCTTTGAAAAATAAGCCATGCTCAGGGTTACTGATGAAGGTTTCAAATGCATCCAGTTCTGTAGAGTTCAAATTACTTTTATCTGGGGAAGGGTCATTAATTTGTCCAAGTAAATAGTCTGAATTTGTCTCAAGAATTTTTGCTATTTTTGTTAATGTCTGTGTATCTACATCACGCTTACCGGATTCGTAGTTCCCGTAACCTTGTCGTGTTATTCCTAATTTATCTGCCATATTTTGATGTGTAAGTTTTTTTTTAAGTCTTAATGTAGCTAATCGATCTAAGTCGAGCACTTTATATATCACCTCGCATTTATCACAAGTATAACGCAACTAATTGTTGCCTGAAACATTGGAAACAAAAAGTTGCAATTAATTATTGACAGAAACATAATGTTGCGTATAATGATTGATATGAGGAAACGAAATGTTGCATATGGAGGTGGTGAACATGCCTAGAACTTGGTTGATTGAAATTAGAACGAATGCGAATAAGACACATGATGATATAGCAACAGAAGTTGATGTTAGTCGGCAGTATTATGGAATGATTGAATCAGGAATTAGAAATCCTAGTGTTGATCTTGCAAAACGTATTGCTTTTATATTGAAGTTTGATTGGATAATTTTTTTTGAAGAGTATGGCAACAAAACGTTGCATATTGAGCAGTCTGTAACATCAAAACAAAAGGAGGTGGGATAGGTGGATGATGCTCATACGACTAATCCTTCAGGTATAACTTATCAACCTGAATACGAACCGGACAAGGAGAGAATGGTCAAGGCATTGCAAATTTTAAAAGAAGCTCCGCTAGCAAAGAAGGATGACTGTTCTAATGAAGATGAGCTCCAGGAAGGAGCCTGAAATGAGATTTCGATGGATCCGACAGACTTCTAGGTCCGCATGTATTTCAGCAGCCATAACTCGAGTAATGCTAAAGGATATGAATTTAGAAATTGCACTAGATATATCTCTTCCGAAGTACGCTGTTAATCCTGAGTCATTGTCTCAATTGGAACATAAACGATTGTTGAAGGATTTAAGATTGGAGCTAAAAAGGGTAGAAGAAAACCGCCGGAGCTGTACCGGCCACCGGCGGATGAGGGGATAAAGGGGAGGTATTACTTACAACTAAATCATACATCAGACCCTTGTCCGTATTCATCAACTAAAACGGACAAAGGAGGCTTTTATTAAATGGCAATCGGACAATTTGGACCAGCGCTTGAAGAAGTACTTAAGCGGACAGGGGATACACGAGGCAAAGCAGGTGCAGTAGCCCATGTGGATGCTACGTTAATTGGAAAGATCGTTAATGGAACTAGGAAGCCTTCCAAAGAGGTAATAAGGGCAGCAACTGAACATTACGATGATGGACAACTTTTCTTGGCTGCAGCTGCAGAGGCCACTGGAGGTGCGTTTGTTCCTTGGTTAAACCTCGCTGACTTACATAAATCTAGTACAACATTGAAAACTATCGAGGAAATGGAAGAGGCGGAAGCGGCACTTCAAGTAATACCGATTACAAAACGACCGGATCAACTAACCCAAAAAGAGCGTCAACAGATTCAAGTGTCGATCATGGAACAAATCGAAGCTGTTACAGCACTTATGCATAATATCGTCATACTTTGTCGGGAATACGGATTTTCGTTCTCTGGAATGTTTCGTGAACATGCGACTGAGATGAAACTCAAAAAATATATGAAATGAGGTAAGAGGAATGGATATCAAGCAACTGGAAGCAGAAGCGCGGTTTGTTGCTAGGAACGCCAAACATAACATGAAATTGATCCTACGTAATCCGGAAATGATTGTGGATGGCAAGATGAATCAGGTGATGGCTGATCTAAAGGGGATGGACAAGCTTCATACAACGTTTGAAGCACAAAAGGAAAATGCCCGTCGGCTAGGACGGACATCGTTGAGAACCCGATTAAAGTATCTCTTTGTGTCTATTGTACGTGTTGAACTCCGCAAGGGCAAGAGAGAAACAGCTTAATAATACTAAAGCTAATTATATCAATTTAATTATAAAAGGAGCTATTTATATGAAATCAACTGGAATTGTTAGAAAAGTGGATGAATTAGGACGCCTGGTTATCCCTATGGAGTTACGACGCACATTAGGGATCGGAGAGAAAGATCCAATTGAAATTTTTACAGATGGAGAGCAAATCATTTTACGTAAGTATCAACCTGGGTGTGTGTTTACTGGTGAAGATACTGATCTCATCTCTTTCAAAGGGAAACTGGTAAGCAAAGCTGCTATTCGAGAAATGGCGGCTGCTGCAGGAATTTAATCAAATAGACAGAGCTTCTGCTTTGTCTCCCGGCGTCGGACAGTATTCTAACCTTACTCCTGTTCGGCGTCGAGAGATGCAGCTGATGCATTAATCCATTAGAAAGGTGTGAGAACGGCGTAGCCTAAAAGATTTACTTCAAATGTTGAGTGGAGGGGTTGATAGAGGCAGCCGCTTCACTCTCAGAATCTGAGAGGAGGAGAAGCCATGCAAGTCATTCAAAAACTGACGATTGTCGGCAATCAGACACGGGTGTTTGAAGTTGGGACTGAGCTTAACGGTCGTGTAGTAATCGAGATTAAGCAAGTAGGAACTGAATTCGAAGAGTGTGTTCATTCGGAGTTTCATGTGTTAGACGAAGATGGGGAGCTGATAGCAAGTATTGAAAACGCTCCGGTCATTGTTGACTGGCAAGTAATTGCGGTTGATGACAATGAAAAAGACCCGTTGCAGCGGGTCTCATAAAGCACTTAAGAAATTATCTTGCCCCCACTATAGCAGATTGGGGGCTCACTACACAAGGGGGAGTGAATAGGATGGGTACAGCTTATTCGGTAGATGTAAGTTCCGAGAACATTGAGGTGGAGGTATTACCTGAAACAAAGTATTGCTCTACAGCACTTTGTCTTCGAGGCGGCTTCGGTACAATTCAACTATTTGCAGCAAACGAACACCTAGCAGAAATCGAATTCGCTCTACGGAATCACCTGGACCGAATTCGTTATCCAGAAACTCCGGATCAACAGTTAATCATGAATGAAGAAATGAATCATTACATTAAGGAGGAAATCGCTTGAAAAAAATCATTTTGGAGCGCCTGACGCTCCGTAATTTCAAAGGATTCAGGGAATTCACTTTATCTACGAATGGTGGTAATGCGGATGCCTTCGGTGATAATGGCAGCGGCAAGACAACATTGTTTGACGGTTTTACCTGGTTGCTGTTCGGCAAGGATAGCGCCAATCGTTCGGAGCAGAAATTTGAAATCAAGGAACTGGACTCAGCGGGCAAGGTGCTTCGGCACAAGTTGGAACATGAGATTGAAGCGGATCTCTTGGTTAATGGCCGCCGTCGGACATTTCGCCGGGTTTACTCAGAAAAGTGGACTAAGAAGCGCGGTTCTGCTACTGATTCTTTCGAGGGACATGTCACTGATTACTTTATTGACGGCGTACCAGTGAAGGCTGGTGAGTACAGCGCGCAGGTCGACTCCTTGATTAAAGAGGATCTATTCAGGCTCCTGACCAGCCCATCCTTTTTCAATGACCAGCTCAAGAAAGAAGAACGGCGCAAGGTTCTGCTTGAAATCTGTGGCGACATTACAGATGTCGAGGTTATTCATTCTAATCCATCGCTTAGCCGGTTGCCTGCTATCTTAGGCGACCGTGATGTCGAGAGTCATCGCAAGGTAGTAGCTGCTCGGTGTAAGGGTATCAATGAGGAAATTAAGGATATTCCGGTCCGAATTAGCGAAGCACAACGTAGTCAGCCAGATATAGCAGAATTGGATAAAGAACTACTTCAGGATGATATTGATTCTATTCGCTCTCAGATTAAAACAAAGGAAGAGGAACTGCTTCGTATCAGAAATGGTGGCGAGTCAGCAGTTAAAGAGAAGCGAATTCGAGAAATCGAGGGCGAACTACTTGCTATACAAAACAGGCTTCAATCAGCTGCCTTAGACAAGATTGCTGTTAAACGTAATGAAGTGGCCGAACTTCAATCTGATTACGATTCAATGCGTCGTAAAGTTGATGATGCAAATTACCGTATTCAGCAAAACGAACGAACTATTGAATCTCGTAACCAGGAAGCTGATCGTCTTAAAAATGAATGGAATTCAGTCAATAAACAGGAATTTCAAGGTCACGAACACGATGAAAACTGCCCAACATGTGGTCGAATGCTTCCTGCAGAACAAATTCAAGAAGCAAACGATAAAGCAGTGGCTGATTTCAATCGTAAAAAGGCTATGTTGCTAGAAAAAATTAGTGCTGAAGGTAAAGCTGCTAAAGACGAAGCGCGGAGATTGGAGCAAGATAACAGTCGCTTGCTTGATGAGATCAATCAACTGAGCGATAAATTAGCAATAGTTAAGACTGATCTGACAGCAGCTGAAGTTGAGCTTACAGAATTACGGTCTGGAATTCAGGACCCCAGATCAGATCCAGAGTATCAACGCTTGATGACAGAGAAGGATGTTGTCCAGAATGAATTAACTCAGCTTAGTGCTTCAGCGAAAGACGAGATTACTCGTGTTCAAAGCGATATTTATAACCTGCAGGCTGAATTGCGCTCGTTAGACGAGAACATGGCCAAGTTTGCTCAAGTGCTTAAGACAGAGCAACGTATTGTGGAGCTAGAACAGCAAGAACGTACTTTGGCAGCAGAGTATGAACGCCTACAGGAAGAATTGTTCCTAACAGAAGAGTTCACTCGCTCTAAGGTCGCTCTACTAGACTCCAAGATCAATTCAAAGTTTAAGTACGCACGATTCCGGCTGTTCGAGGAGCAGATCAACGGTGGCTTGAAAGAGGTCTGCGACACACTGTTCAATGGTGTACCTTACGATGGCGGACTTAATCGTGCAGCTCAATATATTGTCGGGTTGGATATTATTAATACCCTATCCGAGTATTACGGCTTTAGTGCTCCTATCTTTATCGACAACGCCGAGGCCGTCACCAAGCTAATCGATACGGATGCTCAGGTCATTCGCCTAGTAGTGTCTGAGCAAGATAAAAAGCTTCGGGTTGTAACACAAAACAACAGCATGCAGGAGGCGATGTAATTGACAACGCAAAATCAAACTGCTCCAGCGGAGTTAGCAAAGAAAGAACCTACACAATCCGAACGCTTTATGACGAAGGTCATTTCAGAATTTGGATCAAGCGTAGGGGAAGTCGCTCTTACTAATTTTCAAAAGAGACTTGCTCAGAATTACTTCATTGCCTTGGATTCGGTGCTGAAGACTACTGAGGAGAAACGTCTTAAAAAGTCCGAGAAGTACCGTGATGCCCTACCTGTTACATGGACCAACGTCAATATGGACAAGCTTGCTCGGGATGTTGTTGCTTATGCACGAATTGGCTTTGATCCATCACAACCCAATCATATTAATCTGATTCCGTTTAAAAACAACAACACCAACAAGTATGATATTGGTTTTATTGAAGGTTATCGTGGGATTGAGCTTAAGTCAGTGAAATATGGTTTGGATGTGCCAGATCATGTGACAGTTGAACTTGTGTATTCCACTGATAAATTCAAGCCAATTAAGAAGGATGTTACCCATAAATACGAAGGTTATGAGTTTGATATTGTTAATGCCTTTGATCGTGGAGAGATTATTGGTGGATTCTATTTCCACTCCTATTCTCAAAATCCTGAAAAAAATAGATTGGTCATGATGACAAAAAAGGATATTGAGAAGCGTAAGCCGGATCACGCTAGTCCTGAATTTTGGGGTGGTGAGAAGGACAAGTGGAAATGGGACGATAAAAGCAAAAAGAATGTCAAGGATGGCACTGAGCAAGTTGAAGGGTGGTACGAAAAAATGTGCTGGAAGACCGTTTACCGGGCAGCACATAGCGATATTACGATTGATAGTCAGAAGATCGATGATGATTACCTACGTTTGAAGCAAATGGAGAGCGACTTTGCGGAGGCAGAGGTCGCGCAGGAGATTAGAACAAATGCCAATGGGGAGATTATCGACATCACTCCGCCAGAAGGGACAGAACCTGAGAACAAGAAAGATCAGGCTGCAAACCAAGGTGAAATGAATTTTGAAATAAACCCTGATGACATTCCTCCTGCAGGTGGAGGGGAGCCGGATAGCTGGTGATTGATATTGCTTGTCTTGGATCAAGCAGTGCCGGTAATGCCTATCGCATAAGTGATGGGCATACCGCCATCCTGTTAGAAGCCGGATTCCCCTTTAAGTCCCTACAGAGGGCTTTGAACTTCCGAATGTCTGAGATTGCCGGGTGCTTGATTAGCCACGAGCATGGTGATCATAGTAAGGCAGCTAAGGACGTTATGAGAGCTGGTATCTCTATTTACACTAGCCAAGGCACTGCGGACGCACTCGGGCTTGTGGGGCATCGCCTTAAGCCTATCAAAGCGCACCAGCAATTTGAGATAGGTACATGGACTATTAAACCTTTTGAGATCGAGCACGATGCCGCCGAACCTCTAGGATTTGTCCTGGCTAACACAGCAGGAGATAGGCTTGTGTTTTTGACAGACACCTACTACTGCCGGTACCGATTTGCTGGCCTAACTCACATCATGGTTGAGTGCAATTATTCAATAGATATCGTGAATCAAAGGGTGGTAGCAGGACAACTGCATCCAGCGCAAAAGAAGCGACTGCTTCGTTCTCACTTTGGACTTGAACATGTTAAAGGCTTTATACGGGCCAATGATATCCGAGCTGTACAAGAGATTTGGTTGCTGCATCTATCTGACGGTAACAGTGACGCTGATAGATTCAAACGAGAGATTCAGGAGACGACTGGGAAGATGGTCTACGTGACAGATCGATGATAGGTAAGCCATTGTTGCAAAGCATGATGGGTGACCGGATCTGGAAGCTGATGAAGACGGATCCGGAAGAATTCAAACGGGAGACCAGGGCATATTTTGCCCTCACGTATCCTGGATGTACGGTTGTAAGAGTTAAGTATCCGATTGTGTATTTGAGAGACGATAGAAAGCAAGTTTAGGGGATGAAGCTAATGCCCGAAGGCAGTTACCCTTTTCCGATGTACTCCGGTTTGTTAGAACATAGACATTACAAAAAAATAGGTTCAGCGATTTGGCTGTTCCTTTGGTGCATCAGCTCTACGACGAAGGAAGTCGAAAAGGACGGAATTGTCTGGGGTGTCGTCCTTGGGAACAAGCCTATCAAAATTAGTGATTTAGAAGAAGAGTTTGGAGTTTCAGATCGTACGATCCGATCGTGGATTAAAACGCTCGAAGATAATCACTACATACGAGTCACCAGAGCACCTTACGGATTGATTTTCACGGTTCGAAACTCCAAAAAGTTCAGAAACAGGTCGGAAGAAAACTTCCGCTCTAATGAAGGAGATCGGCAACATTCTTCCGATCTGAATGATAGAGATCGGCAGGAAAGTTCCGATCTCCCGGAAGAAAACTGCCGATCTAATAAAGATATTACAGAGATAAACAATGTTGTTGCTGTTGTTACTGATCCAGAAACTATTTTGAAACTTGCCTTGGAAGTTGAACAGCATTTTTGTATGAAACGAGGACAAGGATTTAATGTTTCGCCAACTGACCTCGGCAAGATTAAGGAACTGGTTGCTACCGGTATTCCGCTGGAGATTGTAAAACAAAGCATTGATAAATCATTTGCAGAGTACAAGCCTAAACACGCTTGGGACAAAATCAATAGCATGGCCTTTTGCATCCCTCGCTGCCTTGACGAGTGGAATAGAATGCAGGTGGATGAATCTATAACTGGTGCGGTGCCGCACGTTCCAGTCGCCCTTAGTCCTCTTCCACAACGAGGTTATCGGAATAAACAACAAGCGCAAATTGAGGAACTAGACCGCTTCATCGAGGAGGAACGAAAACGTGGAAGTCGTTGATATAGCTGAACTTTATCGGCACATCAAGAAATACTATCCGGCTTTTGACGCTTCGCTTGAGCGAGTGAAAGAGGATCATAAATACCTTTGGGATTTTCCTAAGGAGGTTGCACAAGAGAATGTAGACGGGCACATCCGGACGAGCAAATTTCCACCGAACATTGCCGAGATCCGTGGAAGCCTGGGTGAACAAATTGAGCGCGACCGGATGAAGGACGCTACCGCCGAATACTTCGCTGAACGGGAACGAGCCCGAGCCGAAGCTTGTCCTCCACCTCCAGGTTGGAAGGAGGCTATATATGCAAAACTCGGTCGTTCTTGATGGGATGCTACCGGATATGCCGCATGATTTGCCTGCGGAATGCTCCGTCATTGGAGCGATTCTGATTGAGCCGGAAGTATTGGAATATACCGAGGCACTGGTCCCCGAGGCTTTTTACCACACCGGGCATAAGATCATTTTTAGCCGAATCATAGAGCTTGTTGACGAGGGACAACCGGTGGATCTGGTAACACTGACATCTCGGCTACAGGATCGTGGGGAGCTCGAGGATATTGGCGGTGTGAGCTACCTGTCTAAACTAGCGCATGCAGTGCCAACGACGGCCAATATGGAGACTTATGTTGCGTCAGTACAAAGCAAATGGATGGTTCGGGAGTATATCCGTTCAAGTATGGCCAGCATTCAGGCAGCGGGAGCGGGAGAGGACATTCAACGCCTGGTTGCTACAGCGCAGCAGACAGCAACGACATTGGCTGACCGAGTTGCTCCAAAGCAGGATTTTAAGCGGATCAAGGACGTTGTCGTCGAGGTAATTGAGACGACGGAGACTAAGTCAGAGGCATTTAAAACAGGCAAGGTTACAGGTCTTCGAACAGGTTTCACCGACTTGGATGGTATCACAGCGGGGCTACAAAAAAGTGATTTGATTATCGTTGCGGCCCGGCCATCCGTGGGTAAGACGGCCTTCGCTCTTAATATCGCTCAGAACGTAGCTACTTTAAGTCCGGATCCGGTTGCTATATTCAGCCTAGAGATGTCAGCTCCTCAGCTCGTTACACGTATGGTTAGTGCAGAGGGCAATTTAGAGGCAAGTCGGCTACGAGTCGGAGATATGGGTGAGGACGACTGGACTAAGATGGCGAGTGCTGCCGGTGTCCTGGGTGCATCAAATATCATGATTGACGATTCCCCTGGAATTACGGTCCATGACATCCGATCCAAGTGCCGGAGATTGAAAAAGCAAGAAGGGCTGGGGCTGGTCGTAATTGATTATCTTCAACTGATCGCAAGTGCAGGTCGGGGCCGTGGGTCAGAGAACCGGCAGCAAGAGGTTTCCGAGATTTCTCGGACGCTGAAGCATTTGGCCAGGGAACTGGACGTGCCTGTTATCGCTTTATCTCAGCTCAGTCGGGGCGTCGAGCAACGTCAGGACAAGCGTCCGATGATGTCGGACCTACGGGAATCAGGATCGATTGAGCAGGATGCTGATATCGTTGCGTTCTTGTACAGAGACGACTATTACGACAAAGAGACTGAAAAGAAGAACATCATCGAGATTATCATCGCCAAGCAACGGAATGGTCCAGTTGGAACAGTAGAGTTAGTGTTCCTTAAGCAGTTCAACAAGTTTACGAACTATGAACGAGCTCATATAGATTCGGGGCCACAGCAGCCATCACAGCAGAAGAAGGTTACCAATATCAATAAGCGCCAGTGGGCTTGATGAGGAGGAACGGGGATGAAGCAATTAAAGAAACCGACAAGGAAGCAGAAGTCAGAGATAAGCCGGCAGAAGTTAAAGCCTAATAGTTGGTTTGTTGAACGAGATGATGGACAGTTGATGGTCATTGTGAGTAAGGAGAAAGGTCAGGTGCGAAGACTCCGGTGGGGAGCATGAGCGGAGCTTGGAGCAAGTGGAGCGTTTATGAGTACATGCGGCATAAGTACATGTGGACCGGACGATGTCCAGACATGCCGGAGTTGTTGGATAGGTTTCCCGGCATGCCGCTGTCTGAGATCAAAGAGGGTATGAAGGAATTTGAGCTCACCATTACGATTGGGGGCGGCAAAATTGCGAAATGAGGAGCTCATCGATCCGTTCTTTCAAGATACTCCGTGGGAACTAATTCATGATGACGACGGCATACTTGTCGGGGAGGTATATGTATTGGATTTGCACATGCTTCCTGCAAAGTTCATGAAAGGGGAGGGGAGACGGAATGATTCAGTTCACCGTGTACGGGGAGCCGGTAGCTCAGGGAAGGCCAAGAGCGTCTACACAGGGCGGATTCGTTAAGTTGTATGATCCAGCGAAGTCTCGTGACTATAAGGACTATGTTCGACTGGCTGCTGTAGAGCATGCACCGGCTGCCTTAATTGAGGGGCCAATAGGGATGGCACTTACCGTTTACCGATCAATGCCAAAATATTTGAGTAAGTATCCGAAAAAGGCGTCCGCAGCTGAGCGAGGTGAAATCCTCCCAACATCAAAACCTGATACGGACAACTATCTCAAAGGGGTGAAGGACGCGCTCAAAGGTGTGATTTGGAAGGATGATAGTCAGGTAGTGGACGTGTTTGCTAGGAAGAGATATAGTGCTCGTCCACGTATAGAGATCAAAATCAAGGAATTATCTTAAATTTCATAGAGGGGAAAGTGAAAGATATGGGGAAAGATTTTGCTAGATTTACAGCTGAGGTTGCAAAAGGCATCAGTATCAAGGAAACAAGCGTAGAAGTGAAACTGCAAATCCCATTGAAAGAGGCACAAAAGCACCTTGTTTTTCTCAGCCAGAGTCAAGGCGAAAAGCTTCATGTTTACCTTGGAGATCCGCAGGCATCGTTTGATTTCGACGAGGACAAGGAAAATGATCCAATGTATCAGAAACATACTGGACGTTGGACGACCGCCGATTCTTCTGGTGTAGTGACCAAGGTCGAAGAAAAGGAAGAAGACGAGAATCAGGCTAAATTGTTTGATCAGGAATCGGGACAGAGAGTTGAGGATAACCAGGATTCTGCCGACAAAGTTGAAAGCGAATCATCCGAAGACAGTACGGACGGAAACGTAGATGTACTAAATCCTGAGGATCAACAAGACGGCTCTGACATTGGTGAGGATATTCCTGATTGGATGCGCGAAGGTGCTGGAGATCAGGAAATGAGTTTTACTGATGAAGAGGGATCAAATCCTCTCGATAATGATAATTCTGATACTGGCGAAGGTACCGGCGATGATGTTGACATTAGCAAGGAGCAACTCGAAGAGTTTATCCTGCAGAAGCGTCCAAGCTTCCCAGATGTTGATCTGGACTTTCCAAGCTTTGTTGAAAAGCGTCGAGATGGTGCAACTTGGCTAGGGTTGTCAAAAGAGTTAGGGATTCCAAGTAGTCAACTGAACACAAAATTTAAGAAATACAAGGATCAAGTTAAAAAGCTTATGAAGGATAACGGAGCTGCTTAATCAATACCTAGGTAAATGAATCTAGGAGGGCCATCTTTGGCTCTCTAACCAAACATATGATCTTATTTGGAGGTGCGGGTGAAAGTATGAGGAACACTTTGGGAGACTTGAACAATCACCTTTTTGCTCAACTAGAGCGACTGAGTGAAGAGGAACTGAATGGTGAAAAGCTGGCCGACGAAATCAACAGAGCGAAGGCCGTAACAAGCGTTGCCTCACAGATTATAGCGAACGGTTCACTTGTGCTGGAAGCAAGAAGGCTTGCGGATGATCGGATGAACGCTGATACAAAGATTCCTAAAATGCTTGAAGGTGGCATCTGATGATTCGATACACGCCTGAACAAAAAGAATTTATCCTGGAGAACGCTTGGGGTAAGTATAATTCAGAAATTACCGAGTTGTTTTTTGCCAAATTCGGTATCGAAGTTACAGTAGCCCAGATTAAAAGCTTTAAGGCTAATCACAAGATAAAAAGTGACGTTCCAAGGAGACGAATGACTGGTGATGAAGGGTTATTTACTAAAGCACAAAAAGACTTCATCAAGAAAAATGTTGGTGGTTGCCTTAATCAAGAACTTGCTGAACTCGTGAACGAAAAATTTAGTCTGCAGATTACAGCCAGGCAAATGAATACTTTTAAAAAAAATCACGGTTTGGTCAGCGGAGTAAATTGTCGCTTCCGGAAAGGGGACTCCCCAGCAAACAAAGGGACAAAGGGATTGTACAATGTCGGAGGCAACAGTACTTCATTTAAGCAAGGACAGCGTCCTTTGAATTACAAACATGTAGGCAGTGAGAGAATCGATCGTGATGGCTATACGCTAATCAAAGTGTCGGATGAGGGACCGTGGCATAAGCGGTGGAGGCATAAACACAAGGTCGTGTGGGAAGAAAAGCATGGTCCAATCCCAAAAGGGCATGTAATTCTTTTTGTAGATCAGAACAAACGCAATATCGGTCTGGATAATTTAATTATGATCAAGCAGAGTCAACTTTCAGTCTTGAATAAAAAGGGTTTGCTCCATAATGATGCTGAGCTAACCAAGACCGGCATAATCATGGCGGACATTTATAGCAAGATAAGTGAAAGACGTCGATCAAAGCACGTCCTTTAGAAGTTATCCAGGGCCACCTGCCACTTGGGATAGAGAAGCTATACCAAGAGATCCAGAAACAGAGCAACTGACTTTATTTTGAGTATGAATTAAAAAAAGTTAGACCAGAAAATGAACAGCACAATAAGCATTAATATACTGCTAATTCTTGTCATAAGCAGGTAAGCGTCACTCGGTTCGACGTCACCTTTAATCGTCCAACCATATCTCATATACCAACCGATTCGCGGAAAAAAGATATTTAGTAAAGCGAGAAGAATGAACAGAAACAAAAAGAATCCCATTAATAATCAACTCCTTTGCTAATAAATACGAATAATAAGGAAAATAGTTCCTTAAGAAAGGAGTGATGAAATGAACAATAAACCGCTAACCCATCGCCAATCAGAGGCATTGGAGTTCATTAAATCATATGTGGCCAACAATGGGTATCCTCCAACGATAAGGGAGACTCCAGATTATTTAAAGCTCAGTTCTTCTTCAACAGCTTTTAAGATTGTGGAGCAATTGGTGAGGAAGGGATTCATTAAAAAAGGATCCGGGCCGAGGGAAATTCAGATTGTGGGCTATGAAGATGTAAGGGATAAACAGATAACTAGATTGCAACAACAGCTAAAAAGTGTAAATGAAGCAATAGACGAAGGTCCGCAATTTGGTATAACAGCTTGGGATTGGCAAGACTGGCTGTATTTTACACTTCCATTTTTGAAAGAGCCTTTAGTAGAAGGTGATAAGGAATGAACAATATCCCTGTTATGGTATTGAAAAATAAGACGAATTCCAAAAGGTATCTGTCGGCGAATGCAGATGTTGGGGATTGGGAAGACGAGAATTTAGATGTTACGTTGGATGATATCCAGAACGCCTATGTGATCGTCCGCAAGGATTTAGCTATTCCGACTATTGAGGATTTCGAAGAGCACAGAAAATGTCATGCTGAACTGAAACGAGCTCTCGCTGAAAAATGGGGACATGAACCGTTTATGACTATGGACTTTGAAACAGTATGCGAACACTATGAACCCGTCAACATAGAGATTACGCAAGAGCAATATGAATACGCCCTAGAAATGATGGAAGATTGAGCTATTAACCCTTATAGGGATAACAAATAACACTATATGGCGAGTAAGACACAAATAGTGCAGCAATATTGAATTACTTATAAAAGTAAGAAGGATGGTTCAAACCGGTTGGCTCGTAAAATTCGTCATGCGAATAATTGAACCCTAATTTAATTAGCAAATTTTTAGAAGCCCTGTTTAAGGGGTTATGACCAGCAAATAAATTGTTGGCATCCAATGTTTCGAAGGCAAATTGGATTACAGCATTTGCGGCTTCGGAAGCATAGCCACTACCCCAATAATTACTTTTAAGATGAAATCCTATTTCATAAATTTTTTTTTCAATTTCGTATGGATGCAGGCCACAACAACCAATAAAATCGTTTGTTTTAAGCTCGAAAATAGGCCAGTACTGAACCAGAAATAGCTCATTAGTTTGAATTTCTGTATTCAATCGACTTTTAATCTGCTCGTTTGAATACAAACCATTTGAAGAAATAAATCTAGTTACTTCAGGTTCACCCCAAAGGGAAATCGCTAAATCTATATCGTTATTTTCCCAATGTGAAAAACCTAATCGAGTAGTTTCTAAAAAGTATTTTTTCATATTGATGCGACCTTTCCCAAAATATGTTTCTATTTATGAAGATTAGCATTTTAAGTGAGGTTGAGCTGTGCTTTTTGTGCGTAGTACGAAAATAGCAGTATTAAAGCCCCCCTTAACCTGGCCGGGCGCGGGGGGCAATCGGTAAATGTTTCCTTCACTCTCATTCGATTATAACATAAAGGGGAATGAGGGGAATGGCGATGGTATGGGGACAAGGGGAACTCTTTCCAACAGCAAATAAGCAGGAGATTCAGCGTACAAAGTTCCTACTCGGTAAATATACAAATATGATTTCATTGATGAGGGACTTCGAACAGTTTGAGGAAGATTTAAGGCAAGTGGCCATCGATGGCGAAGTAGCTCGCCGAATTGATCAGGATGACCTTCATGCAGATAAGACAGCGAATGCAACAATTCTAATTGAGAAGCAGCGCTGGGTGTATCAGCAATATAAGTTTTACACAGACCAACTTCGAAGGGCGTGGGCATTGATTCAAGACGTCGATGAAAAACGAGCAAATGAATATAGGTATATCCAGGGGTATTCACCCAAGGAGACATTGCTGTTCTTCCGACGCAGCATGAGTGACAGTACGATCCGGAGGAAGATTGACGATGGGATTGAGAGCATGGCCAACAGTTTGAAGCTCATGGGATTCTTTGAGCAGGATGATGCGGAGTATTGAGAAGTAGTCTGTTTTTGCACCGGTTAACTAAGATACTGAAATAAAGTCTTAGTTGGCCGGTATATTTTTAAAAAAATTCCCTTTTGGTAGCTCAAAAAGATTGAGAATTATATTAGTAAAACTTGTAAATAAGTTATAGTATTATGTTAATAGTTAAGCATCATTTTATTTTATTTCCTAAATTGGAGGTGTAACGTGTGAAAGCAAATGAAGTACTAGGAATCCTTAATCAATTTATAGATTCTAGTTATCAAAAGATTCTAATTAAAGGTAATTGGGGAATTGGTAAGACAAAATATGTTTCTGATTTTATAAAAAGTCACTCAAATACTTGTTACATATCTTTATTTGGAAAAAGGGATGTTAATAGTATAATTCAGGAAATATATTTTAGTATTATTGAAAGTGCACCAAGAGGAAAAATAAAAAAATACATTAGTGTATTCAGAGAAAAAATGAATACTTTTGATATTTCTTATTTTGGTGTGTCTCTATCAATACCATTAATAGAGAATATACACATAACTCTTAATAAGGAATTACATAGAAAAGAGACGCTTATAATTGTATTTGATGATTTAGAGAGAAGGCATGAGGAACTTGATATTAAGGAGGTATTTGGCGTTGTTGATAGTCTTTCTAAAATAGAAAAAATAAAGATTGTTCTTGTAGCTGCCTCTGACCAGTTCGAAGAAAAAGATAAGGGCACTTTTGAAAAGTATCAAGAAAAAGCAATAGATCGCACCTATAAAATAGAGAAATTTGCCGATGAAGCACCAATGCAAATATTGGGTGAATCAGTTTGGGAAGTCATAGAGATTTTCACTGAAGACTTCAAATTTAGTAATTTAAGAACATTTGAAAAAACAAGCCTATTTATAAAAGAAGTGATACAAACTCTTGGGGAAGATATTTTTAGTGATCTGTTCACAAGAGCTGATCTTTATCGAATGTGCTTTGCCTCCGTTTTTTTTGTAGTCGAGCATAACAGTGAAATGAAATTGATAATAAGTGACCCTAATGAAAAAGATGCTACTATGAGAAAGGCTTTTCATTCCGCTGGAGAAAGTGGAATTGTTGAATACCTCTATCGATATATATTAAAAAGTTCAATGGATAATCTCATGAGTAAAAGTTTATTTCCTCACATAAAAAGTTGGTATGAAACGGGCTCATTTACTAAAAGTGAATTAGTGAGTTTAATTACTTCCATTAATAATTATAAAGAAGAGCCGCATAATTTTTTTTCATCTGAGCCTGAGATACTTGCTATTATTAAAAATACTAGAGAACAAATAACATACTTAACCGGTGAAGAAGACATTGAATATATTATTAACAAATTATCCAATGCATTCGAATGGTGTGAAGTTTTGTGTATTGATTTTGAAATTAGTAATGATGAGATCGTAAAGTTACTTGAAAATAGTAATTTATTTAAGATAGATACAACAAAAAGTTTATATGAGCATAAGGTTGTTAAATATCATAGGTTTGCTGGCAACGAACGAATAATGACACTAATTAATCAAATTAATGAAATTATTAAATCAAAATACTTTACAGGTTTGCTTAATCAAATAGATATTGAATTAAAAAAAGAAACATATAACAAGTCATTTTTAAAGCATTTGAATGATTCGTTGCACTATATAAAAGATGATAAGTCGCTAAGAACCTTATTACTAAAAAGAATATCTGCTTCTGATTTTTTCTTCCCAATTCCATCAAATAAAATATCGGATTCACAGTGGGACTGGTGTCACCTTATAAATAATTTATTAAAGGAAATTGAACACCAATGGAATTTGTCAAACTATTATGAAGAGTTTAAATCTTATGTTTATGATCTACCAATCTATAAATCAGATAAATTGCTTCAACATCGTTTAAAATATCTTTTTGAAACTGACAGATGAAGATGAATGTAGTTTGCACTTGTTTTGACAAAACTTGAACATAGTGTGAGCACCAAATGAATGATTTTCCATGATAGTATGTAAGCATAGAAAAAGGCGAGAATGACACGCACGGCTGCATGAATGCGGCACTTAACCGGAGCGTACCTCTTCTCGCTTTTTCTATTCCTTTGCAGGAATATAGTTCCAATTGTCGAATGCTAAAGAAACATGACATGAGATTTGAGGGATTATTATGGCTAGAAGAAAGAGTAAAGCAAAGCAGCAAGAGGAATTTATAAAAGGTGTTGTCGGACTTTCGTTTGTTGGTCCGGGTCTGCTAGTGCTGAATATGACGCAATCTATTGAATTAGGAGCTGTAGCTGCCTTCATAGGTTTGATTATAGCTGCAGTAATTATGATACTAGTGAATAATGCCAAGGCAGAGAAATTAAAAAAATCAGGTATAGCTGACATTGATAAAATGGACGGCTTTCAGTTTGAAAAATATTTGGGCTATTTATTCCAAGCAAAGGGTTATAAGACACAAGTAACCAAGGCTGCAGGAGATTATGGTGCGGATCTCGTTCTTCAGAAGGATGGCAAGAAGATAGTTGTTCAAGCCAAGCGGTACAGCAAGAATGTTGGGATTAAAGCTGTTCAGGAAGCACAGGCATCTATAGCGCACTATGGAGCTGCAGAGGCTTGGGTAGTTTCTAACAGTGATTACACTTCAGCAGCGTATGAGTTGGCCAAGTCCAATAAAGTAAAGTTGATTAATCGTGATGGACTCATTGAAATGATTCTGGCCATGAATCCTGGAACTGCTCCAACACCAAAAGCGGTTATTGCAGCGACTCCGGTGAAAATGCTGATATGTCCAAGATGCGGTAATAAACTTGTTCTTCGAAATGGAGCGAAAGGACAGTTTCACGGATGCAGTAGTTTTCCAGAGTGTCGATACATGAAACAGAATGAAGTGGGTTAATGAAATAGTGAGATATTTGGAGCATATGGATGTTGCCATGGTGATAATCGAAAAATTCAAGTTGAAGTAGTGTTGACTCCATTTTCTGTAGCTCGTTAAAATGGTCTTGTCATTCCTCTCTAGTTACAAAGTACAGATGCTTTTATAGCAAAGAGCGAAGCACATTTGCTGCGGACGTTCCGGACGCAATTCTTTATAAAGTGTTGTTCAAATATCGAAATTCCGTTAAATGGCGGAAAACATACATATCACAGTCGAAGTCGTTCCTTTTGGAGCGGCTTTTTTATTTTGCCCTAAGGAGCGTGTTTGGAATGAAGCTTATTCAATGGCTTATCAAGGTGACATCAGGCAGATCAGAACCACCACGGAATCGGGGTGAACGTAGACATGGCCGGAAAACGTAATAAATTAAAACGAATGTATTCGGATCCAGTACAGCCAGAGAAATGTAAAAGATGTATATGGGGGCGATGGGAAGGGACAAAGCAAGTGTGTAGCATGCCTAAGTGTATTAAGTGGTGGCGAAGAGTTTAGAGGAAAATACTTCTTGATGTCGAAATTTGATGTTGAGGAGAGGATGAATGTGATCATAGTATTTGATGTAATAACAGAATCGGAGAAAGTCGTACAATCACAAAACTGGGTATGGTCTTGGGACTTAGTTATAAAAGCGATTGGCCTTGTAGCGATTGTGGCTACTTTTATAACGAGTTTAGTCGGTGCTTCTAAGTATTTTTTTGAGAAGAACAGAGATGTGCACTTGCGAAGGCTCAACGAAGTGTACGCACCATTATACACATATCTTGTTAAACAGGAGTCTTTTAGAAAAATAATGATGCCTGATGCAAAGATAAAAGACTTCCCTATTATCACACTGATAAATGTTAAGTCAACTCAGAGGTTGAATATTAAAGCTGGGGAACCAATTACTTTTACTAACAGTGAGTCCGAGGAAGTGTTGAGTATTTTAGATAGGAATAATTTCATAAAACTGTTCGATAAAACAAATAAGGGTTTAGCTCGACCCAAATTATTACTTCTGTTAAATCAGTATGAGATGCTTATTTACTTGGAGGAAAGTCTTCCTCATGAAAAGGATAGGGACAGCGATGGGAGGCGAGACGATGGTTATTTTGAAGACGACGACCCCAAATGGATCCTTGCGACCAAAGAAAAGGTAGAAGTCGAAAACGAAATATTTAATGAAATTATATCTGGTTATCTTGAAACGTTAACAAAGCTTGAGATAGATAAAAAATCAAGTTTCGAGACTATTAAGAACTTCTTCAAAGAGGCACCCTAACCGGTGCTTTTTCTTTTGCTTTTATAACACAGTAGAAGCCAATTACAAGCACGTATGTTCTTGGTGTCCTAATATAATGACAACTGCATAAAACGTCAGGAAGGGCCACAGCGTTGTTGTGTGGCTCTGTTTTTGTATGCCCGTATATGAAAACCAACTCAACATAAATGGGGCGAAGGAGATTTTTCGAATTGGTCGAATTATGAATGATGGGAGGGATTTAATTGATTATAGAATTAGTAGGAGCATTAGTATCAGGAATTGTTGGAGTAGTGGGTGTAGTGATCGGTGGAACGTTAACATATAAATTGAGTCATCGATCCGAAATGATCTTGATTAGAAAGAAAATAAAGATTGATAAAATTCAGGAAACACAGCGTGGGCTATTTATCATGGTGAGACAATTAGGAATATTACACCTTCGTCTTAAGGAAATTGAAAATAAGAGAATAAGTCGGGAAGAGTTTCTCAATACATCTAATCAGGTCCAAGAAGAGTGCGGTACTGTAATTCGTAATATTCGCACAAACGAGGTTTTCCTTAAAGAATACATCGATTTAATTGATGATTTTATTAACCAGACATCAGTATTTCATGATCTAATATACGATGCGTATATTTATCCTAATAGCCCGAGTAAAAGAAACTATGATTCTGATCTGCTATCTTATGAACATATAGAATATTTGATAATGGAAGCAATTAAGACTGTCATGAAGATTAAAGATCATCTTGATCAACAAATTGAGATTGAATTGAAGTAGGAGAAATAAACTAGACGAGAAAGGCGGCCTTCTATGGTCGCTTTTTTTGTAGCAATATAAAAGTTGGAGGTATGGAGATGAACATCAGAATCGTGCAGATTGACCAATTCAACGCAGCAGCCTATAACCCTCGTGTCGATCTATAACCAGGTGATCCAGAGTACGAGAGGTTTTGCCGCAGCATAGAAGAGTAGAGGAATAGGATACCTTATGTCGAATTATGAAATGAGGTGAGAATATTGAATGAATTGATAGAGAAAATAGTATCATTCAGAGATGAACGTAACTGGAAACAGTTCCATAATCCTAAGGATCTAGCAATTTCGCTAAATCTTGAGGCTAGTGAACTGCTAGAATTATTTCAATGGAAGAGTAGCGAAGAAGCCATTAGTAACAGTGAGCAAATTCAAGATGAACTTGCGGATATTCTCTATTATGTTTTATTAATGTGTAGCGATTTGGGTATTGATCCTAAGCAAGCGCTATTTGAAAAATTAAATAAGAATGCTAAAAAATATCCTATTGAAAAATCATTTGGCTCGAATAGAAAGTATACCGAATTGTAGGAGGATCCATGCAGAAAGTTATACTACAACCATCAGGAAATAAAGATGCTAGGGAACATTATGAAAATACGGTTCAAACACCAGTTCCATTTCTTGTACTTTCGGAGTATGTTACCGCTGAAGATCTTGAATTGATACATAGCCTATACCCTGATGGGTTCGTACCTACCTGGGGAGTTACTCCCGGTAAAAATGATGTAAACGTAAATAAGTGGGAGAGAATTCAAGTAGGTGATGTAACTCTATTTTCAGCCAATGGTCATGTGTTTGGTTCAGGAGTAGTAACTCATAAGCTCCATAACAAGGAATTAGCAGCTGCGCTATGGGATTACGATAAAGAGGGTCAAACATGGGAATATGTATATTTTCTTGATGAAATAAATGCCCATCAGATCCCTTATTCTCAATTTAATCAGATAGTTGGGTATGCTGATAATTATATTATTCAAGGATTTTCTGTGTTAAACGAAGAACGCAGTGATCGGATCTTAACTGCTCTGGATTTAAAGAGTGAGGTTTATCTTCCAGAGATTACCGAGGAAGAATATAAAGAAGAAATACTACAATTCAATATTGATGATGATCTTGACGTTCAACATTCAGGGAAGAGAAGAAAAGAGCAGTCATTCCTTAGACGACAATTATTCCAGAATAAGAGGGTTGGAGTTTGTGGAATTTGTGGTAAGCAATATCCCGTTGATCTTCTAGTTGCAGCACATATAAAAAAGAGATCTAAGTGTTCCAATGAAGAGAGATTGGACCACAAGAATATTATCATGCCAATGTGTAAATTTGGTTGTGACGATCTTTATGAGAAAGCGTACATTGTAGTTCGTGATGGAAAAGTGGTTAGGAACACTAAAAAGACATTTACACCAGATCTGTTGGATAAAGTGAATCAAGTAGAAGGAATTGAATGTTCATTTTGGAACGACAGTACAAAACACTATTTTGAATGGCACTTCCAACAATAGTTTTAAATCTCATACTTTAATTTAAAAAAAGCCCGAAGTTTTGTTTAGGGCTTTTTTTGTTTGCTGGTTCTGTGAGATGTGGGAAAAGTAAGCGTCGCGGGTCGCGGATTGGTTTACTCAAATACTGTTCAGCGATTTGAGAAGTCGTTCGAACTCATTCGTTGATCTGTCGATATCAAAGGCTTCGTTAACAGTGACAATTTTTCCGGACTTATTAACAAACTCATCGACTAACAATGTAAAGCCTTCTTTCTGAGCAATTGAATATAACTCAGGAAATTTTTCGGCAGACGAGATCGCGTAATGTAGACTTTCTGATTTGTCTAATAGTAACGATCTTTCGGTTACTAGATCTTCGAAACGAATGAAATAGTACCCTTCACGTTCGGTGACAACGACTTGATAAGTAGTTGTGTTAACAGTGTGGATGGTATTCATTAGAATTCTCCTCTCAATAATTAAATATGTTACTACTGGGATTATTGACCAAATGTACTGAGCTTGTCTATAGTAGGATTTTTTACTTCGGAAGCTAGAATTACCCATCGGAGGTGGTGATAATGATATGCCATCATTCGAGATCCAAACCGAGCTAGATTAAGATGGTTAACGATCTGAAAAAGCTGATTGAAATAGATATTGAATTGCAGAATGACGAAATATAAAAAAAAGCCCTGAAGGGCTTTAGTTAAAATGTAACCTCCTAGAGATAATCAAAAAAATCATCTCCTCTTTCAAATATTACTCTGATATTTATCAGAGCGGTTTAGTCTCTCTGAAAGATGCACCTCAGAAATTAAAACTTTTGAGGAAAAGTGTAGGAGGTGGAGAGACAGTCAACATTTTAATGAAAGTAACCATCTCCCTTCAGTGTATTAAACGAAAGACAAGGGAAAAAGTTGCACTTGGAACAGATCTATGGGGGTGGTGATGATGTAGCATGGCAAGAGAGCGAAGTCCTGACCGGGACAAAGCAAGACAGATGTGGCTAGAGAGCAGCGGTAAGATATTGTTAAAAGAAATTGCTGCCGCTCTTTCAATTGGTGAGACGCAAGTCCGAAAGTGGAAGTCTCAGGACAAGTGGGCTACTGATTTGAATAGTAACGTTACCAATGAAACGAAAGGTAACGTTACTAAACGAGGAGCACCCAAAGGGAACAAAAACGCCGTTGGCAATCGTGGTGGTGCACCTCCCGGTAATAAGAATGCTAAGGGGAATAAAGGTGGTGACGGTGGTCCAACAGGAAACAAGAAGGCCGTTACCACCGGTGAGTATGAAACGATCTGGATGGATGCACTGGAAGAAGATGAACAAGGGCTTGTAGACCAGGTTGATACTGATCCAGTTCAGCAGGCAGATGAAGCCATTAAACTGCTGACCATCCGTGAGCGTCGTATGTTGCAGCGTATCGGTATGCTTATGAATGGTCTGACCGAGAAGCAGCGGAGGGTACTAAGTGAGCTGAGGGGCATCAAAGATGTTATGACCGTCCATGACGAGAAGACTGGGGTCACTAAGACGATACCGGTTACTCGCACTGAAATGGTCGAGTCCCAGATTGAGGAAACGGAATACCGGACAATCGATGACATTATCAAACTGGAGGAAGCGTTAACTCGAGTTCAGAATCAAAAGATCAAAACAATCAAGTTGAAATATGAGATTGCAGGGCCTGAGCAACAGGCGAGAATAGATAAACTCCGCGGTGAAGCTAAGAAGCTCGGCATCAATGAGACAAAAGAACCGTTGCATATCGTTGTTGATTATGGGGATGAGGAGTCATGAGCGCTGCTGTTAAGGTGCAGTTCAATGCCCACTTCAAAATAGTTAATCGATCGCGGCGACGGTACCGGGCACTCCGTGGTAGTGCTGGATCCGGTAAGTCGGTCAATATCGCTCAGGATTATATACTTAAACTTGGAGATCCGAAGTACGCTGGCGCGAATCTACTATGTGTCCGTAAGGTCAATGAGACTAACCGGAATAGTACTTTTGCTGAGCTTACTGGAGCGATAAACCGGATTTACGGTGAGCGGGCTGAAGAATATTGGGAAGTGCTAAGATCTCCATTAACGATTCGTAGCCGTGTCACAGGTAATGAAATTATCTTCCGCGGCATGAACGATGTACGGGATAGGGAAAAGGTTAAGTCGATCAACTTTGCTCATGGTAAGCTCGTATGGATTTGGGTCGAGGAAGCAACCGAGCTACTGGAGTCAGACGTTGATATTCTTGACGACCGGTTACGTGGGATACTGCTCAATCTGAACCTCTATTATCAAATTACTTTCTCCTTTAACCCAGTATCAGCAACACACTGGATAAAGCGAAAGTATTTTGACTTTGAGAGCCCAGATGTGCTGGCGCATCACTCAACCTACCGACAAAATCGTTTCATTGATCCAGCTTATTATCGCCGGATGGAGCGGCGGAAGATCGAGGACCCAGAAGGTTATGCTATTTATGGTGAAGGTGAATGGGGCGAACTTGGTGGCTTGATCTTCAAGAACTTTATCATTCATGATTTCGATACATCCTTTGAGATGTTCGATAGTATGCACCATGCACAGGATTTCGGTTTCAACCATGCCAATGCTATTCTCACGGTCGGTGTTAAAGACGGTGAGTTTTTTATATGCAATGAAATCTATGTGCATGAGATGGCTACAGATGCGATTATCGAGATTGCCGATCGTAAGGGCTTAAGCAAATATCTTGCGATGTATTGCGACTCTGCAGAGCCCGACAGAATCCAAATGTGGCAGAATGCTGGGTACCATGCCGCTGGTGTTGTTAAGGAGCCTGGTAGCGTTGTTGCTCAGATCGATTATCTCAAGCAACGGAAGATTCATATACATCCAGACTGCGTCAACACGATTAAGGAGATTCAACAGTGGTCGTGGCGTAAGGATCCGAAAACAGGTCTTTACCTGGACGAACCGGTTAATGTGTTTGATGATGCAATGGCTGCCCTTAGGTACTCGGCTGAGCCGCTCCGGAGACCTGAAATGCTGCATACTAATCAACGGCCTTCAGGCTGGTAGAAAGAAGGTGATTAAGCTGACAATCATTTATACGCAAAAGAGCTTCCCACCCCCTCCATTTGATAGGGAAATAGGTATGATGATGTATTATCGCCTTCTATATGAAGGTGAGCATGCCGAGATATTCCCTCGAGCTCAGTCGGTAACCAAAGAAAGGAAAGTCGTCCGGCGACGGGTTGGTGTTCGGTCATGGCGTCAGGTTGAGAAAGTCTTCAGCGCTGATTATCAATATATTGTGGCCAACTTCAGCAGCCTAGTTGCCGAGGTGCCGGCGGATCTACTTAACCGATCACTTGGAAACATTTCTGCCGATACCGAGAAAGGTCCAGAGCTAGAATTTGTTTCCTCGGTCGTAACGGCAAGTAAGCCTAACGAGAAGATATGGGCCGCTGTTACCCAGCACCAGGTAGATGGACTTGTCGCTTACCGAATACGCCGAGATGAATCGGGGTCTGTGTGGTTTGAGTGGATTTTAGGGGATAGATACTTTCCTCATGACGATGGACGTGGCGCGGATATCGCGTGGATCGAGGAATGGGGTGAAGAGAATCGAAAGGATCGGTTTCTTCGTGTTGAGCGACAGCGACTAAGTGCTCAAGGTCTAAGTGCCCAACAACTCGTCTACAAAATGGAAGGCGATAATGTAGCAGCTGAAATTAATATTGATCAGTATTCAGCAGATCATGATATGGACATTCCCGAGGATGCGGAGCTCAAAGGAGTGCATGAACTACTTTGTGGAGTCGTAACCAATGAAGAAACACTCACTCATCTTCGTGGGAGATCCGCGCTTCGTAACATCGACGGATTGCAAGAGGAAATCAACTGGACCATTACCAGGGATGCCATTGTCTTTGAGAAGCATGGTAAGCCTAAACTAGCTATTCCTCGGGCTTTATGGGATACGGTGGCGAATCAGAACCATCGTGATTATGGCGCTCGCTTTGTCCGGAGTGATGATTTGGAGGTTGTCAGTTTCGATGAGAAGACCGGAGCTGTTCCTCAGTACATCACTTGGGATGCAAAAACGGCGCAGAGTTTCGAACATGTCACACGCTTGATTAAGTTCATGCTGTCTATCTCTAAAACATCTCCTCAAGCAGCTGGACTTGAGGAAGGGAAAGGGGATTCAGGCGTTGCTCTGTTATATTTATGGATCCAATCGGTGATAAAGGCTGAAGCTGTACAATCCAAGTTTGATGCAGCAATCAAATCGGCTATTCGGAAGTGCATGATCTTGGAGAATGCGATTGGCGGTACCTCGTTGAAGGTTGCCAATCCGGTCGTTGAATGGGGCGATCTGCTTCCCAAGGCTGACAGTGAGAAGGACACCGAAGAGATCGCGAAATACGAAGGTGGCGTTCAATCGCTTGAAACTACGGTTCGTCGAATGCATCCAGACTGGTCCGAGAAAGCGATTGAGTCCGAGATCCAGAAGATTCGGGATGAGCAAGCTGCGGAAGGAATGAATCCAACGTTTACACAACCGCCGAAGGTGAATCTAGGTGATAGTTAATGGCTGATGCTGAGAAGTTAATTGCTCTTTATTCTCGGGCAGGAGAGCGGCTGCTAGATCTGATCCGATCTCTCGAGGAAGGCAGTTACAATCGAAAACGCAAGGTGAAGCTTCTGAAACAGATCGACGACATTCTTGCCAGTTTAACTGATGGCTCTGCTCAGAGCATGTCCAAACTGTTAGCCGAAGCCTACAAGGAAGGTGTTGGTGAAGTAGCTACCAGCATGACAGCACAGGGAATACCAAAAGAACATATTAATACTGTTCTGGAGTCGATCATTCACCAGCGAGCTGTTCAGGCGATCATGGATGATTCCTTTTTTCGGATCCTCGAAGCTACCGACAACATGTCACTGGATGCTAAACGCCGGGTGGAGGAAGTTGTTAGAGCTGCCACAGAGCGAATGCTTACCGAAGGTGTTAACCGGAGGCAAGCCTCGAAGGATGCAATTGCTAAAGCTACGGAAAAAGGTATTACCGGCATCATAGCTAAAAACGGTGCAGAGATACCTGTAGACAAATACATGAATGGGGTCGTTCAGTACAATCTCCGGAAGGCACATGTTACCGGGGCTGAAAACACGATTACTAAGAACGGTCTTGATCTGGTTTACGTGAACTTTGTCGGGATTACCTGCGAATTCTGCGCCAAGTACCAGGGGCGTATATACAGTATTAGTGGTAACGACAAGCGTTTCCCTAAGTTGGATATCCGGCCGCCTTATCATTCTCATTGTGTTCATTCTATTTCGGCTTGGATCGAGGAGTATACTCCTGTTGATGAGGTTGAGCGTATGATTGAGCAGTCGAATCGGTCATTCGTCGATAACCGTACTGAGCATAACATTCGCCGCTACAATGAGATCCAGCGTGACAAGTCCCGTAAGAACGAGACCCGCAAGCAATGGATTAGGTATAAGGCTATATTGCCTAACGATACGCCGAATCTCAAGCAGTTCGCTAGTCAGAAGGTACGGCGCACGAATAAATACTTGAAGTTGCAGGAACTTTACAGGGCTGCTAACAAACCGCTAAGGCAGTAGACCGACCCATGGCAATTCGTGTTGCATCGCCGGTCTATTGAGCTGTACTCCTTTTGTAATATCATCCATGCGTTTTATATGTTGGGTAATTGTATTCACTGAATCAAGTATTTCAGGCTTCTTTCTTTCATTAAAAAAGTTAAACTTAACATCATATTGCAGGATTTGCTTTGCCAAATCATTGGCGACGTCGGGTGCAGGCTCTCCATTCTCAATACGCACTCTGTATTCAGGCAATACACCTACGATAATTGCATTTTCAGCAGGGGTCCATTTGTTATTTCCCATCAAAGCACCACTTTCTTTTTTCTTTTTTGAAAATTATACCATGTAGTAAACCAAGCCGTGAAGAACGGCTTTTTCTTTTGTCCAAAAACGCCGTGATGACATTATAAAAGCTGCGGCTGGTAGTCCACCCGGACTTAAAATAGGAGGTCAATAAAATGAATGTATATATTCCTAGTCGGTACCCGATGAATCTGCAGGTGTTTGCAGAAGATCCTAACCCGAATTCGGATCCCAATCCAAACCCGGATCCAAATGATCCGAACAAGGGAAAGACTTTCACACAGGCAGAACTTGATGCTGCTGTTCAATCACGGCTCTCTCGTGCCGAGAAGGTAGCCCAAAAGACCCTAGCTAAAGATTTGGGTTATGACTCGGTTGAAGCCATGCAAGCTGCACTGAAGTCGAAGGGCAAAGAAAAGGAAGACGGAAAACTTGATCCTGCTGAAGTCGATCGTCTGGTTGATGAGAAAATCAAGGCGCGTGAGAAGGAGCAGAACGACAAGACCTTCAAGCGCCTGCTGACCGCCGAGGTAAAGGTTTTGGCGAATGAACTCGGTTTCGTCGATTGGGAGGAAGCTTACGCACTTGCTGATCTGACTGGAGCTAAGGAAGATGACAAAGGTAACATAACTGGCGTCAAAGAAGCCATGGAAGAACTGCTAAAGAAAAAGCCGCACCTTGGGAAACAGAAACAGGGTAGCGGTCGAATTGGTGCTAATGTTCCAAACTCCCTGGAACAACAAAAGAAGTCGAAGGAAGAGATTATTAACCTTGCTAAAAGCCGCGGGACTGTAGGTGGTCAAACTGCTTTTGACCCGTGGAACAAAAATTAAGGAGGTATTTGAATTATGAGATTACAACCAAAACCACGAGTAGTGGTGCAGGATGAATATGAGATCCTGGCATCTTTTGAAGTGGTTCGCGAAGTGACGAATGGCATCACGATTGATGCAGCAGCTATTACGGCCGATGCAAAGGGTGACAAGATCATTAAGAAAGGTATGCCGATGGCGAAGCTGACTGCTTCAGGGAAATGGGTGCCGTATAAACCTGCAGGTGATGATGGCAGCCAAACCCCCACCGTCATTCTGAAGCGCACTGTGAACGTCAAGGATGGGGATCAAGTGGTCGGTGGTTACGAGGTCGGCAAGTTCATCAAGGAGCGTATTCCGGTCACTGTTGACGACGCACTTATTGCTAAAATGCCACATATCGTTTTTGCCTAAATCTCTAAAACAGAAAGGAATGAAAAGCTAATGACTAAGGAAATTAATTTACGTTACAAGCTTAATCTTCAGACGTTCGCCGATGGAGATCCGATCGATCTCACTCTGGAGGAGGCGCTAAGCGGCGAGGACTTACTCGTCTATTCTAGGAATCTTGAAACCTCAAACGAATATCTTCACCCGATTCTATTTCCAGCACTTGAAACATCGGAATTGACGGTTGATGTTATCAAGGAGGGCTCACCACGTTTACCAGTGATGGCTAAGATTGCTGAGCTTGGCACTGAGGTTGAGTATGCTTCACGCGAAGGTTTGACTGGCTCGAGAATTGAGATTCCTAAGATTCAGTTAGGCCGATACATGGATGAGCGCTTGGTTCGTTTAGCACTACAAGCATCTCAAAGTTATGGATTACGATCAGAGGAACGTAACCAGCTTCGTAATCGTCAGCTTAACGATGCTCAGTTCGCCGTTGATTCTATCCGTGCTCGGCGAGAGTGGATCGCGATGACCAGTGTATGGAGTGGTGGTGTGAACTATGTTGAAGGAAACGTTAATGTACAAGTTGACTTTGGCTACACAGTTGATCAAAAGCCTGTCTTGTCAGGTCAGGATAAATGGGACGATATCATTAATGCTACACCATTAGATGATATTCAATTATGGGTAGATCAATGGAGAGCTAAAGGTATTCGTTTGCGTCGAGCCATGACGAGTCAGAAAATCATCACACTGCTGCGTCGTAACTTGTCTATTCGTCAACACTATCACGGGAATCCGAGTGGCAATGCACAGCCTCCGCAACTTACTAAGTCACAACTTGATTCAGTGTTCAGCGAAATGGAGTTTCCTACTTTGATTGCTTACGACACACAAGCGCGTACTGAGGACCGTGCATTGACTGGTGGTAAGTTGTCATTCACAACGCTTCGCATGGTTCCGGAGAATCGGTTTATTCTTCTTCCCGATGGTCCACTTGGCAACTACCTGTGGGCTAAGACGACAGAGGAAATGATAGCTGAGATTGAAGCAGAGCAAACAGGTGACATGGGCCTATATGTGTTCCGTGATGTCACTAAGAATCCGATCCGCCTACGTACTGCAGGCGTTGCCTTAAACTTCCCAGCATTTGCTTGGGCTGACTCCGTAGTATCTGCAACAGTTATTTAAAGAGCGCCTACAAAGGTGCTCTTTTATTATTAATAAGAGGGTGAGCGAATTGAACATAAAGGTAACTGGTAAAGTGAAACACAACGGTGAGTGGTACGGTCCAGGTGATGTTATTCCGAATGTCGATGAGGACGACGGTAACCGGATCATCACAATTCGAGCGGGTGACTTGCTACCTAAAACACAGGAAGAAATTGCTGCAGAAGAGTCGGCAGAGTTAGCGAAAAAGGTGGAGGAAGAACGCAAGGCCGCAGCTGAGAAGGAGCAGAAAGAAGTTGAAAAACAACTAAAAGCACTCCGGAAGAAAGCAACCGATCTAGGTATTCAAGGTGTTGCCGAGATGGATGCCGAAACGTTGGCAGCAGAGATCGAAGTTGCTCAGCAGAAGTAGGTGACCGGTTATGGATCACAATGAAGTAGGCGATTGGATCCATGCGAACTTGTTAGACACTGACGCATGGGATCGATCAACTAAGCAGGCTGTTGCAGTTATCCAAGCCGAACGTGTTCTTTCTCGCTGGTACCCAGATGTTGAACTTATTACTGAGCTTGTAGCCTATCAAGCAGTTTGGGAGCTGCAGGGTATCGATCCGGCGCTGAAATACCAAAAGCATAACGTCAAGACAGTTGCAGACAATGGCGAATCGGTCAGCTACAAGGATGGAGAACGCCCTGTTGTCTCACCTGACGTCCGAGATTTACTTGGACCTACCGCTGATGAACTAGCAGAGTTGGAAGCCGAGGAAGCGGTACAGCGACAATTTGGTGGTGCTTTGATATGAGCATCTTCGGGTACCCGGCGACCGTTACACATTTCCATTCCGAGGTCGATGATTGGGGCCGTCCGCTGCCGCCAACAGAATCCGAGAAGGCCGCCAAGGTCGATGAAGAACAACGACTCATTAAAAACGCCAAAGGTGAAGAGGTGCAGATCGCATACACGATTCACATTGAAGGGGCGGTCGCCGTTGGCTTTGATGATTACTTCCTTTACACCAACGCCCTTGGTCTTGAGATACGATGTGATGTTGCTCATTTTGAGGTCCGGAAGTTCCTCGGAACCGATGACGTAAAGAAGGTAATCGTTTATGGCAGATCACAAAATATTTAGTTTCAGCTTGGAAGGGATAGAAGCGGTAATTAACCGGCTTGACCAACTGGAGAAGGAGTTGGACAACCGATTAGAGGATACGCTGACTCGTTTAACTCTGAAAGTCATCCATGATGCAAAACGTTTGGCTCCGATCGATGAGGGTGACCTCGAAGCAGCATTGATTATTGGTGAAGTGAAGCGTAGCATAGCAGGCATGTATATCGATATGGGGACGAGTCCGGAGGTTGATGATTATGCAGTTGTGCAGCATGAAGGTTTCCGGAAAACCTCCAAGGGGAATCTAGTCACCTTTACACCTGGAGAGAAGACACTCAGCAAGGGACCATACAACGGAGAATTTCCAGGCAAGAAGTTCTTAGAGCGAGCTTTGAAGATGAACGAGGATCTCATTATCGAAGAACTATCTAAAATTCTGGAGGGGTGAGCCGATGCTTGCAAATGATTTGATTACTTATTTAACAGCATCCGGTTACACCGTTTACCCGGATGCGAACTTCATCCCAGCCGATCTACCCGAGACAAAGCTCCCTTGCTTTTTTGTTATGGATAGCGGGGGTTACGCCCCTCATGATTATGTGCCGACAGAGAGGCCGACGTTCCAGGTAATTGTTAAAGGTAAATCATATAAGGCACTACCAGCTAACATGGCCATAACTGAAGCATTGGCAAAGAAGCTAGTTAATCAGCTTCATCGTAAGCCGAATTACATGGTAGGCAGCACATACGCTTTCTCTAGTAAAGCCATGCAACGACCGATTTATCTTGGTCTAGATGAAAAAGATAGGCCGATGTATTCAACAAACTTTATGTTTTATTCGAAGGAGGCATAACGAGTATGAGTAGTGTAGACAAGATTTATGCAGGACCCGGTATCTTTGTTTGGGGAGTAAAGGACGATGGTACCGTTGATACGGATGCCATCACAATTGACCTGACTCAAGGAGGTATCCGATTTTACACCGAAACTACCTGGTTCGAACCGACTACTGACCAAACAGGGACGGCTCCTGTTAAGTCCATCAGCACGGGTAAGGTTGGTAAAATTGAATTTTCCACGCCTGACATGGATTTCGAGAAGGTCATCGCCTTTGACGCCAATGCAACTAAGGTCGTAGATGGTACTGATGCGGAAAAGGTAAAGTATCAAGTTACTGGTTTGGCCGGACAAGAATTGCCACGTAAACGAGCTGTAATCATGCCACAAGGTGTGTCTGATCCGGATCGTTTTATCTATATTGAGAGCTGTGGCATCAAATTTGACCTTGATGCAGGGTTTAAACTTGACGACAACTTAAAGATGACTGTTACAGGGATGGGTTATCCAGCTCTTGATGCAACTCCGAAAGGTCTTATTTACACATGGGGAGACATTAAAGCTACAGCATAGTAAATATTCTGATAATGAAGAGGGGGCTTAATCGCCTTCTCTTTTTTTATTACTTTAATCATGTTTAGGGGGAATCAATATGTTCGGATTATCTAAAAAAGATGGAGTGCAGCTCGGTAACAAGCAAGTTGAAATACCAAAGTTGACCCGTAAGCGACTTAAGAAGCTAACGGATCACATCGGAACGATTGGTGATTATTTAGTCAGATTATTTATGACAACGGACCGGGATCGAGCAGTCTTTATCGTAGCCGGTGCCGACATTGCCATTGATGAAATATACGAGCTTACCTCTCTTCTGAGTGATTTACCTATTGAGTATCTCGATGAACACGCAGCCCTAGGCGAATGTACAGAATTTCTCAGGCTGACATGGGAAAGGAACGACATGAATGAAGCATTAAAAAACTTGAGCGGCCTGATTCCTCCGATGGCTCAACAATTCGTACAGAGCATAATGAAACGGATGGATCAGGCCGCAAAGTAATGACGCATGATGATTTTGTTTTACATTGCTGTACTCATTTAGGGAAAACACAGCGTGAAATAGAGGAGGATTACTACTTCGTGGATCTCCCGGAGTTGCTCATGCTAAAGAATCAGTCTCGAGCAAGAGAGTTGCTGGAGAATCTTGATGTGGTGTCTTATCCTCACATCATCGATGATAAAGCCCGTGAAGGTATTATCAAACGAATTACTAATTCGCTTCCTAAGCCTGCGGAAACTCCTCCGCAATCTGCTGAAGAACAGTATCAAGCGCATCTTGCACGCATGAAAGGCGGGGGATGATAAATGAGCATTGAAATTGGAGAGTTAAGGGCTAGAATGACCGCTGATGCTCAAGAAATAAAGGCAGAAATCAAGAACGTGAAGAAAGATATTGCTGATCTTGGTGAGCAAGGTAAGAAAACAGCCGGTGATATAAAAAGTGTTGACTCAGCATTGGGAAAATTAGGTTCATCCAAAGAACAGATTACTCGTCTTACTGCTGTTCTGGACAATGTAAATGCAAGAATCGAGCTACAACGACAGAAGCTTGCTATGTTAAAAGAGTCATACAACAACACTTTTAACGCAGCTGCTAAATCTAAGTTGCAAGAGCAAATATTGAAAACTGAAGGTACTTTGCTCCAATTGACACAAACGTCAGATAATACCGCAAAAAAGATATGGACGCTTGAGGATAGCCTGAACCAGGTTGCTGATGGAGGACAACAGGCAGCAACAGGTATGGACACCTTGGACAACGTTCTAAGAGATATTGGATTAAGTGCCGAGCAGATTAAGATCGTAAAAAAAAATCTGGATGGTGTGGATCCGACCAAGTTAGATCACCAACTTGACGAGTTAAGCGTTGCTCTTAAAAAGTTGGGCATAGACAGTCAACAGATAGAGAAGATCACCAATGAATTACGCGGAACAGAATTGGAGGCTACTAAGACCAAGCAAGGAATTAACGGATTAGCATCTGGATTGGCTGCTCTCGGTGCCGGTGCTGCTACAGCGAGAGCAGCCAATACGGTTAAAACTCTCGCAAGTGAAGCACATCAATTGGCTATTTCTTATATGGGTCTAGGAGAAGTAGCTAAATCATTCCACGTTGATACAGAAGAATCCATTAACCTTGCTGAAAAACTTGCCGATCGATGGGGACTTGATAAAGGTGTATTGTCCGATACGGTAAAAACTTACCTATCACTTAATATGTCTCTCGATGAAACAGAGAAGATTATTACTGCCACTGCTGATGCTGCTGTATATAACCGTGAAGCTCATTTATCTTGGGGAGATGCGATCAAGCAGGTTTCACAAGGTATTAAGTCCGGCAATTCTAATCTAACTGATGCTGCAGGTATTACGACCAATTTATCAGTCATGCAGGATCGTTACGCCAAATCTATTGGCACTACCGCAGCAAAACTAACTGAATCACAGAAAGTACAGGCTGCATACAACGGAATGATGCAAGAAGCTTCGTTATTCGCGGGAAACGCCGATTCAGCTATGACCGGTTATACAGGTACACAGGCAACTTTTAATCAAACCATTGAGACAGCTCGTGTTGAACTCGGAGAGGCATTTCTACCAGTGATACAAGACCTGATGGAAATGGTTACCCCAATTATTAAAGACTTCTCGTTATGGGCCAGTGAAAATAAAGAAGTAGTCGCAGGTATTGCGGCAGCAACGATAGCAGTAGGCGGATTAATAACGGTTTTAACGACTGCGATCACTGTGGTCTCTGCTTTAAGAATGGCATTTGTAGCCTTAAATATAACAATGGGGCCAATTGGTTGGGCTATAGCCGCCTTTAGTGCAGTGACATTAGGAGTGACTGCGTATACCTCCGCAGCTTCAGAAGCATCAAAGGAAGTCCAGCAACTCGCATCTAGCCAAGAAGAATTGAACAGAAAATTAAACGAATCACCTTTTAGTCGTTCAGTTGAGGACTTAAAAGGACTGCAGGATACAGAAAGTGAACTGAATGTGATACTTGAGGAGCGTATCAAATTACGTAAACGGCTTGATGAACTTGATGGTTTAGGAATTGAATTGTCCAGGGATCGTGAATTATTGAATGAAGCTAGAGAAACTAACGAAGCAATCAATCAACTAGATAAACGGATAAAAGGATTGGGATTTAAAAATATTGAGGACGCAACAAAGAGACAGAAGGAGCTAAGAGAAGAAATAGAGGATTCGATTCCAGCTCTTAGAGAAATGGAACGGGAGGAATTGGCCACCGTTGCAGCTAAAGTGAAACATGTAGATAAGGTTAATGCACTCAAAAAGGAATATGAATCGCTTAATGCAAAGGTAAAATTATCAACTGAAGAGAAGCAACGGCTTAACGACGTTGTCCAAGCGTTAACCAAAGAGTATCCGGGTTTGTTAAGTAACTTGGATAAGGAAAACCGTTGGCACATTAAAAATTACGATTCGTTAGGTGACCTGATTCAAGCCGAAAAGGACTCTATCGCAGCTTCTGCGGATGCTTCTAAAAAGCGGCTTGCTAACTGGAAGACGGAAACAGAAGCGAAATTGAAACTAGCCCGGATGCAACTAAATGCTTTAGAAGGTCTTGATAACCCAAGTAAAGTGATGAATAGTAAGATACCAGCGGCAGTAGGTGACGTTTTAGAACGAATACAAAAAGGTACGGCAGCGAATGTGCAAAAGTCAATCAACGGGTATCAACTTGAAATTAACGAGATTGATAAGGACATTCAGGCAATTACAGAGGGGGCTTTTGATAAGTTTGTAACTGGAGCGGGCGATTCGGCTGCTAAAGATAATAAAAAAACTAAAGATAAGACTGGAAAGTCCGCTGCTGAAATCGCCCGTGATCTCCGGAAACAAGCATATGATACCGCTCTTGCTACTGCGCAATATCAAGCTGAAATGTATGACTGGACAGCAGATCAGCAAATTAAAGCATACGAGAAAATTCGTAAGCAGCATCAACAGCATTTGAAAGAGTCAATTGATGACGAACGGCAAATGAATCTTCAACTAAAACGGCTGCAAGAAGATAGCATACAGTCTCGTTATGACTTTTCGGCTGAGTGGATTAACAGAGAAGAGGGACGAATGGAGAAATCGAGCAAGACGGAAATAGAAATTGCTCAAATGAAAGTAGATGCCTGGACCCGAGTTCGTGATCGCTACGATAAGGATTCTGAATATTATAAAGAGGCGGATGATAAACTTTTTGAATCTCGAAAAGCTCTAATCTCAGCTTTAGAAAAGGCAATGAAGGATCTGTACTCTTCTACTTCTGATTTTTTGAAACAAGAGGAACGTAAGTTGGAAGAGTCCGGAGCATCTGAAACCGAAATTGCCCAGATGAAGTTGGAACTATGGACTCGTATCAGAGACTCTTATGCCAAAGCCAGTGATTATTATAAGCAAGCTGATGAACAGGTTTATCAGGCTAAGAAGAATCTAATCTCTCAAATTCAAAAAGATAATGAGGCTGCTCGTAAAGTTGAGAAGCAGTCCATTACGGATGCCAAGAAGCTCGAACTTGATGCTATTACTGAACGGAGAAAGGCGTACACAGACGATATCGATGAGCGAATCGCTGCTATTGATAGACTCATTAAGGCTGAGGATCGTCTCAATTCAGAACAGGATTATGAATCGCTGCTTGCTGAAAAGAAGGCCAGACAAGCCAAGTTGGAGGACGCTGTAAGCCCAGAAGGTCGCCAGGAGTATGCGGATATCACAAAAGAGATTGAACGTATGGAGCTGGAGCATAGCCGGGACATTCGGAAACAGAATTTAGAGGATCAGAAGGAAGCGCTCCAAGATGAAAAGTCAGAGCGTGAACGGGCTTTTGATAAAGAAAAATCTGATGCAGAAGCTCATTATGATGCTCTTACAGATGCACTGGAGAACTATCAAGATGATGTGAAATTAATGGAGACGGGGCTACAAGATTTTAGAGTGGATGCTAGTCAAACGGCCAATGCCCAAATCTTATCTGACCTTGATAGTTTCGTATCTGCATATAACAGCAAGTTAGCATCTCTAACAACTGTTTCCGGTCCATCCCAACAGAGCTCCGACTTACAAGAATACAATGCCAACAAAGATGCCTATGATGCTGCAAAGCTTCGAGGAGACAAGGCAGAAATGGAACGCCTTTCAAAACGAAACGATGCTATACGTAAGCAATATGGTATCGAAAAGGACACAGGTAAGCTGGATCAACTACCCAGCTATGATGTGGGAGGACGTGTTCCAGGTCCTGATGGATCACCGATGGCAGCAATTATTCACGGCGGGGAGGCAATCTTTAATCCGCAGCAGTTAGACAATCTATTTAGGATGTTGGAAGTACCACGGGCATTGCCGGTATTCGACCGTTCTGATTCCAAGGGACAAACTGTTATCAATAATAATTTTGATATGTCCGTTGGCACGGTGGAGGTAGCAGATTCAGCAGATGCCGAAATACTTTACACACCTCGAGAACGAACCGCTCGTCGATTAGCTACTGTGGGAGGTGGGAAATAGATGGATGTATCTGTGAATGGAGAATGGACTTCTACAATTGGAGCCACACTTGTCGAACGAAACATCCCAGGTCTTCCCGAAGCACAAGAAAATATAGTAGAGGTTGCAGATCGGGACGGAGCTCTTGATTTCGGCAGCACATACGCGCCCCGGCCAATTGGCTTGGGCTTTTTTATTACCGGTGATTATGATACGACAGTTTCATTGTTGATGCGGATGTTTAATACGCGGCGAGGTCTACTTGATCTCGTCTTTTCTGATCGTCCAGGTAAACATTACTTCGCGGAGTACCGTGGGTCTATGAGTTGGGACAGTTCCACCGGAAATCGAGTGATAGAAATCCCTTTGAAAATGTATGACCCGTTTCCGGAGAGTGATGAGAGGATCATAGAGTTGACAATTATCCAATCACCTCAGGTTATTAGTATTGAATCAAATGGAGATGAGCGGGCCAGTTATCTGATCGTACTTACGAATACTGGAACAACTACACTCAGCAGCTTCAAGATTTCAAATGAATATGAAAAATAGGAGTTGATCTTCTTGGCAATGCAAATATCGAATTGGTTATCGGCTCAGTTACTTAACGCTGTACTTAGAAATACGACTTTCACACCGCCTGAAAAGGTCTATTTAGCATTATATACTTCTGACCCAACGGCAGCAGATACAGGGCAAGAAGTAGTCGGAGGAGGATACTCACGCCAACTGATCACTTTCTCAGCCCCTGTTCTGGAATCAGGGAAACAAACTGTGAAAAATAATGAAAATATAGAGTTTTCGAGTGCATCAGCCGATTGGGGCTTAATTACTCATACTGCGTTACGCACAGCAGCAACTGGGGGCAATTTATTATGGAGTGTCCCTATACCGAATCAGCGTACTATACAGAGTGGGGATAAACCGAAGTTTTTAAAGGATGGCACATTAGTTAGGTTCAATCAGTAAGGAGGTGTTTTAATTGGCACAATCGGTTATGTATCCACCACAATCAAATAGTCCTGGAACTGAGTTGGCATTAGAAATTACAAGTACATCTACTACTATTACAGTAATAGATGGTACCGCGCTTCCGGCAGCTCCCAACACAGTGACTTTGGGTACTGATGATACAGCAGAGACAATTGTTTATGGTTCCAAAGATGGCAATACATTGTCTGACATTGTTCGGGGATTTGATTCCACAGTAGCCAAGGGATGGAGTGTCGGCACTAAAATAGCACGGTATTTGAATGCACAAGATATATCAGCTTTACAGCATAATATTAATGACCTTAATGACCAATTATCCGATATTTCTCCAACTAGTATAGGGGCTGAAACCCCAGAGGGGGCACAGGACAAAGCTAATAATGCAAAGACAGCGGCAATGGAATACACTGATGAGAAGGTAGGCGTTAAGTCTACTGGTGCTTCAAACCTTTTGCCAAACTCTACAGGGTTACTTGGGCTTGAGTATTGGACAGGTGTTACTTCTGGTGTTGTTGCTGCTGAAATTTATAAAGATGAACGTCCTGCGATATTTAAGTTTACCAATACAACGGTTGCGGCTGGTATGGCTAATTTTGTTTCTGTTGCCCCCGGTGGTCAATATACCGTTTCAGCAGACTTTTACACACTAGGCCAAACAGGAACCTTGGGATTGCTTGTTTACGCCGGTACTGATACGTCAAATTTGCTTGGTTCTTTTATTGCAGATGTGAATAGTGATTGGCATAGAAAGTCTAAAACATATACAATTCCTGCTGGTGTAGATACTATCACTATTCGACTGACTTCTGGGGTTGGTACTGGTAGTGGTAGATTAGTAAGCCGCATCATGTGTAACGTTGGGGCTGTTGAGTCTGCTTGGAATGATATTAGCTCATTTAGACACGCCCAATTAAAAGTATCTAGTGCAGAGGTATATGGTCTGAGGGTCCTTACAGATAAGTTACAGTTTCAAAAATCGGACAATACTTGGGTTGATGTCGGCGGTGGTGGCGGCGGTGGGAAAGTGCCAACAACTGCTAGTCGTATGTATTATGTAAGTCCAACTGGTAATGATGCAAATGATGGGCTTTCGGAAGCCACACCTTGGAAGACTATAGCACGTGCTACTGAATTCTTTGAGTCCTTGATAATTAATCATCCCACTTCTCTTGCGATAAAAGCTGGAACTTATAATGAAGGTGTTTTGTTGCGTAATATTAGTGGTTCGTCAAGTATCACTATTACGGGTCGTTTTTCAAGCGATATAGCCAATCCAAAGATAATCAACATCATACAAAGTTACTCTACCTGTCGTATTGCTTTCAGTAACTTAGATCTTACAACGGCTTCCACAGCCATACAGATATACGGTGGGTTCACTACAGACTTAAACGGTGTTGTTTGTACAACTGCATCATCTTCTTATGGATTGCTTGCGTTTTATGGTGCACATGTAACTATGACAGGCTGTACCATTTCAAACAAACAACAGGCTCTTTCTGCGCAACAACTTTCACAAATTTTTTCTAACGGTAATACGGGTACTGGTAATGCTATTGGTTTACAGTCGGCTACTGGTTCCACAATATCCAAAAATGGCACACAGCCTACAGGAACTACCGCCGAAATTCAAACTTCTGGAGGTATTATACGATAATGAAAACACTAATATTTATCGGCGAAACGTATGAAGCTGAACGCATAGTCAAAACGGCTAACTCTATAACCGGGTACAATGGCAATGACGTTATATTCGCCTTTCGTGGTATTTCGGATTTTAGTGGATTTGAAATTGATGGAGAATGGGATGATCCAGAACTTAGCATAGAAGACACACTCGGTAATCTTTTGTTTGAAAGTGCTCTCGACAAAACAACCATAGCAACATTGGAGGACACAGTAGGAAATCTCTTGCTTGAAGTTGCTCTAATGAAGGGAGGCGCGGCATAATGTGGTATACGACAATAAAACGATATTATGATAATGGACATCCCGCATACACGGTGGAGAGTTTGAAAACATTCGTTGTCGCTAAGATGATCACAGTGGAGCAGTATAAGCAGATCACTGATGTAGAATATGCAGCGTAACCAATAGGGGGTAAGAGCATGTTCGAGACTGAGGAATTAAATGAGCTTAGTCATATTGTACTTTGGGCATTATCAGAGGGATATATCTCTTCCATTGATAAAGACAGCGTTCTGGAATCCATAATCAAAAAGCTTCCAATCAGTCAGCGCGATTTAAACTATGTTCATGAAATATCAGGTTTAAATTATAATCCAAAGGATTTTTAATCCCATTTCTTGAATTAATATGTCAAGAGGTGATCACATTGGATGACAGAACAAAACCAATTTTTCTGAGAGAAGTCCAAAGACAGATTTCGTTCGCAGAGATAGCTACCGAAGAAATGATGAGTATTACGGAATCAGTAATTAGTAACAGTGTTACCGACCCTGAAAAGATGCAAACCTTATTTTGGTATGCCGCACAAAATCTACTGATCTCATTAGCGAATATCTCAAAAGTATTATATCCTTCTAAGAAATATTACCGTCGAGGAGATGCGCTTAGAAAAGAATTATCTTTGCCCGTTGAAAATGTATTCAAAAGTAGATTATTAAGAAACTCATTTGAGCATTTTGACGAACGAATTGAAGAATTCTTTATGTCGGCAACAAAAGGAAAAGGGTCAATTTTTATTGATACAAACATGGTAGAAATCAAAATAACCGGTTTGGATATGCCAATTGCGTATATGAGGAATTATTTGCCTAGTGAACGAACCTTGTACTTTCAAGATGTAAAGTTAAATCTTGATACGGTACAGACTGAACTAAATGAATTAAAGGAGAAATTAAACAAACTTATCAAAAGCGCCGAATAGGGCGTTTTTATTTTGCCCTCGTAGCCGATACGGGGGCTATTTATCGCAAAGGTAAATTTTCCTTACCCGAGAGGAGGGGAGGTATGTTCAACCTAGCAGCATTTAACCGAACACCGTTTAATAGACCATTAAGTATAGAAACCTTCTTTACTGCAATATTTGAGGCAGACTCTGAACTTGTATTAGGGATCAACTTAGACATGGCAATGGATGCTACATTTGAAATAAAAACAGAGATTTTAGCATACATGACCAGAGAGACTCCATTCAAAGCCTTGTTTGAAACCAGCACAGAACTTTTAACAGGGATGATTCGTGAGAGAATATTCAGTGCTAAATTCGAACCGTCTACTGAATTCATTTCTAATCAAAAAATATTTCATATTGAAGAAATAGAGTTTGTTGGAGAATTTAAACCAGGTGATAAAATCGTGATCGATAGTGAAAAGTATAAAATCACACGTAACGGTGAAAATGTCTCACATTTATACAATGGTGATTTCTTCGACTTAAATTTAGGGATCAACAACCTTACCTGGACTGACCCGGTCACTGGGAGAACGGTTCTCTTTAGGATTACGTACCGGGATAGAATGTTGTACTAAGGAGGTGAAACATGCCGAACCCTACTATGAAAGTCTTTGATAAAAACTTTAAGCGTGTCGGTACCCTAATTGATGCCTATCAAATCGAACGAAGAAGACGACTCAATAGCGATTATGAGTTGTCTTTTTTAGTTCCCATGTCCAGTGATGATTATCTCGAAAAGATTCAGCTTAAAGGTCATGTCATGGATGAACGTGGTCAGTATTATGTAATTAATACTAGGCAGCGGCAGCGGGATAAGAAGAAGCTAACAGCTCTAATCACTTGTACACATATCATGTTCAAAATGAACGATTACAAAGTTCCTTATGATGACTATGTTTCTGAAGCTTACGGTGTTCATATTTCCACGCTGTTGGACAAGATCAGCGCCTGGACTGGTGGGCGCTTTACGTTCCAGGTACATGACACATTTGATCTCTGGGACATCAAAGACTTTGGGCGGACAAACGCACTTGCTGCTCTTAATCAGGTGATTAATCTTTTTGGCGCTGAGATCCGTCCGGATAACTTTGTGATTCATGTTCATAAAAAGATAGGTTCCGATAACCGGTTTGAATTCCGGACGAAAAAGAACATCATCAAAGATTCATTTAAAGATGATGGAACTAATCTTATAACTCGTATGTACGCTCAAATGAAAGACGGACTTACATTCCGAGGTCTCTCTATCGATCATCTGACAGCTGAAGAATTAAGTCTGCTGCAATCTGTTCCCGGTGCAATCCAGAATGGCAAGATCATGGTCAACTATCTCATTTCCCCATACGTAAATTATTGGGGTAGTGATTCGGTTCCGTATTTTGACGGGGAAAACGTCCAGCAGGATATTGAGGACCCGGTTGAGCTCCTTAAATCCACACGGGACAAGCTTCGGAAAAAAGAAACGCCTGAGTTGGAGATTACCATTGATTCGGCTGATCTTCATAAAATAGATCGTGACGAGCATCCACCTGATTTAGGTGACGCAGCCGCTGCATATGATCCTAAAATGGATATGCACCGTATAGCTGTCCGAATCATGGAGCTTATAGAGTATCCTTACTCGATAGATCAGCATACCAAGGTAACATTGGCCAACTTCGCCCTTAAGGATGACATTGACACTATAGCCGACCTAGAGCGATCTAAGAGGGTAATGGAGAACCTATTATCTGGTGGCCGGATACGGACAGAAGTATTTGAAACGTTCGCTAGGCAAGCTGTCATTGATGTTCATAACTCCAAAACTGAAATAATTTATGATTCCCGAGGAATTATCCTTCAAAGCCGAGTAAATCCACTAGGCCAGGTCATTATGACTGCAGATGGTATCATATTCAGCCAAGATGGAGGGGTAACAGCCAATACCGCCATTAATCATAAAGGCATTGCGGCCCCGGCTATTGTTGGCCAACTCGGTTCATTCGTATCGATGTTAATCGGCAACGGAAATGATATAACCCAAATTAATACCAAAGGCATAGCTGCAGGTCATGCTGATTTTAATAGTGCGCCATACCAGGTAGACATGAAAGGAAATGTAATAGCCAATAAATTAACTGCTAACTATGCTCAGATCAAGAGCTCCAGTTTTTCAGAGGGTGCTATAGTAGGTTCATCTATCAATGTGGGTAATGGTAAGTTTGTTGTTAATACGATGGGTAGTGTTTATGCTGCAGACGGAACCTTTCAAGGGACGATCAATGCGAAGGGTGGAACGTTTGAGGGAAATATTTATGCCAGTGGAGAAATTATTGGCGGAACCATTACGGGAGCTTTAATTAGGACTGCAAGATCAGGAGATAGGATAGAGCTAGATTTGAATGGGTTTGTATTTTACGATAGTGGCAATGCCCGAAGAGTTTCACTTGGAACCAACCAAGTAGCCGGTATATCTGGACATACCTATTACAATTCATCCGGGCAGTCACAGGGACTTATATATGCGGTAACCGATGAACTGCATGTGATTGGTAATAGGAGTCTACGATTGGGTGCAAATGGCGGTGCAATCTACTTGCAGGGTAATGTCGCATTTTCCCCAGGCGCTTCTGTTACTGGGTTAAATTTATCTATTTCAGATATTGCTGGGCTAAGAACTGAGCTAGAGTCCATTAAGAATCTGTTAAACAGTCACAGGCATAATGTTACAACAGCTCACCATAACCACGGCAATTCTCAAAACCAACCGAATACAGGTGGTGGAACCTTTACCACTACTACTCTGTAAGGTATCATAAAGGGTAAATATACCAACGGAGGTAGTAGTCCATGAAAAAGTTTGCTTACATGGCAGGAGCATTTATTCTCGGAATCGTGGCCGCTTCATCTGCCGGAACTGTTTCGGCGCAGGTCAAGTCTTTGATCGGTCAAAAAGTCACTGGTGAATACACAGTGTTTGTGGATGGTAAAGAGCTATCAGATAAGGGTGCGGTTATTAACGGCAAAACTAATGCTCCTGTCCGTGCTCTATCGGAAGCTTTAGGGGTAGATTTGAAAGTGGAAGGTAAGGTGATTCGTATCGCAACAAGCAATACATCAGGAGCAACCGACACACAAAGCACGGGACCTGTAAATAGTGATAACAAGTACATTGGTGACTCAAAGGAATCTCTATTAAAATTAAAGAGTAACTTGGAAAATGATACGTTAAAGATTCTAAAAAAGGAACGGGATGAGGTCCAAACTGAAATCGAAACGCTTAAAAAATTGTGGGACAATCCTGATCTATCAGCTAAAGAAAAACAACTTAAACAATATGATGACGATATAGCCAAATACACCAAGGAGCTTGAACAAGTTGAAGAGGCTCTGAAGCTCCTTGAACAATAACATACCACTACACTAGGTCTCGCTTATGCGAGGCCTTTTATTATGCCCTCAAGGAGGAAAGTTAAATGTCTACGGATCGAATTGAAAGTGCTCGCCAATATTTGCGAGCACTTGAGTTATATTCCTTGTACTTTGTGGACCATAGCGAACTCGTAGAAGCAGGGCTTTTGGATGCTGAGACGCAAATGCCGACAAGTAAAGCACATACCTTTATTGATAACACGCATAACGATGAGCGATGGAAGAAAGTTAAAATAACAGCGGACTCCTTAGATGAAGCAGTTCAGTTAGCTGATCAATTTGCATGCGAAGATATAGGTTTACTCTAATCCTATTGCTTTTTTTGCATAAGATTCGGCTAAACTCGCGAGTATATTTAAAGCGACCATTCCAGAGGATATAGCCTTTTGCTTAACTTTATTCCAACGAGAATTATCCCGAATATTATCTAAAAACAAATGCCCAGCATAGGTTAAGCCGCGTATTTTCGGGATTCTGCCGACAACTCCAACTAAATCAGTACCAACTGTTTCGATAAATCCAGCTTCTCGTAATTTAATTGAACAATAAAGAACTTCATCATATTCATATTTTTCTAAATCATCATGCTTATGCAGTTCCGTTAGAAGAACACAGGCATCTACTTTCAGTTCCGATTCAATTGTTAAGAGCATTTCACGAAAACAATCATGGTTTAATTTCAAAATTTCACCCCCCTGTAGTTTTGTTTCGACAATATAAGGTGGGTTCCCTTTTTCGGAATTACTTTGATTTTAACTACAAGGAGGTGAATACTCTGGCAAAACTCACGAAAATTGACGTATCGATCGATCTCGGACAACCTGTTCAGGAGATTACAGATATTACATCTTTGATTATCAACGCTCATCCAGGACGACAATTGGAAATACTACAGGCCGTAGATCAGCACATCGGCGATGCAATGGCAGCGCTAGAAAAAGCTCAACAGCCGGTGGAAGAAAATACGGAAACGGACAGCGCCGAATAGGGCGTTTTTATTTTGCCCACAGAGTTTATCTTGAGGTAATTTGAAGGAAGGAAGTGATGGAATTTAGATCTTTATGAGTGAGTAAATTCCAATGCTGAGAATGTTGATTTTAAAATTCAATCTATGGAGGCAGGGGCTATCCGATGGAGTATTCCTTCCAAGGAATACCCTGAAAATCAATGCTAGCTAAAAAATTAACAATATCTTGTTTTCCATGATACGTAGGTATACCATTGGAATTCTGTGCCATCAAAACAATTGGAATACCGAGAGGAAAGTATGGCCTAAACTTACTTCTCACTTCCTCGCGTTCTGCTGAATTAAGAATATGAGACTTTACTATAACAATAGCAAAGGTTACACCTTGTTCTCTAACTACAGCGCCTTGATATTTCAACGTTGTTATCTCCTTTCATAGAACTTATAGGAATAACGATCAATATTGTAATTCGCCAAATTGGAACGATTTACCTTTCAGTTCTTGTATGTAGTTATTATTTTTGAACGATTAACATTATTTTTCTTTGTCATCACTGTTACATGAGGAATGTCTAATGAAATTAGAACGGGGGGGAATGGGGATGCCAGATCCGCAACTGGAAACTTTACAACGGGTAACGCGAGTCGAGACAAAGATAGACAATATCGAGGAAAAGCTAGACACCATGATTGATGCAAAAGCAACAGCTAACACAGCATTAGATCAGGCAAAGTCAGCACATAAAAGACTGGATCAAATCGACAAGATCATTTTCTGGCTCGTTACGACTGTAGTTGGTGCCGTAATACTTGCGATTATAAAACTCGTCACCGAAGGGAGAGGTTAAGATTGGATACAACAAAATATAATATCGAGAGACGTTACATCAATAAGCGTCAAAATGTTAGGCCAGGTACTCGGCTCACAACCGGGACGCCGGCCTTTTTTGTTGCTCATGATACAGGTAATCCTGGAGCATCTGCAGATAATCATTTCACTTACTTTAACAATCTCAAAGACCGTAGCGCTTCTGCCCAGGTATTTATTGATGATTCGAAGATACTGGAGATCATCCCTACGGGTACCGGTTCGGATCCGGGTGAGAAAGCCTGGCATGTCCTCTACAACGTAACCACAGATAACGATCGGTTTGGATACGACAGCAACGATGCCGCTTTAGGCATTGAACTTTGTTATGGTGGCAAAATCAACTTCGCGGAAGCCTATAAGCGGTTTGTTTGGTACCTGGCTTACTGCTGTGATAAGTGGAATAAGAATCCTTCAACTCATATTCCAACTCACAAACAACTGGATCCGTCCCGGAAGAGTGACTGTGATCAGGCGCTAAAGTATGGCGGGAAAACCCTCAAGAACCTGATTACAGATGTAGCTTCAGAGCTGACCACATCTATCAATGTACCTGATTTTGTACAACTGCCGGCACAGGAAGCACAATGGTTAATCGACGAGTACATTTCTCCTGCATGGTTCGAATCTCAGCGGGCAGGGGACGAGGTCGGCAAGACTCATTTTCACAACCTTGCGAGTAACCTTCGGATGGCATCAGGTATCCCACTTAAAGCAGGATCACCGCCACTACCAATCGCTAAGCTACCTAAGAGCAATACCCAGGAGATTATTTTTCGTTGGTTATCTCCGGGATGGTTTAAGTCTAAAGCGGAGGGAAACGACGATCTAGCAAAGCATTTCAATACAGTTGCTAATTCATTGCGGCGAGCTGCAGGTATTCCAATAGAATAAGAGAGGGGAATTATTAAATGAATAAGAAAAGATGGCGTAACTATGCACTATGGATTAGTGTTGTATCTCAGGCGTTGCTATTAATTCAGCTTGTCGGACACTTGACAAGAGGCTTTGATCTAACAGAAGTGATGAAACAAGACATACTAACTATCGTGGATGTAGCGCTAGGGCTATTGGCTTCATTGGGAATCGTGTCTAACCCAACGAAGCCGAATAGTAGCGGGTATAACTTATAAATCTTTTGGTATAATAAGATTTACTTTTGTTTTTCATAATTGAATCCTTATGATATAAGTTCATAAATAGTGAAGCCCAAGGAAGCCCACAAATAAAATCGTGGGCTTTTTGCACAAATTCAGTTTATGAAATTATTGTTTGTATAAAAGATACTGAATTAAAAATCTATCTCCTCTAATTCTTCTGTTTCATTAAAAGAATTGCTAGAATTTATTCTTCTCCAACCAAGATTGAATGCGAGAATTTTATTACAGGTCCTATTGAAAAAATTGCTACATCCAAAGAATGCACCTTTTCCATTCTTGTTTATTCTTAATTGAAGTATACCACCACATTTATCAGGGCACATTAACGGTTGGCGCTGAACAGGAAACAGACTATCAAATTGATTAACGGCAAGGACTAGTATAGTTACACTTTTTGCACCTTTGTTCATTAATGTTTTGGCGCACTCTCCTACAGTAGCACCGGTTGTGAATATATCGTCAATTAATAGTATTTCTTTTCCTACTACATCTTCAGTAGCACGGAATTTACCTCTTACATTAATCCGTCTTTCTTCACTATTTGCCTGTTGTTTTTGTTTTGGGAAATCTTCCAAGCATAATAAATAATCGCTAAAGTTATTTATTTGTTCATACATTGAAAGTTGAGAAAGTAACATTCCAAGTCTGTCGCGTTCGTCACTTGGTCTTGGAGGAACGCGTGTAATTCCATCATATTTAGTTCTCTTAATTATTGGAACAATCAACTTCCAAAACAATTCATTTTGAGAAGAATCAGTTTTGCTTTTCCTCAAACGGTGAGAAAATTGATGGATTCTGTGTTTATGATGCTTAGTGCCGAAATAACGACCAAGAGAAATGACATTTATATTGAATTGATCATAAGATAAATTGAAATTGAATATCCTTCCAGAGTCAGAAAAGGAATTATCTCCGATGATCGTTGTTTTAACCTCAGAAAAGTATCCAGGATAGTTTTCAAGGGTGGTCTTTAATTCTGTAATGCTGGGAGCAATCAAGTCGGGCATATGACCAATGTGTTCATACAATATAGATTGAGTTATCATAATTGTTCCAATAGGCTCATTAATAATACTTTGAATTGTCAGGGGATTTGAAGTTACAAAGGCAATTTGATTGAGTCTTAGATTAAGACAATTTACTGCTTGTTTTAGTAAGCTTTTAATAAAATAACTGTTATTTTTAATGAGTATTTTTGAACGAGAGGAAATGACACCCTCTAATAATGAGGCCTCTTCATCTGAACTTATTAGAAAAACGCATTGGTATTTCTCATCGAGTTCTATCCATTCACTTAATAAAATGTCAGGCTTAATATCAATAATTAAACCCTTTAAATCATTCACTTCCACCAACATTTTTCATCCCTACTTCTTCATTAAATAGTGTTAACTGCTTAGGTGAATCCGTCGAGTTTTTCTGAATGATGTTGGAAGTCTCAAGCTTTGAAATTAACTCATCTATTTTTGAAAATTTTTCTGCACCTTCCTTGACGATATACTTATGTGGCCACTTTAACTTGTTATTTTCGAAGGCGCTTTGAGGGATAAAGACTAGTCGATTTTGTTTTAAAGCATAGTCAGCTTGTATTAATGCCCCACTAGTTTCACCAGCTTCAATTATTACTGTTGCAAGGCTGATTCCACTCATAATGCTATTTCTGAGTGGGAAGTTCCAACGTTGAACAGGAGTGGATGGAGCAAATTGTGATATAACTAGTCCTTTTTCTGCAATCGAATCTTGCAGTTTTGAATTTTCACTTGGATATTTTTTTGTTAGTGGAGTACCAATAACAGCAATTGTAGGATTATTATTTTCGAGAGCTGCTTCATGCGCACAACGATCAATACCTTTAGCAAGACCTGAAGCAACGACAATTCTATATTTTCCAAGAGTTGCAGACAGTTTTCTAGCTCTTTTTTCTCCTTCTTCTGAGGGATGTCTTGATCCGACAACAGCAACGGTATCATACATGAGTAAATTTGGATTTCCTCTCATGAATAAAAATGGAGGAGCTTGTTCAGTTTTTTCTAATATTTTTGGATATAAATCTTGCCCTAACTTAACAACAAAATCAGTAGGGGAAAGTTGTTCGAATCCTTTGTATGTTGTTTTATATGCTTGCAATAAAGTTTCAGACGGGAGACTCATTTGTTCTGAGATTAATCTTATATTATTGGGTAATGGTTCTTGTACGTTTAACAATGTAGCAAGGTGTTCGAAAAAAGGTTTTGCTTTCTTCATTGAGTTCTTCATTAATGATTGAATAGCAAAATAATTGATTGCTTCAGTAATGATATTACGATCATTTCCAAAGAGTATTTGATTGTCGATGTTGTTAACTATATTAGTTTTTAGTTGAGGTTTACTAGTAGACTTTTCCTCAAACATTGAAAGTTCTTTTACTCTTTCTTCTAAATCACTTTTTAAAAAGAGTGAACCCGCCTTTGCACTTTTGATAGGTGAAAGTTTTCCAGTTTGAACAAGCTGATTTAATCTTTGATTTGAAATATTCAGGAATTTAGCAGCTTCACTAGTAAAAAAAATTTCTTCAGAAATGAATTTTTTTACTTCTTCCATTCCTTCAAGTTTCACTGTGGACACCTCACATTGAACAAGGTTTTTCTCTATCTTAACCTAAGAGTTGACGATCATCAATAGTTAGTTTCAATATATCCTCTTTTTTTGAATCTATACTAAGGACTATTACCCAAAAAGTATATTTTTTTGATTCTTTATAGAAATTATCCTCGTTACAGGCTTAATCTCCTCGTGAGGTATCCACAATGAATCCTTGGCTGTTTCTTCAGAGTTATTAACATGTTGTCGATTGTAAACAGTTCCTAAAGATCTCATTTACTTCATTATCAGAAAACTCCAGTTGCAAATAAAAAGGAACCTTCTAACCTGCTCCTTTTTATTTAAAGATCTACTTCTTCTCCAGTCGAGATATCCATCTTAGTTATTTTCCCACTTGATTTATTAACGTAAAACCAGCCATAGGTTGCAATATGATCTTCAAAATCTTCGTATACCCGAATGACATATTTCTTTTCATCACTACCATCGAACATAAAGTGTAATTTATACTTATCAGCATCCTTTTTAATTTTGCTATAAAGAATATTCATTGCCTGTTCTTCTGTTAATTCAATTTTAGGTTTTTTTCCTATGTATATATTTTCCTTGACGATACTGGTTTCTTTTCCTATTAATTTTCCAACACTATTAATAGGGATATAGGTTGTGTTTTTATAAACGATTGTTTCAATTGATGATTTTTTTATTCCATCAAAATAGACTACCATTTTTTTGAATATGACAGTTATATTTGTTCCATTTGCTGCCATGACAGATGTACCAGTTAACAATGAACCGATTATGATTCCGAGCATTAACCCCTTCAGTTTGTCCTTCATTAGTATGTCTCCTTAAAATTAATATTTTATCATTTCTTAGTTGTAACAAAAGTGATTTTACTGCCATCACTGATAGCTGTTATAGTTCCTTGTTTATCAGTTCGATAAGTCACTGCATTTACATTATTTAATCGTCCAAGTATGCCAGAGTCTGGATGACCGTAACTGTTTTTACCCACGCTAATAATTGCATAATTTGGTTTTACGGCATCTATAAATGCTTTACTTGTAGAAGTTTTTGAACCATGATGACCAACTTTTAACACATCAGCCTTCAGATCAACTCCATCTGCGAGCATGTCATTCTCAGATTTTGACTCAGCATCACCAGTGAAGAGGAAAGAAGTATCTTTATAAGTAATTTTTAAAACTGCACTCCAAGCGTTTAGATCATCTGCATAATCATTTACGGGTGCCAAAAAACTGGCATCGACCCCATCTATAGTTAATGAGACTCCGGCCTTTGCCGTTTTGATAGTACGTCCTTCGGTTTTTACTGCGGTCAGAAAATCCTTAAAGGTGTCTGTTGTATGTGAAACCTTAGGGGCATAAATTACTTGAACATCAAAGGCTTTGAGTGCATCGTCCAATCCGCCGATGTGGTCAGCATCAGGATGTGTAGCGATCATAACATCAAGTTTTTTTACACCAAGACCCTTTAAGTACTTAACAACATTTTTCCCTTGATTATTGTTACCACCATCGATAAGTATGTATTGTCCTTTTGGGGTGCGGATTAGAGTTGAATCCCCTTGAGCTACATCTAAATAATAAACTTGTAGAGTGCCAGCTGGTTGCAATTTAGGAAGAACTAACCCTGTTGGAGATGTGATGGACTTCTCTGTTTTGGTATCTTTTTTAGTTTTTTCTTTAACAGTAGTTTTTATTGTTTCCTTCTTAATGCTTCCATCTGAGTTATGGTAGTGGTATTCTCCGGTTTTAAGTCCCCATTTTGCACAATTTGTTCGGCATGTATGTCCTCCATTTGCATCTGTTCTTCCAGGGTGAGCATTGGCTAATTCCAAGGGGATGAGTGAACAGAGCAGAATAAAGACTGCAAATAAAGAAATAAGTTTATTTTTCATATCAAACCTCCATTACTTTTGATTTAAGTCTATCAAAGGCAGGAATTTGTTTCCATAGGTTTCATATTTTCATAGGTTTCATATTTTTTCTTATTAATTTTTAAAAGGAATTATCCTTGTTACATGCTCAATCTCAGAAACTGGTATCCATATAATACCTTCATTTGTCTTTATCTGTACTCTCTTCGGATCGGTTCCCCAATTTGGTCGGCCTAAAATAATTTCTCCATCCATAATGGTTAAGACAACATCATGACCTAATTTTTCAGCTAGTTTTAGTTCGCGTAGCATATCCACTGGAATCACCTTCAATTATTTCTGAAGGAGCCGCTTTCGCGACTCCCTCTTGATTATCTGCCAGTTTTCTGTAGTTGATAATATTCGTTTATTGCTTTATCTAACTTCTCACTTAACTTTATGATTTCTTTATCAACTAGTTTTTTGTACGTGTATAATTGGTTCAACTCCAAGCGGAGTTCTTCAATTATGTTGTAAAGATCACACAAATCGAACATCTCCTAATATTAAAATATCTATATTAGACGTTCGCTGTGCACTTGCGTCCGTGTGCGCGGATCTCACCATAGTACTGTCCGCACCAGGACTAAAGTGATAATATATAATTCGATAAAAAACTACTTAATACCTCCTAAATAGATAAATTATGTAAAATTATGCTGTGATTTGTGAACAAAAAAAGGAGCCGTATACACGGCCCCATGATTATTGTTATTTACTTAGAGTATATTCATCTACTTCAAAACTCAGGATGTTTTTAAATATTACGTAGTCAACTCTCTTTGTGAATGGCCCTTTGTTGTTAGTCTGCTTATCTATACCATATTTAGCTGGTCCTGAACCGTTTTCCTTTGAATCATACCAGTTCAAGAATGAATTAACTTCACTTATTGAAAGATCGAATTCTTTCTCCAAACCAGTAGTCATTGTAACCGTTAGAATTGCACGATCTCCTGAAGGTTCTGGAGTAGGAGTGGGTTCAGGTGTTGGAGTCGGTGTTGGAGTCGGCGTTGGCGTTGGCGTTGGTTCAGGATTATTAGGATCAATTGATAACATATCAATTTCATAAATATCAACATCCTGATTCCCTGTAGGTGAAAGTGTTAAGTATTGCCACACACCTGCAGTAATTGTTGTAGCTGTCCCATCGGGTATTGTGTAATGATAACTTACGTCAGTCCCACCAATATAAGATTTGTCAGATTTATATAAATTTACTCTGAGTTTATTTGAGGAAGCTTTGATACGTAATGTATTGACTGAATATCCTTGACCAAGATCAATTACTAAAACGTTCCCTTTATGGAGAGTGTAAAATGTTGTTTCGTCGTTGTCAGTTGCAAGTGATGTCTCTTCAATTGTTGGGCCTCCAAAAGTAGATGATATTGTCGCTATTTTTCCATTAGCGTAGCCCCCAGTATACGCATTAGCAGACATCAATGGAATTATTAAGGCCATAAGTAAAGCTAAACACAAAAATAAACTAATTTTTTTCTTCATATGTATTCTCTCCTTTAATAGTTATTTGCACAACTTACGTTACTTACTTTCGTGATCCATGTCTAAACATATTTGTCTATATCTGCAAATTAGTGTTTTACTTTCATAAATCGCCACAAAAAGACCAATGAGACATTACGTCAGAGTGATCTTTTTTTTCCATTGCATAAAGGATATAAAACATCATATAATACAAACAAACGTTCGTGTTATTTAGAGGTGATGAAAGTATGTTATCTGATCTAGAAAGAAAACTACTGCGTATCTTGTATAATTTTTCTTTGAAACAACGAAGGATGCCAAACAATACTGAATTAGTCCGATTAACCGGCCGAAGCCAGGCGGAAATTATGAAGGGACTCAGAGGACTAGTAGAGCAGAGTTATATCTTTTGGCCTGACAATCCAGACTTATCAACCATAGTAATCCTGGAAGCTTGGGATCGGGATGCGCCATTAGAAACCTCGAAATCAAATGGGTCATCTTATTTAGATTACATTACGAGATATTAACAAGAGCCCCGGTTTATTTTGGGGCTTTGTCCTTGTAGGTAATGCTTATAAAATTATTTACTTCATTAATTGATTTGCTTGATGGCACTTGTCTATCTGTTTCCCAATTATTTATTGATTTTATATCAACTTCAAATTTCTCTGCAGCTTCAGTTACTAATAAGCCATGGTAAAAACGCGCCTTTCTTATTTTTTGCCCAAGTGTATCTGCAGGCATCTCCTCAAAAGTTCCTAAATAATAAATGGGTCTATCTAATATTTCAGCAAGCTTTCTTAAATTGGGAAGGGAAGGTTGAACAACATCTCGTTCAATATTGCCTATGGTATTAACACTGACACCTATAAGCAAAGCTAATTCCTTAATAGTAAGATCTTTAAGTTGTCGAACATATCGGATACGAGAACCAGAAGAAACGAGTGGTTCGACTAGGTGTTTTATGTTAGAAAATTTTTTCCTTCTTATTATATAGTTGCCCGAGTTGTTATCCGCACGGACAAGGATTTAGCGAACCGGCAAGCAGAAAATGAGCAGGAAAAGTAAATGCCGCTCGTGAACGACTGATCGTCACCTTATGCTCCTCTAGTGGTTGTCTGAGAACTTCGAGTACGTTGCGAGAGAACTCAGGCAACTCATCGAGGAATAACACACCTAAATGGGCGAGGCTGACTTCACCTGGTTTAGGGATGCCACCACCGCCAATCAACCCACCTGCGGAGATTGTATGATGTGGAGAACGAAAAGGGCGACGCTTGATCAAGCCAGTCTCTGAACCTTTAAATTTACCTGCAGAGCTATAAATCTTCGTAACCTCAAGAGACTCCTCTTGTGATAGTGGAGGGAGGATAGATGGCAGCCTGCGGATTAACATTGTTTTTCCTGTGCCAGGGGGACCGATGAGCATGATGTTATGCATTCCAGCTGCTGCGATGGTTAAGGCCCGTTTGACATGACGTTGTCCTAGAACATCACTGTAGTCCTCTATGGGTTCATGTGGATAATTAGAGGCTTGGGTTTGTTTTGTTGGCTTTTTTTCCAAATGTTCTAGAGAAGTGAGCACCAGTGGTGTCTCTTTGTCCTGTGTTGCTTTATTTGTTTGAAAAGGGGAAAGATCATGCAAGTGCTTCAGACCATATACTTTAATACCCTCTAAAAGTAAGGCTTCTTCAGTATTGTCTGCTGGAAGAAGTACGGCGTTAAACCCTTGGCGGAGAGCATGATCCACCATGGACAATACTCCGCGAACTGGTCGTAAGGCTCCATCTAGAGATAGTTCACCAATAATAAGGAGACGCTCACCAGGTGGTAGTATGATTTGATCACTGGCTGCAAGAATACCAAGTGCAATAGCCAAATCGAAGGCAGAGCCTTCTTTGCGAAGATCCGCAGGTGCCAGATTGATGGTTATACGCTGTAGCGGGAAAGTGTAACCGCAATTTTTGATCGCTGCTCGGACTCGATCTACCGCTTCTCTTATCGCTGAATCGGGTAAGCCCACGATATTCGTTTGGGGGATCCCGTTCGATAAATCGACTTCCACCTCGATAATTACACCATCAATACCATATAAACATGCGCTGAATAATTTTCCATACATAACAAAAAACACCCCTTATCCGTTTATTCTCATCGTGAAATAGAGCTCACTAAGTGAGAGTTACAGAGGTGCTTCCTCGTTTTCGTATTGTCTTTGACCGTATTCTAGGATTTTGTCTATGAAAAGTCAAGTAACTGTATCTTTAAATTAACTGAAAAGATTTTGCAAGAGAAAAGTTCACAATATTGAAATTCGTCATAATGAGACAAATTATGCAGGATTGATCTCAAATAGAGATATTTTTTTGGAATATTATAGGGGTGGATTATTTTGCGATTATATCCAACCGTTTGGTACTTAAGGGGATATGAGTAGATGATAAAATTTTACTCTCTAGTAACTATTCCATACGATGGAATGAATTGATCTCAAAATTAGATGAGAATGATATAAAAAAGTTGTGTATAAATCATGAACTTTTTAAGGAAAGCGTTTTAAAAACGTGATACAATGATCTGGGTTTCAACTATTCATCCGTAAAATTGTGTGTTCAATAAGTCAAATTGACTTTTGAACAACCTCTAAAACCGCCTGTTGATAGGAGGATTATAATCATGAATATCCACGAATATCAAGGAAAAGAAGTCTTGAAGCAGTATGGAGTTGCCGTACCAAAAGGACAAGTAGCATTTACGGTGGATGAAGCTGTGGAAGCAGCGGTAGCGTTGGGAAGTCCGGTAGTGGTAGTTAAGGCACAGATTCACGCCGGAGGCCGGGGAAAAGCCGGTGGCGTCAAAGTGGCTAAAAGTTTGGATGAAGTACGACTTTATGCTGAAGAAATTCTCGGTAAAGTGCTGGTGACACATCAGACGGGCCCAGAAGGTAAACAAGTAAAACGTCTGCTCATTGAGCAGGGATGCGACATCAAGAAGGAATATTACGTAGGTATTGTAGTGGACCGGGGAACAGGTTGTGTTGTTCTAATGGCATCTGAGGAAGGTGGAACGGAGATTGAAGAGGTTGCTGCGGCAACACCAGAGAAAATTTTTAAAGAAGTTGTTGATCCGGCTCTAGGTCTTCAGGCTTATCAGGCTCGTAGATTAGCTTACGCCATTAATATTCCAAATGAGCTAGTGAACAAGGCGGTAAAATTTATGCTCTCATTATACGAAGCATTTGTCGACAAGGATTGTTCAATTGCTGAGATCAATCCACTAGTAGTAACTGGTGACGGCGATATTATGGCGCTGGATGCGAAATTGAATTTTGATTCCAATGCACTGTTCCGTCATAAGGATATATTGGAGCTTCGCGATTTGGAAGAAGAAGACGAGAAAGAAATCGAAGCTTCCAAGTTTGATTTGAGCTACATAGCACTGGACGGCAATATTGGCTGCATGGTGAATGGGGCCGGTCTAGCCATGGCTACGATGGATATTATCAAATACTATGGAGGGGACCCGGCTAACTTCCTTGATGTTGGGGGCGGTGCAACAGCTGAGAAAGTAACGGAAGCCTTCAAGATTATTTTATCGGATACTAAAGTGAAGGGGATATTTGTAAATATCTTTGGTGGCATCATGAAATGTGATGTCATAGCTTCAGGAATTGTGGAAGCTGCACAACAAGTTGGTTTGGATCGTCCACTCGTAGTTCGATTGGAAGGAACTAACGTCGAGCTTGGCAAAGGTATCCTTGCAGGCTCGGGCCTAGCTATTGTGTCGGCAGACTCTATGGCCGATGGCGCCCAAAAGATCGTATCATTAGTATAGGAAGCTCAAAAAGTCATCTATTGATCACGATGTAATCCTAGAAGATAATTCGACATCGAATCTAGCTTCACCCCTTGAAGTCCGTTGCTCATGTAGGTTCTGCCTACACTCCGCTACTCCTTCTGCGGTCTGAAGCTACCTTCTCGGTGCTGAATAGTCGACTTTTTGAACACGATTCTGTTTCATAATATATTCACCTTAACCATGAAGTGGAGGTTCTAATCATGAGTATTTTGGTCGATAAAAATACAAAAGTTATCACCCAAGGGATTACTGGGAAAACTGCCCTGTTCCACGCCAAGGGTGCCCTTGATTACGGAACGCAAATGGTGGGCGGAACATCACCTGGTAAAGGTGGTACTGTAGTTGATATAGCGCTGGACAATGGTAACACTGTAAGTCTACCTGTGTTTAATACGGTGAAGGAAGCAAAAGAGGCGACGGGAGCTACTGCAAGTGTTATTTATGTTCCACCAGCTTTTGCCGCAGATTCTATACTGGAAGCCGTTGAAGCAGGACTCGAGCTCGTGATTTGTATCACGGAGGGAATTCCCGTGCTAGATATGGTTAAGGTGAAGCGTTATATGGAAGGTAAGTCTTCTGTGCTGATCGGACCTAACTGTCCTGGTGTTATTACTCCAGGGGAATGCAAGATTGGCATTATGCCTGGATATATTCATTTACCAGGTCATGTTGGTGTTGTATCTCGTAGCGGGACGCTGACTTATGAGGCGGTTCATCAGTTAACGACACGTGGAATCGGACAGTCTTCTGCAATTGGAATTGGTGGAGATCCGGTCAAAGGATCGGAGTTCATCGATATTCTACGTCGATTCAATGATGATGACGCAACGAAAGCTGTCATTATGATCGGTGAAATTGGGGGTACGGCAGAAGAAGAGGCAGCAGAGTGGATTCGTGATAACATGACGAAACCAGTTGTTGGCTTTATTGGTGGCGTTACTGCACCTCCAGGAAAAAGAATGGGCCACGCAGGTGCCATTATTTCCGGAGGAAAGGGTACAGCTGAAGAAAAGATCAATAAATTAGAATCCTGTGGAATCAAAGTGGCTCCAACGCCTTCAGAGATGGGCTCCACGTTAGTTAGCGTGCTCGAAGAGCGGGGAATTCTTAATCTCTGCACGACACACTAGTAATTATTTGGTACAATATAGCAAAGGTAAGCAACCTTCTAGGCCATTTCAGGTCCAGGAGGTTGCTTTTTTTTGTTATTTTTTATTGGTAATTTTTAGTTAAATTGATTGATCGTGTTCCAAATATATTGAATGGGGGAGTTTGAAATGGATAAGAAGTGGATACTGATAGGGTTAGATGGTAGTCCAGGATTGGGATGGAAGCGAATATCGAATATAGTGAAATTTGATGATGAATGGGAAAATGCCTTGGACTTTACACCTGCAGATTGGATACAGCGGGGACTAAGTACGGAGTTAGCAAACGAAATGTCGAGTCGATTTACTGCCTCTTGGGTAGAAGAAAGAGTAGAGAAAATGGATAAGAAAGGGATTCAATTTATCTCGTATTGGGATGAAGAATATCCCATATTAATGAAGGAAACCAATAACCCTCCATGGGTTCTTTATGCTAAAGGTGATAGTAGATTGTTATCTACCCTATCGGTGGCGATGGTAGGAACGCGCCTCCCAACCGCTTATGGACGCAAGGTAGGCGAAATGTTAACTGAGGGGCTCTGTGCCCACGGTGTTACGATTGTGAGTGGACTTGCGAAAGGTATTGACGGTGTGTGTCATGAAGCTGCTCTGAACTGTGCTGGATCAACGATAGCTGTACTTGGTACTGCCATAGATATTGCCTATCCACCAGAGCATAGCTCCTTATACAGACGGATTGCTGAACGTGGGTTGATTATATCCGAGTATCCAATAGGAACGGCAGGGCATCCAGGTCTATTTCCTCAGCGAAATCGCATCATAGCGGGAGTAACCCGTGGAACTGTAATTGTTGAAGCGGATGCCCGCAGTGGATCGCTGATAACCGCAGATCGCGCACTGGATGCCAATCGAGATATCTTCGCTGTTCCAGGCCCGATCACTTCACCCAAGAGCCGAGGTTGCCTCGAATTACTGAAGCAAGGTGCCAAAATCGTAACGGATCCGAGCGATATTTTAGAGGAATATGGCCTTTGGTCACAAGGGAAAAAAGTAGATATGAACAAAGGTCTGACAGATTACGAGTTGACAGATGAGGAGCAGCGCATATACCATATGTTGGAGCAGGGAACCCGTAGTTTTGATGAGCTGATGAATTTATCAGAATGGGATTTTGGACTTTTACATTCAGTTCTGTTATCTTTAATCATGAAAAAAGCGGTGGTACAACTGCCTGGTTCTGTTTATAAACTAATATAGTTCATTCCAACTGAGAGTGGCTTAATAATATGGCCTATATGATAATCAGGATAAATTAGACTGTTATGTTCGAGAGGAGGATGAACCTATGGCGGATTCTCTTGTCATCGTGGAATCGCCTGCAAAGGCGAAGACGATAGGTAAGTACTTAGGAAGCAAATACATCGTGAAGGCCTCGATGGGTCATGTTCGTGATTTGCCTAAGAGCCAAATTGGGGTTGAGGTAGAGAATGACTTCAGTCCGAAGTATATTACGATTCGTGGAAAAGGTTCTATATTAAAGGAATTAAAAGATGCTAGTAAAAAGGTTAAAAAAATATACCTAGCGGCTGACCCTGACCGTGAAGGTGAGGCTATCGCTTGGCATCTAGCTCATGCGCTTGATATGGATGAGACTGAAACATGCCGGGTTGTATTTAATGAGATTACAAAAGAAGCTGTTAAAGATGCATTTAAAACTCCGCGCAAAATCAATATGGATCTTGTTAATGCTCAACAGGCCAGACGGATACTAGATCGACTTGTCGGTTACAAAATTAGTCCGTTGCTCTGGAAGAAGGTTAAGAAGGGTCTTTCTGCTGGGCGGGTACAATCCGTAGCGGTTAAGATCATCTTGGATCGGGAGAATGAAATTTCGGAGTTCATTCCTGAAGAGTATTGGAGTATAACAGCCAAATTAAAAATTAAGGATTCCGCTTTCGAAGCTAAATTTCATCATTATAAAGGCGAGAAGCTGGAACTTACTAACGAAGCTCAAGTCAACGAAATTTTAAAATCTATTGAAGGCGCTAAATTCAATGTAACGAATGTGAAGGAAAAAGAACGTCTCCGTCATCCAGCTGCACCGTTCACAACAAGTTCACTGCAACAGGAAGCTGCTCGTAAGCTAAACTTCCGGGCGGCCAAGACGATGTCTGTCGCTCAGCAGTTGTATGAAGGGGTGGACCTTGGTAAAGAAGGTACAGTTGGTCTGATTACCTATATGCGTACAGATTCGACGCGTGTAGCGGCCTCAGCCCAAGAAGATGCAAAGGAATTTATCTTAGGTAAATATGGTGAGACCTTTGTACCTGAAACACCGCGCCAATATTCCAAAAAGGCAGCCAACGCACAGGATGCGCATGAAGCTATACGCCCAACTTCAGCTCTGCGTGATCCAGATTCTGTCAAAGCATTTACAAGCCGTGAGCAGTACCGTTTATATAAACTGATCTGGGAACGTTTCATGGCAAGTCAGATGTCTTCAGCCTTACTAGATACATTATCTGTAGATATCGCCGCAGGAGATACAACGTTTCGTGCTGTAGGTTCCAAGATTCGATTCCATGGATTTATGAAGGTGTATGTCGAAGGTAATGACGATGGAACAACAGATGATGATAAATTTTTGCCACCACTGCAGAGTGGAGACAAACTCAAGACCGAGGAGATCGAACCGAAACAGCATTTCACCCAACCGCCACCAAGATATACGGAGGCCCGTTTGGTGAAAACGCTAGAGGAGCTCGGAATTGGACGTCCTAGTACCTATGCGCCGACACTGGAAACGATTCAGAAACGTGGTTATGTAGCGATTGAAGAGAAGAAATTTGTACCTACTGAACTTGGTGAGTTAATTATTGAGCAGATGGAGCAATTCTTCCCGGAAATCCTCAATGCAGAATTTACTGCCAACATGGAAGGTAATCTCGACCATGTAGAAGAAGGATCAGAAGATTGGGTACAAGTATTGAGTGATTTCTACGAGACGTTTGAGAAGCGGCTTGAGGTTGCAGAAGAAGAAATGAAGGAAATCGAAATTGAAGACGAGGTTTCGGACGAGATTTGTGAAAAATGTGGAAGACATCTCGTTTACAAATTGGGGCGGTTCGGTAAATTCCTGGCTTGTTCCGGTTTTCCTGATTGTCGGAATACGAAGCCGATCATCAAAGATATAGGCGTAGCTTGTCCTAAATGTAAAGAAGGTCATGTGGTGGAACGCCGCAGTAAGAAAGGTAGAGTATTTTATGGTTGTGATCGTTATCCAGAGTGTGACTTTGTGTCATGGGATAGACCTTCAACGAAGCCATGTCCGAAATGCGAGTCGATGCTCGTAGAGAAGCGGAATAAACAGGGCGGTAAGCTACAATGTACGTCCTGTGATTTTACGGAGCTTATTGAAGATAACGACGACGCCTCCGAAGAATAAAACAATGACAACTGGGGGTTATTCATTTGGCAGATTCAACAAATAGGGTTACCGTTATCGGAGCGGGTCTGGCAGGTAGCGAAGCAGCCTGGCAGATTGCGAGCCGAGGTATCCCGGTGACATTATACGAAATGCGTCCGGTAGTAAAGACACCGGCTCATCATACAGATAAATTTGCTGAGCTCGTATGTAGTAATTCGTTACGGGCGAATGGTTTAACCAACGCAGTTGGTGTTCTAAAAGAAGAAATGCGGATGTTGAATTCACTTGTACTAGGTGCGGCTGATCGTAATGCCGTACCCGCAGGTGGTGCACTCGCGGTAGATCGTGATGGTTTCTCTGGAGAGATTACCCGGACGTTGCACGAGCATCCACTAGTAGAAGTAGTAACCGAGGAGATCACCGAGATCCCTCAAGATGGAATCGTAGTAATAGCTACAGGCCCCCTAACCTCTCCGGCATTGTCGGAGCAGATTCAACGGCTAACGGGTCAGGATTATTTCTACTTCTATGATGCTGCTGCTCCCATTGTGGATAAAGATTCAATCGATATGGATAAGGTATATCTTGCTTCTCGTTATGATAAAGGAGAAGCAGCATATCTTAACTGTCCGATGAATGAGCAAGAATTCGATGCATTTTATGAAGCTCTTATAACTGCTGAGGTAGCTCAATTAAAAGAATTTGAGAAAGAAGTATATTTTGAAGGCTGTATGCCGATTGAAATCATGATGCGTCGAGGCAAACAAACAGCGTTATTTGGCCCGATGAAACCGGTTGGCTTGCCCGACCCAAGAACAGGAAAAATTCCGCACGCTGTCGTACAGCTTCGTCAGGATAATGCCGCAGCAACACTTTATAATTTGGTTGGTTTCCAGACTCATCTTAAATGGGGAGAACAACAACGTGTGTTTTCCATGATTCCTGGCTTGGAGAAAGCTGAGTTTGTACGTTATGGTGTTATGCATCGGAATACATTTCTTAATTCGCCTAAGTTGCTTTTACCTACTTATCAGTTAAAGAGTCAGCCTAAGCTATTCTTTGCGGGTCAAATGACGGGGGTTGAAGGTTATGTTGAATCTGCAGCATCTGGTCTTCTTGCGGGAATTAATGCTGCTCGGCTAGCATGTGGCGAGGAAGGGATCGTTTTTCCTGAGGATACAACGCTTGGAAGTATGGCGAGGTATATTACTACAGCCGACTTTGAGAATTTTCAGCCGATGAATGCGAATTTCGGATTATTTCCTAATCTAGATATTCGCTACCGTAAAAAAGCGGAGAAGAAGGAAGCACTTGCTCATCGTGCACTAGATAGTATGTCTGCATTTATTGCCGAAAGTAAATTGGGTTGAATGGTTTGTTTGTTGATGGAATATGCTTGAATATGTGTTCAAAAAGTCGGATTTTCAGCATCGGAAGGCCTGGCTGAATCCAAGATTCGATGCGACTACGCCCCTTGATATACTTCGTGATCAAAAGATGACTTTTTGAACTACCTCTTTAAATGTAGATAAGAGATGGAAGGAAGCGGTTAACATGATTCCAACTTTTCATGCCACTACAATTTGTGCTGTTCGTCATAATGGTAAGGGTGCGATTGCCGGAGATGGACAGGTTACCTTTGGAGAAAGCGTCGTTATGAAGCAGACAGCCAAAAAAGTTCGCAGATTGTACCGTGGTCAAGTTATAGCTGGTTTTGCAGGATCAGTTGCTGATGCAATTACGCTGTTTGAGAAATTCGAAGGAAAGTTAGAGGAGCATCATGGCAATCTACAGAGAGCTGCAGTAGAGCTTGCTAAGGATTGGCGACAAGACCGAGTACTTCGTAAGCTAGAAGCGCTGATGATTGTTATGGATAAGTCTGGCATGCTACTCATATCTGGAGGAGGAGAAATCATCGAGCCTGATGATGATCTTCTGGCTATTGGTTCTGGGGGGAATTTCGCCCTTTCAGCAGCTAGAGCACTAAAACGACATGCCGTTCATCTTGAAGCTAAGGATATCGTCCGTGAATCTCTTCAGGTGGCTTCAGAGCTATGCGTCTACACTAATAGCAATATTATTGTAGAAGAACTTTGATGGAGCGACCTAGACCTCGTCCTTGTGATACTCATTCACGTTTGGACTTGGTCCATTTATTGATTGTCCGGGCTTACCGGACTTTTTTTCGTGAAAGAGAATTAGTAATGTCAATGCTACCAATAAACCTTTCAGGAGGGACGTCTCATGACTAACGGAAACTTAACACCAAGACAAATTGTTGCTGAATTGGATAAGTATATTGTAGGACAGAAGCAGGCGAAGAAATCAGTTGCGGTTGCACTGCGTAATCGTTATCGTCGAAGCCTCTTAAGCGAGGATGTACAGGATGAAATTGTACCGAAGAATATACTGATGATTGGTCCGACTGGGGTCGGAAAAACAGAAATAGCTCGACGTTTGGCTAAGCTGGTAGGGGCCCCTTTTATCAAGGTGGAGGCGACTAAATTTACAGAGGTTGGATACGTTGGAAGAGACGTCGAGTCTATGGTGCGAGATCTGATCGAAACAGCGATCCGGGCAGTTAAGGCGGAGCGAACTGAGAATGTAAAAGATAAAGCCGAAGAACTTGCCAATGAACGCTTAGTGCATATCCTCGTCCCGTCAGATAGTAAGTCGAAGAGTGGGAGAAATCCGTTTGAGATGTTGTTTGGAAACAATCAAAACTCCACACCACCATCCCAGGAAGATACAGAGGAAGATAGCAACTTGACTGAACGCCGTCGCCAAGTTCGATTTAAGCTGCTCTCTGGTCAATTAGAGAGTGACACAGTAGAGATTGATGTGGAGGACAACGCTCCTAATATGATGGATATGTTTGCTGGCCAAGGAAATGATCAGCTTGGGATGAATATGCAGGAGATGTTCGGTAGCCTGTTGCCTCGACGTACGAAGAAACGTAAGCTAAGTATCAAAGAAGCACGGAAAGTGCTGATTCAAGAAGAAGCGGCTAAACTGATTGATCAGGATGACCTTACACAAGAAGCGGTGAGTCGGGTTGAGCAGTCAGGGATTATTTTTATCGATGAAATCGATAAAGTAGCTAGTCGTGGACAGGGCTCAGGGCCGGATGTATCCCGTGAAGGTGTACAGCGTGATATTTTACCAATAGTTGAAGGATCAACCGTCATGACGAAATATGGACCGGTTAAGACCGATTATATTTTGTTTATTGCTGCAGGAGCATTCCACGTTGCTAAACCTTCTGATCTGATCCCGGAACTCCAAGGTCGTTTCCCGATTCGGGTTGAACTGAGCAGTTTGTCCCTTGAAGACTTTGTTTCAATACTTACTGAGCCTCAGAATGCATTAACTAAACAGTATGTTGAGTTACTTCGCACCGAAAATATCGATATTCAATTCTCAACTGAAGCGATAAGGGAGATTGCCAAGATTGCTGCCTCTGTCAATTCGAATACGGAGAATATAGGAGCGAGACGTCTTCATACAATTCTTGAGAAGTTGTTAGAGGATCTGTCGTTTGAAGCGCCTGAGCTCACGCTTGATACCATGGTGATTACTCCAGAATATGTTCGTGAGAAATTAGGGGATATTGCTAAAGATCGTGATCTGAGCCAGTTTATTCTTTAAATCTGAGTTCAAAAGTCGGATTTTCAGCACCAAGAGCTTAAGCTTACGAAGCAGCGTTTTTTCAAAACACCTCAGAAGATTGAATGAAGATAGGGATTGAGGAGCGGAACGTAGGCAGAACCTATGTGAGCACCGGAAGGCCCGGCTGAATTTAATATTCGATGTCGAATCCACTTCTTGATATGCCTCGTGATCAAAAGATGACTTTTTGAGCAACCTCTTTAGCTAGGACTTGTAAAAATGATCACAATACCATAATTCAAGGCCGTTAGACCCAATAAAAGTGGTCTAGCGGCCATTATTTTTTTCTGTCGTCAATTTTTCGGTAATTTATTCTAAAATATGAGATAAATAACCAAAAAATGAACGGTTTTTCATTACTTTTTTTAAAGATAGGGCTTTTTTCTTATTGTAATAATGTCGAATCTGCTAGAAACTTAAGTTATGCATTATTAATATGTTTTAATTTGCGAATTAATTATGGAAAAATTTATTATTCAAAATGATTGTCGAATTTATTGTCGAAAAAAGAAGGACTGCACGTTGTTTTGTTGAATAAGTTGTGATAGAAATTTCGAGGATAACATGAGGGGGAGAGTAAATGCAGATAATGAGTGGTGCGGGATTTAATCGATTAGAGACCGCAATTGAAGCTGCTAATATGAGGCAGAGTGTTCTAGTAAATAACATTGCAAATAATGATACCCCTTACTTTAAACGATCATCTGTTTCATTTGAGAGTTTATTGCAAAATGAAATGAATGGTGAGATGCCAACACTTCGTGGGACAACTACAGATCCTAGGCATTTTGTCATAGGACCTTCGAATAGCACGCCCGATCCAACGGTAACCACGGATCAGACAACAGCAATGAATAATAATCAGAATAATGTGGATATTGATCGTGAAATGAGTTTACTAGCTGAAAATCAGCTTCGATATAATGCGTACATAGAACAATTAAATTATCAAATTAAAATGAAACAAACAGCTATTTCGAAGTGAAAAAACAGTATTGAAAGGGGATAAACTGCTTGAATATCAGTAACAGCTTCTCTATCAGTTCATCGGCTTTAACTGCACAACGGCTAAGAATGGACGTCATCTCATCCAATATTGCTAATGCTGAGACAACTAGAGCATCGGTTGTGGACGGTAAGGCGGTTCCGTATCGCCGCAAGACGGTAGTTATGGCTCCAATGCAACAAAGCTTCAGCAGTACGTTGAGCTCTGCAATGAACTCAGGACAAAGCGCTCAAGGTCAAGGTGTCAAAATTACATCGATCCAAGACGATCCTTCAGCGTTCAAACCAGTGTATAACCCTACACATCCTGATGCGGACAGTGATGGATATGTATACATGCCGAATGTGGATACTTTGAAAGAGATGGTAGATATGATCTCTGCTACTCGCTCCTACGATGCTAATGTAACTGCGTTGAATGCTACTAAGGCAATGATATCTAAGGCCTTACAAATAGGGAAGTAATAAATAAAACTTAGTCAGGAGTGTTGTTCGTTGATCCAAACAATCAATTTAAATACTACTAAAGCTTTGGAAGGTGTTGTTCAACCTAATAAACCTTCGATGCCAACTCCTTCGGAGTCAATCAAAGAATTTAGTTCATATTTGACGAATGCATTAAATGGAGTAGCGGCACAAGAGAAAAATGTTGAAACACTGAATTCGCAATTTCAGTTAGGTCAAGTTAGTGTCGACCAGGTGATGATCGCTTCGGAGCAAGCCTTGTTAAGTTTGCAGCTTACTACGCAAGTCCGAAATAAAGTGATAGAAGCTTATCAAGAGATTATGCGTACGCAAATTTAATAGACTATAGAGCTTCGAATGAGGTGAAATTGTGAATGAGAGAATCACCCAGTACCTGGGGAGATTAACGGGTTACTGGAACCAATTTAGTAGAAAACAAAAGACACTTTTGGTGTCATCGCTAGCATTTATACTACTTGCAATTATCCTACTTACGGTTCAATTCTCCAAAACGGAGTATGAAGTAGCATTTACCAATTTGGATTCTGCGGATGCAGCAGGCATCATTAATTACCTTGAAACAGGTGGCGTTCCTTATAAATTAGGGACAGATGGAACGAGTATTTCGGTTCCAAGTAAGCAGTCGGCTCGCGTTAAAGTAGATGTTGGATCACAAGGAATCGTTCAGAATGGATCGATCGGCTGGGATATATTCAACGAAAGCTCTTCATTAATTGGCACAACGGATAACGAGTTCAACGTTAAATACAAAAGTGCTTTGAATGGCGAGGTTGAACAGTTACTTCAACGAATGCAGGGAGTTAGTGATGCAAAGGTTCTAATTAATCTGCCTTCAGAGAATGTATTTGCGAGTATAGATGAGCAGGAGAAAGCTTCGGCTTCAATTGTTATCAAGTTCAAGCCTGGATATCGAATTACCCAGGAAGCCGTTGATGGTTACTTTAATCTAGTTAAGACATCAGTGCCTAATCTACCGATTGAGAATATTTCTATATCATCCAGTGATGATACTGTTCTGTTGCCAACAGGACAAGGAGGCGGACAAGCGGGTTCATTGACAACCGCCGTGCAAGAAAATATGGCTCTACAGAAAAAGTTTGAGAGCGATGTAAGACAAAGCGTCAAACAGTTTCTATCCAAATTAACTGGACCGGATAAGGTTGAAGTGCTTGTAGCATCCAAACTGAACTTCGATCAAATCAGTGAAAAAGATAATCTTGTAACTCCTGTTGATACGGAGAACATGAAAGGCATTGAAATTAGTGCACAGAAGATCCAGGAAAGTTATACCGGCCAAGGAGATTCCAATAGTGGTATTCCAGGAACCGGAACTGAGGATGTAGCTGGATATCCTACTGCAAATACGCAATCAGGGTCAACCTCTGATAAGTCGTCCTCAACAATCAATTATGAAGTTAACCGGATCACGAAGGATATTGTGGCTAGTCCGTATGTTATTAAGGATTTAACCATTAATGTGGCTGTTGAACCACCTGCGGGTCAAAATTCTTTGGATCCAAATACACAAACAGCTATTGAGAACATTCTAAGTAATATTGTCGGTTCGTATTTAGCCGACTCTGGTACTACTTATACAGACGCTGATCTACAGAAAAAAGTTGCTGTCTTCTCACAACCTTTCCATAGTGAAGTTGTCAAGAGTAATGCATTGAGCTTGTCCAACCCGTGGTTATGGGGGATTGGCGTTGCTGTTCTTCTTGCGGGAGCTGGTATTGGAATGTTGTTGTTCCGCCGCCGGAAGAATGTGGAAGATATTGAGGAAGAAGAGACACCACCACCACTTCTATCAGAATTTCCTTCCATTAACTTTGAAACAGTTACAAATGAGAACCAAGTGCGCAAACAACTGGAAACATTGGCGAAGAAGAAGCCGGATGAATTCGTCAACTTGCTTCGTACTTGGCTGGCCGAAGAATAGAGGTGAACGCAATGTCGAAAGTGGCAACGTCTCAAGGATTAAGTGGAAGACAAAAAGCAGCGATTTTATTAATTACTTTGGGACCAGAGGTCTCCGCAGAAATTTTCAAACATCTTCGTGACGAAGAAATTGAACAATTAACGCTCGAAATCGCTAATGTTCGTAAAGTTGATGCTAGTGAGAAAGAGATGATCATGGCGGAGTTCCACCAGATTTGTCTCGCTCAGGAATATATTACACAAGGCGGTATTAACTACGCCAAAGAGATTTTGGAGAAAGCACTCGGTGCATCCAAAGCGTTCGATATTATTAATCGATTAACTGCGACACTTCAAGTTAGACCGTTCGATTTTGCGCGTAAAGCGGATCCTAACCAGATCCTCAACTTTATACAGAATGAGAATGCTCAGACGATTGCTCTGGTACTGTCATATCTTCAATTTGAACAAGCGGCTATTATTCTATCCTCACTTCCTCAGGAGAAACAAGCTGAAGTAGCAAGAAGAATAGCCATGATGGACAGTACATCACCAGAAGTAATCTCTCAAGTGGAACGCGTACTGGAACAAAAGCTGTCAGCGACGGTTACTCAGGACTATACAAGTGCTGGTGGACTCGAGTCGATTGTTCAAATTTTGAATGGTGTCGACCGTGGTACAGAACGCACAATTCTCGATTCTTTAGAAATTCAGGATCCAGAACTTGCCGAAGAAATCAAGAAACGTATGTTTGTCTTTGAAGATATCGTTAATTTGGACAACCGTTATATTCAGCGGATTATTCGCGACATTGAAAATTCGGATTTGCAACTTGCGCTTAAAGTGGCTAGTGAAGAAGTACGAGAAGCAGTCTTCCGCAATATGTCAAAACGGATGGCAGAGACTTTCAAAGAAGAAATGGAATTTATGGGGCCTGTGCGGCTTCGTGATGTGGAAGAAGCTCAAACCCGTATCGTAGCAACGATCCGTAGATTAGAAGAGTCTGGAGAAATTATTATTGCACGTGGTGGAGGAGATGACATCATTGTCTAATTTGATCAAGGTGTCCCAGTACGTTCCGGTGGACATTCTGAAACAACTCAATTTGGGCAAAACGTACCAGTCCTCCGAAGCAGAACAATTAGATGATGAGATCAGTGCGAAGGCAGAGGTTGCCGTCGCTGCTGAAGATTTAGCCGCTGAAGAAACTAGACGACAGATGCTTGTCGATGCGAAGGATTTCGCCGAACGTCAGGTGCGGGAAGCTTCGGAGCAAAGTGAGCGTTTGCTGAATGAAGCCAGGGAGCAGATTGATACCTGGTGGCAGGAACGTAGAGAGCAAGATGAAGATCTGATTGAAGCGATCAAGTCGGAAGGGTTCAGTCAAGGCTTTGAAGAGGGCAAAATTCAGGCAGAACAGACCCTTCGGGACAAGATCAACGAGATGATGGCCGAGGCATCTGCTGTGCTTGAAGAAGCATATATCGAAAAAGGACGTATCATTCAAGAGGCTGAACCTTTTCTAGTGGAACTAAGCTGTGCTATTGCTGAGAAGATTATTGCGAAACAACTTGATCTAGATCCGGAATATACGTTGGAATTGATTAAGGGGAATCTTTCTCGCAAACGGGAGCAGGGCATTCTTACCCTATGCGTTTCTCCATCGCAATTTTCATTTGTTCAGGCAGCCAGAGAAGAGTTGAGCTTGGCAATTGACTCACAAGCCGAGTTGCAAATTTTGCCTGATCCTACCGTGAAAGACCACGGCTGCGTTATTCGATCATCATTTGGTAGTGTGGATGCTAGAGTTGATACGCAATTAGCGGAGATAAAAAAAGAACTGTTGCGAATCTCGCTGCAGACCGAGGATCGGGGACAACCGCATGATGAAAATTGATTCGGAACGTTATATCGATCATCTAAGACAATTGGATCCTGTCCGGATTAATGGGAAAGTGACACAGGTTATTGGGCTGATGGTGGAATCTGAAGGCCCTGACGCAAGCATAGGTGATGTCTGTTACATATATCCTAGTAAATCGACCCAACCCCTACAGGCAGAAGTTGTTGGATTTCGCGATAATAAAGTGTTGTTGATGCCCTTAGGGGAATTGCAATCCATTGGACCAGGCTGTGATGTGGTTGGAACAGGCAAACCCCTCAGTGTTCAGGTAGGTTCAGAATTACTGGGTAAAGTGCTTGATGGGCTAGGTCAACCACTGGATGGTTCGGTCATACCTTCCCGAATGAGTCACTACTCCACCTATAACAAACCGCTGAACCCACTGCAACGACCGCGAGTTGCAGAACCTATTAGTATCGGAGTTAGAGCGATTGATGGTTTACTTACGATTGGTAAAGGACAGCGTGTCGGGATCTTTGCGGGTTCTGGGGTAGGGAAAAGTACGTTGATGGGTATGATCGCCCGTAATACTGCGGCGGATGTAAACGTCATCGCATTGATAGGGGAACGTGGACGTGAGGTGCTTGACTTCATTGAGCGCGATCTTGGACCGGAAGGTTTGGAACGTTCCGTAGTCATCGTTGCTACTTCTGACCAACCTGCATTGATTCGGATGAAGGGTGCACTCATAGCGACGACCATCGCTGAGTATTTTCGTGATCGTGGACTAAACGTCATGTTGATGATGGACTCAGTTACAAGATACGCGATGGCACTTCGTGAAGTTGGACTTGCCGTTGGTGAACCACCTGCGATGCGTGGATATACTCCATCAGTATTTGCGGCATTGCCTAAGTTGATGGAGAGAGCTGGGACAGGGCCTACAGGTTCAATCACTGCATTCTACACGGTGCTAGTTGATGGTGACGACATGAATGAACCGATTGCTGACGCGGTCAGGGGAATTCTAGACGGACATATTGTATTGAATCGGAATATTGCAAACAAAGGTCATTTTCCTGCGATTGATATTTTGGCAAGTATAAGCCGGGTTATGAAGGATATCGTCTCGGACGAACAAAGTGATGCGGCGGAGAACCTGAAACGCTTACTCTCAGTATATAAGGATTCTGAGGATTTGATTAATATCGGAGCCTATCAGCAGGGGTCAAATGATGAAATTGATGAAGCTATCGGTTACATACAGCGGATCTGGGATTTCTCGAAGCAGAAAGTGAATGAGAAAGTAACGTTACCCGAAGTACAAGAACGTTTGATTTCTGAATTTACGAGGAGCTGACCCTTAAATAATGAAGTTTCGTTACGTCTATCAGAAAGTTGTAGATTTGAAATCGAATGAGAAAACGCAAGCGGAATGGATGCTCTCGGCTGCCGTAGGCCATTTGCAAGCGGAGCAACGTTCACTTAATCAGTTATTCGAAGACAAAAGAGCTACATTCATTGCGATTCAGTCAGAGATGGAGAACAAAGCTTCCGTAATCAAGTTACAGGAACTTCAGAGGTACATGGATTTTCTCGAGCAATGCATATCTAGCAAAACAAGGGATGTACAGCGAGCTGAGGTCAATGTTGAGAACAAAAAGAGTTTCTTGAACGGTAAAATGTTAGACGAGAAAGTTTGGCTGAAGGCTAAAGAGAAGGAACAAAACAAATATCAGCACGAAATGCTTCTTCGGGAACAAAACGAACTGGATGAGATGGCTACAGTCCGGTTTGCCATGAGAGCCCGTTAGAGCGGAGCGGGTGGTAATGATGGGCTTGCGAAGGAGGCGATAGGATGGCACAGGCTGAGTTGGAAGAAGAAGATTATGAAACAGGCGGCGGGTTTTCACGTTTTTTGTTTTTTGTGACTCCCATTCTGTTTACAGTTGTTTTACTTGGTGTTCTACTGACACTATTTAATATGCCGTTTCGTGATATGATGCAGGGATTTGCTAAGAATATACCAATTGTAAGAAATTTGATTCCTGACGATGAAGTTGCACAAACGGATATAAAAGATACTCAGAAAGACAAAGAGAAGGATAGAAAAAAACAGATAGAGAGTTCCGAAGCTACCATCAAACAGCTTAAAGAGCAGGTGACGAAGCAAGAAGCCGATCTGAAAGAAGCCAATGCTCAAGTAGTGGAGCAAGAGGGGAAATTGAAGGATCTGCAGGCAGAATTGTCAGCAAGTCAACAAGTAGCTGCTAAGCAAGAATTAGCCGACGAACAAGAAGCGTACCAGAAAGAAGTCAAGAAGCTTGCTCAACTATATGCTCAAATGAGTCCTAAGAAAGCTGCTGCTATTCTAGAAAAGTTGACGACGGATGAGACTCTTCAAATGCTCAGTATGATGAATAATGAAAGTAAAGTCGCCATTCTTGAGAAAATGGATGCGCAAAAAGCAGCTGATATTTCAATATTGCTAAAAGATACTCAGCCTGCTGAAGATTTAGCGATTGCTGCATTGCAATCCCGCCTTAAGAAAGAAGCGGAAGCTAAAACCACGACTACAAATACGAATACGGGATTGAGCGATCAACAATTAAGTGCAACGTTTGCAAGCATGTCAGCTGATTCTGCATCGGCTCTGATCTTACAAACATACAAAATCAGTCCTGACAAAGCACTGAAAATATTAAATGCAGTTAATGACTCAACACGTTCGAAAATTTTGGAATCTATGGCTAAAGCTGATGACGTACAAACGACGAAAATACTAAACAAGCTTGTTAGTAAATAAGCTGATCCGTCCAACACTTGAAAGGAGGTGAGAAAATAGATGAGTCAAACAGTATCAAATCTATCAGCCGGAACTGCAACAAATGGACTTTGGTATGGGGCTAGTGGTAAATCGGAGTCAGTTCAAGGAACTGGGCAAGATTTTAACCAAACACTACTTATGATGCAGTTGGGTAATGCGCAACCACAAGAAGGTCAAGTTTCCGCACAATTATTGACTTTGACAAATCTGAGTCAGTCAACGGATGGTAGTAATCTTGAGACACAAGAAGATGGAGACACAGTGAATAAGTTGCTTACTGACTTGTTACATCAACTTGATCAAATGGATGAAGCTTTATCAGAGAATCCTTCACTTCTTGAGTTGTTGCAGAGTTGGCTTCAGGGGATTCAGAACCTGGTTCGGCAAAGTGGATCGACAGGTAATGACAGTGCTGCTACTGAAGAACACACGGAGTTACCAGTTCTAGCACAGCACTCTGAGACGATGCGATTCGCGATTCAAGATGCATTAGTGCAGGTATTAACCGTATCTGAAGGACAACAATCGATGGGGACGAGTAATTTGGGGCAAGCACAGGCGATGCTTCAATCCTTGCAAAGTGTTCTAAATTCGATGAATGCTACCCAAACCGAGATCAATCCTTTCGGTGAGAAACAGACAAACAACTCAGACAATAATGTGAGTTTAGCTTCTCTCCTTAATAAGAGTTCTGAAGCTACAACGGGAAAGAACGCGTCACAAACCGTTCAAAATGTACTTACAAGTAATGCAACGCAAGGCAAAGAGCCAACTATCTCTTTAGCTAGCGTAGTATCAAGTACGACCAAGTCGGAGTCAGGTGATGATCAGTCGGTTTCTGAAAGTGAAATTCGACTACATTCCGGTAATATAGTCACTGCAGGACAACTTGTGATGCGTCAAGCCGGATCCGCACCAGTAAAAACGACGGCACCGTCTGTACCTGTTGAGAATTTCGGTAAGGAAATGAGTGGCTTTCTAGTAAACAAGATGGATATCGTCAAACTTCAAGGGATTTCGGAAGCCAAAATTTCTTTGTATCCAGAGCACTTAGGACAAGTAGATGTGAAGATTACGATGCGAGATGGCCAAATGATAGCCCAATTCGTAACGGAGACTGCTTTAGCTAAGGATTCACTGGAGCAACAGATGGGACAACTCAGATCCGCTCTTCAAGCACAAGGACTTCAAGTTTCTAAACTGGAAGTAACGCAGAATTCTTCATTATCTTCACACATGTATCAAGACGGACGTCAACCTGGTACCGGTACAGGTAATGGCACTGGCCAGCAACAGAATGGTAAACGTCGTGAGATTCAAGAAGATGATGCTTTGCTAGTGAGTGACTTGAATGAGGAATGGAACGAATGGATCTCTGAGGTGAGAGCTAAGGAAGTCAACTACGGAAGCTCCTTCGTTGCTAAAGCTTAATAGAAAGGAGGAAGCAATGTGGCGGATATTATAGGAACGAATGTAGCATGGCCTGGTTACTCAGCAGGAAATGCAACAAAAGCAAGCTCAAAAGGTGGTAACTTGGGTAAAGATGATTTTCTAAAGCTGATGATGGCACAAATGCAGAACCAGGACCCGTTATCACCTATGGACAACACCCAAATGGTCGCTCAAATGGCTCAATTTACTTCTGTAGAACAGCTTGTGAATATCTCTGAACAGTTAACGGCAATGAGTCAATCCCTAGGTAATAATTCCGGATTAATTGGGAAGCAAGTTAGCTGGACGGCACAAACCAAGACAGGTGATTATTCACTTGAGACAGGACAAGCGGAGGTTATTACAGTGAAGGAAAGTGGAATCGTAGATTCCATCGTCGTTCGCAGTGGCGTTCACTACGTCAAAGTCGGTGATAAGGAAATACCGATTGATCAGATCGTGCAGGTTGACAACCCACCTGAACCTGAGGTTCCAGAAGTTCCTGAAGTGCCAGGTGATACAAACGATGCTGGTGAGGCGGGAGAATCATGAACTCACCAATTAAAGTAGGTCAACTGTATCCAGGTCGAATTGGACCCAGTGTACTAGCACAACCAAAGAACAGTCAGGCTAATGCCGGACAAGGAACTTCATTCAAAGAAATGCTTCAAGACCGACTTGTTCACTTCAGTAACCATGCGGTCAAACGTTTGGAACAAAGAGGTATTGAACTGAAGCCTGAACAATTGAATCAAATCGAATCTGCCATTGACAGTGCGGCTGCTAAGGGAGCAAAGGATTCTCTCATCTTGATGAAAGATATGGCTCTCATCGTAAATGTAGGTAATCGTACAGTAGTTACAGCAATGGACGGTAACAGCATGAAAGATAATGTTTTTACGCAGATCGATAGTGCAGTTATCATTTCTTAATTGGCTGGCCCGTAATTGGAAAGCCAAGGGCTGCGGATCGACTGAAGCAGCTCGCAAGCTATCATTTTATTCCTGGGAGGAATGAGAACGTATGTTAAGATCAATGTATTCGGGCGTTTCTGGGATGCGTGGGTTTCAAACGAAGCTTGACGTTATCGGGAACAATATTGCGAACGTAAACACAGTTGGATTCAAATCTGGTCGAGTGATGTTCAAGGATATTATGAGCCAGACAGTTGCCGGTGTTACGGCCCCGGCAGATGGCGAAAGCGGTGGGGTTAATGCGAAGCAGATTGGTCTAGGTGTTTCGATTGGTTCGATTGATACGCTTCATACATCCGGAAGCGCAATGACGACGAATAACCCGTTAGACCTTCGTATTGATGGAGATGGATTCTTTTTAGTGAAGCTATCAGCTGATCAAGAGGTTGCTTTTCTAACTAGAGCTGGAGATTTCCATTTGGATGCAGCACGTCAATTGGTCACTTCTGATGGATTGCTCGTCTGTGACGCTGGCGGAGATCCGCTTGAGCCGCTTGGAGAAGATGTAACGGCTTTCTCTATTGCGCAGGATGGAACTATCGTTATGAAAATGAATACCGGAGAGACAGAAGCAGGGGCGCAAATTGGCGTAGCCAGAGTGACTAACCCTGAAGGACTTGAGAAAATTGGTGGCAACTTGTACCGTATGACTCTGAATGCCAATGCAGAAGGTGAACTCGTACCTACGACTGCTAACAATCAGGAAGACGGAACAGGAGCTATCATCTCTGGACAGTTGGAAATGTCCAACGTTGACCTGACAGGGGAATTCACTGAAATGATCGTAGCTCAACGTGGATTCCAAGCGAATTCTCGTATCATCACAACATCTGATGAAATTTTACAAGAAGTTGTCAATTTAAAACGCTAAGTTATTGAATTGCGGGGGAGGATTTATCTCCTCCTTCGCTTCCTTCATGCGAAGATTCAAACGGTGTTTCCGATAAGGAACGGATTACTCCGTTACCACTTGGGAGGGTTATTATGATCTCTATAACACGCTTAAACGGTTCACAAATGTGGTTGAATGCACTCATGATCGAAACCGTTGAAGAAACACCGGATACATACGTAACCCTTGTTAATGGCAAGCGTATTATCGTTCTTGAGAAAGCTGCTGAAGTCATCGCAAGGGTGAAAGAGTGTTACAGTGAAATAGGTATTCACGCCGCAACTATTAAAGTGCAACAAACGGAGGAATGGTCATGAAGAAAATGGCGCCTTGGCTAATCACGATTCTACTATCCATTACATTGATCGTATTGGCCGCATTCTTACTGCTGAAGGATTACTCACAGCCTAGTCCTGGAAATGAACTAAGTGCCGCCGTTCAGGATGTAAAAGCACCATCAGGTTTGTCAGCGGATGAGATTGTTGAAGTAACTTCAACGATTGATGGGATCAAAACAAATTTGTCTGACCCCAATTATGTTGTTGTAATGGATTTTGCATTCCAAATGGATCGTAAAACTTCTAAGGAAGCTTTCGATAAAATCAAAGATTATAAAATCAAACCTATTATTATCAAGACGCTTGCCGACACCAAACCGGAGGATTTGAACGGATCCGTAGGCAAAGACAATCTAAGCTCCAAACTGTTGAATTTAATCAACAAGTCACTGCCGGAAGGAAAAGTGGTTCAAATCGATATTACTTATTTCATTAGTACACCTATCTAGACAATATCGATAGAATAAATCCTTTAAGGGGGTGAGATGTTTGGTAGATGTGTTATCGCAAAATGAGATCGATGCTCTGCTCGCCGCGTTATCTTCCGGCGAAATGGATGCAGAAGAACTGAAAAAGGAAGAAACGCAAAAGAAAATAAGAGCGTACGATTTCAAAAGAGCGGTGAGGTTTTCTAAAGATCATATCCGTAGCTTAACCCGGATTCATGAGAACTTTGCCCGTTATCTCACCACCTACTTCTCGGCTCAGCTTCGTACATTCGTGCAAATTAGCGTAGTTCAGGTGGAACAGCTTCCATATGATGAGTTCATCCGATCTATTCCAAAGATGACGATACTTAATATTTTTGAAGCGGAGCCATTAGAGGGAAGAATGGTACTTGAGGTTCATCCAAACGTTGCTTATGCTATGTTGGATAGGTTACTAGGAGGAATCGGTACAGCTCCATCAAAGATCGGATCTTTAACAGAGATCGAAACGATTATTATGGAGCGTATATTTAGTCGAGCATTTGAAAGTTTGCAAGAGGCTTGGAAGACGATTATCGATATTAATCCGCGGATGGAAGCTTTGGAAACAAACCCGCAGTTTATGCAAATTGTTTCGCCAAATGAGACGATTGCCCTGATATCGCTTAGCACCAAAATTGGGGACACAACGGGGATGATCAATTTATGTATTCCTCATGTGGTAATCGAGCCTATTATGCCTAAGCTTTCGGTCCATCATTGGTTTGTCTCTCAGAAAAAATCGCGTATTCCTGAAGAGGTTGATGCACTCCGTAATCGTGTGAACAAGGCAACATTGCCGATTATTGCCGAGCTTGGTGAATCACAAGTTACGATCCGCGAATTCTTAGGATTATCCGTTGGTGATGTAATCTCCTTGAATAAGCCCGTTCAAGAGGGGCTGTCCATTATGATCGGAGACAGATTAAAATATATCGGTAGCCCTGGTACGTTAAAAGACCGAGTCGCCGTTCAAATTGATGAAATTGTCAGCGAAGGAGTTGAAGAATTTGACGAGTAAAGACTATTTGTCTCAAGAGGAGATTGACGCTCTACTCAAGCAGGCGAATCATGATACGCCGTCTGAACCCACAGTAGACGACTATTTGACAGCGTTAGAACAAGATGCACTGGGTGAAATCGGCAATATCACGTTCGGCAGTGCGGCTACAGCTCTTTCGACACTATTGAACAAGAAGGTGGATATTACCACCCCTAAGGTGTCAATTATTACACGCTCGCAATTTGAGACGGAGTTCCCTAAACCACACGTGGCGATTCATGTACAATATGTGGATGGTTTTGAAGGGATGAATTCACTGGTCATCAAGACAAGAGACGCTCAAGTCATTGCTGATCTCATGCTTGGTGGAGAAGGAAATCCGGAAGATGCGGAATTGAATGAAATTCATATCAGTGCCGTTCAAGAAGCAATGAATCAAATGATGGGTTCCTCCGCGACATCGATGTCGACGATTTTCAACCGATTCGTGAATATTTCACCACCGGGTATCGATATCTTGAATATGTCCAACGGAAACGGGGTAAGCAATCTTCCTCCCGATGAAACCCTGATCAAGGTATCGTTCAGGTTGACTATCGGAGATTTGATTGATTCGACGATCATGCAGCTTCTTACGGTGAAATTTTCTAAGGATATGGTAGATAGTCTCATCAATGGTTCGTCTTCAGAACCAGCTCATCAAGAGGTTGCGGCGACAGCTACACCTGCAGCTCCTGTACAGCCGGCACCATCGACACATTCTGCACCGCCAATGCAATCTGCATATGAGCAACCGGTATATCCGCCTCAATCTCATACGCAACAACAAATGCCTTACAATGTACCTATGGAGCGCCCATACAGCGAACCTCAACACTACGGAGGACTTCAAGGACGTAGCTTAAATGTACAGCCTGTTCAATTTTCTAACTTGGGAGCTCCAACATTCTCACATGTTGACGACAATAATTTAAATTTATTGATGGACATTCCCCTTAAAGTCACCGTAGAATTAGGGAGGACCCAAAAGCAAATTAAGGATATCTTGGAATTATCTCAAGGTTCAATTATTGAGCTGGACAAGCTCGCTGGTGAACCTGTAGATATACTGGTGAACAACAAACTCATCGCCAAAGGCGAAGTCGTAGTTATTGATGAGAATTTTGGTGTTCGTGTTACCGATATTGTTAGCCAATGGGATCGCATACAGAAATTACAATAGTAGAAGTTTAGGGAGGATTTTTAATCAATGGCAAACCGAATTCTAATCGTAGACGATGCTGCTTTTATGAGAATGATGATCCGCGACATTTTATCGAAGAACGGGTTCGAAGTTGTGGGTGAAGCGCAAGACGGTGCGCAGGCCATCGAGAAATTTAAAGAATTACATCCAGACCTCATTACGATGGATATCACGATGCCAGAAATGGACGGGATTGCTGCACTGAAGGAGATCAAGAAAATTGATCCAAATGCAAAAGTGATTATGTGTTCAGCAATGGGACAACAAGCGATGGTTATCGACGCGATTCAAGCGGGTGCTAAAGACTTCATCGTTAAGCCGTTCCAGTCCGACCGGGTTGTTGAAGCTATTAACAAGACACTTGGATTGTAGGCTAGAGCCATGCCTTCGAATCAGGATGGCCCTCCGTCTTATAATACTGATTTTAATATTTGGGGGAATCTGATAACGGTCATCGTCGTGTTAGCAATTATTGTTGTACTGATCATATTGCTGATTCGTTTCCTAGGAAAAAGAAGTCGTTTTATGTCTCAAAACCGATCGATCCAAACGATGGGGGCTATCGGTCTGGGACCTAATAAATCTTTACAGGTCATTCAAGTTGGCAATAGTGTGTATCTCGTCGGGGTTGGCGAGAACATTACGCTTGTCGATAAGGTTTCTGATCCTAGTGAAGTGGCCGTTATTCATCAGGCTTTCCAAGAAGAAATTGCAGAGTATCCTGCTTTGACATCGGTGGTATCCGGATTCGTATCTCGTCTTCGGAAGAAACCACAGGTGGAAGTAGAGGAACTGGAAAGTACATCATTTCATGAGGTATTTCAATCACAGCTGCAAAAAATGCCGAACCGGAAAAAACAAATGGAACAACTATTGAAAGACGAAGAAGAATAATCTACAGATCGGTCGAGGGATTCATGAAGAAAAAGCTCATTATCGTTGGCTTGTTGCTTGGCTTATGGAGCGTATTTACGGTTACCGTAGCCTCCGCGACAGCAGTGAATCCGATACCGGATATCGGAATTCAAATCGGAGATTCAGGAGGGGAGCCGAGCACAAGCTCCTTGTCCATTATTCTACTCATCACAGTACTCAGTATCGCACCTGCGATTCTAGTGCTAATGACGAGCTTTACAAGGATTGTTATTGTGCTCGGATTTGTCCGCAGCTCGCTGGGAACGCAGCAGATGCCTCCAAATCAGGTGCTTGTTGGACTTGCTTTATTCCTGACACTTTTTGTTATGAGCCCGACGCTGTCCACGATTAATGAAGTGGCAGTGCAGCCTTATATCAAAGGGGAAATAACTCAGACGGATGCTTTGAATAAAGCTTCCGTTCCGATGAAGAAGTTTATGTATTCACATACTCGTCCGAAAGATCTGCAATTGTTTATGAGCTATACCAAAACGGAGAAACCAGCTTCTTACGAGGACATCCCGATTACAGTGATGGTACCAGCATTTGCTATCAGTGAACTGAAGACGGCCTTTCAAATGGGATTCTTAATTTTTATCCCATTCCTAATTATTGATATCGTCGTTGCCAGTGTCTTGATGGCTATGGGGATGATGATGTTACCACCGGTCATGATTTCACTTCCGTTTAAAATTTTGCTCTTTGTGCTTGTTGATGGCTGGTACTTGATAGTCAAATCACTACTAGTCAGTTTTAACACGTGACGAGGTTACTTATTCTTAAAAGGGGGAAGCGGTAATGAGTTCGGAATTTATTATCGGTTTGGCCGGACAAGCCGTTTTTACCGTACTGAAGGTTAGTGCTCCGATGCTCTTGATTGGTCTCGTTGTTGGTCTGATCATTAGTATTTTTCAGGCAACAACGCAAATACAGGAGCAGACACTCGCCTTTGTCCCCAAAATCATTGCTGTATTGCTCGCCCTGTTATTGTTTGGTCCATGGATTCTATCGACATTAGTTGATTTCACCTATGGCATATTTAATAATCTAGCTAGTTATATCGGTTAGGCCAAAGTGAACATGGAGACTATACTGCAGGGATTACCCATTTTTATGCTTATCTTTTGTCGAATGTCGGCGTTTTTTGTAGTCGCCCCCATCTTTGCATCCAAAACGGTTCCATCAACTTTCAAAATTGGTATCTCCGCTATGGTCGCCTTCCTGATTCTCTTAATTCAGGGAACGGATCAGGTGATTCCGATGGATCTCAGTTATGTGTTGCTTATCATCCGTGAAGTATTGATTGGATTGTTATTGGGGTTTGTGGCATATCTTATGTTTACTGTCATTCAAATTGCCGGATCATTTATTGATATCCAAATTGGTTTCGGGATCGCGAATGTAATTGATCCGATGACTGGGGCATCAGCACCCGTTCTTGGTAACTTTAAGTATATGTTTGCTACTTTATTATTCTTAAGCATGAACGGTCATCATTATTTGCTGGATGCTGTGATTCGAAGCTATAACTGGATCCCATTATCTAATGATTTGTTTCAACGTATTTACAGTGGGAACTTGTCAGATTTTCTAATCAAAACATTCAGTCAATCGTTTCTACTCGCGTTTCAAATGGCTGCGCCACTTGTCGTTGCGCTCTTTCTGACAGACGTTGCGCTCGGTTTCCTGGCTCGTTCGGCCCCTCAATTCAATGTTTTCGTCATCGGGATTCCATTGAAGATTATTGTTGGATTGGGTGTATTACTCATTTTGGTCTCCAGTTTTACCTACACGTTTGAACATTTATTCGCAGTATTGTTCAAATCGATGCAAAATTTACTTGGTACCATTGGAGATCGGCCTAAGTAGGAATCGGAGGAATCACGAAATGGTTCGATATCGTCTGGACTTGCAATTATTTGCGGGTGAGAAAACAGAGAAGGCTACGCCGAAGAAACGGCAGGATTCCCGTAAAAAAGGACAGATCGCCAAAAGCCAGGATGTGTCAGGTTCACTCATTCTGTTGTCTGCCTTTCTTGGTCTGCTAGCGTTTGGTGGTTACATCAAGGAACGACTTATTCTTTTGTACTCGGATGTGTTCTACCATCGACTGACTATGGATATCACCCAAGAAAATGTAATGACGATGTTCAGGAGTTATGGGATTCAAATTCTTTTACTGCTTGCTCCTATTTTTCTTGTGGTAGTGGTGATAGCAGCTATTGCTAACTACGCTCAAGTTGGATTTTTAATGAATGGAGAAGGACTCAAGCCCAAGTTTAGTAAATTGAATCCAATCCAAGGTTTTAAGAATATTTTCTCGATGCGCTCGGTCGTAGAATTCTTGAAATCTATCTTGAAATTGACAGTAATAGGATATCTCGTATTTTCAACATTATGGGGTTCACGAGACTATATTTCATCTCTGAGTAAAGTGACTGTGGAAGCAGCATTTCATTTTACAGCTCAGATTATGTTGAATATGGGGATCAAGATAGCTGTCGCTTTACTTGTCTTAGGTGTCTTAGATTATATGTACCAGAAGTATGACCATGAGAAAAAAATGAGAATGTCCAAACAAGATATCAAAGAAGAGTATAAGAAAATGGAAGGCGATCCGCTTATCAAAGGGAAGATCCGGGAGAGACAGCGGCGTATGGCACTTCAACGAATGATGCAGGAAGTGCCTAAGGCAGATGTGATTATTACGAACCCTACGCATTTTGCCGTAGCATTGAAATATGATGGATCGCAAATGGATGCCCCACAGGTTGTGGCTAAAGGTCAGGATTATGTGGCCCTGCGCATTAAAGAGATCGCTAAAGAACACGGAGTCATAACAATGGAAAACAGGCCGCTAGCACGTGCGCTGTTTCAAAGATCGGAGATCGGGGATGTAATTCCTGCCGATTTGTTCCAGGCCGTGGCTGAAGTATTGGCTTATGTATACAAAATGAAGGGTAAGAGTAAATCATGATGGGGATCGGAGGCTGACCTGTGAAGAAAGCAAAAGATATATTCATCCTTGTGGGTATAATCGGCATCGTTCTGTTGATGATTCTTCCGATCCCAACTTGGTTGTTAGATGTACTTTTAATTGTTAACATTTCGCTTTCATTGATGATTTTGCTGGTCGCAATGAATACGAAAGAAGCGTTGCAGTTCTCCATTTTTCCAGCGATGCTGTTAATTACAACCTTATTTCGGTTGTCGCTTAACGTTTCGACCACCAAATTGATTTTGGGACAAGCAAAAGCCGGGGATGTAGTTGCTACCTTTGGTTCATGGGTATCACAAGGCGAACCCGTTATCGGCTTCGTTGTCTTCCTAATCTTGGTGGTCGTTCAATTTATAGTGATCACTAAAGGCTCGGAGCGGGTGGCTGAAGTTGCTGCGAGATTTACTTTGGACGCGATGCCTGGTAAGCAAATGAGTATCGATGCTGATTTAAACGCAGGACTGATCAACGAGCAACAAGCTCGGGAGCGTCGTCGCAAAATTGAGCGAGAAGCGGATTTCTATGGAGCGATGGATGGTGCGAGTAAGTTCGTCAAAGGGGACGCAATCGCAAGTATTATCATCCTAGTAATCAACCTAGTTGGCGGTTTCATCATCGGTATGACGATTCATGGCATGCCATTCCAAGACGCCTTATCTACATATTCTATTCTGACGATTGGTGACGGTCTCGTCAGCCAAATACCGGCCTTACTTATTTCAACAGCGGCGGGTCTGATTGTAACCCGTGCTTCCTCAGAGGGCAATCTAGCTGATGATATTACAGGACAGCTGTTCACCTATCCTAAACTTATTTATATCGTGGCTGGAACGATTACTCTATTAGGTCTCTTCACACCGATAGGGCCTTGGACGACTCTACCATTTGCTGCAATACTAGTCTATGCTGCTCTACGAATGCAGAAGAATTTGAATCGCAAACAAGCCGAACAAGATCAGCAGGATGAGGAACAGGAGATCGAGGAGGTTCGAAGTCCCGAGAGTGTTATCAATCTACTACAAGTGGATCCGATCGAGTTCGAATTTGGTTATGGACTTATTCCATTAGCTGATACTGGACAAGGTGGAGATTTATTAGATCGAATAATTATGATTCGTAGGCAATGTGCTTTAGAAATGGGTCTTGTCGTTCCCGTAATTCGGATTCGCGACAATATTCAACTAAAACCGAACGAATACGTCATTAAAATTAAAGGAAATGTCGTAGGCGGCGGTGAATTATTACTTAATCACTATTTGGCAATGAGTCCAGGTATGGATGATGAGTCTATTACAGGAATTGAGACCCAGGAGCCAGCCTTTGGATTACCTGCAATTTGGATCGACGAATCTACTAAAGATCGGGCTGAGCAGTCGGGCTATACGGTAGTAGACCCACCGTCTGTTGTGGCAACGCATTTGACGGAAATGATCAAGAAGCATGCTCATGAATTGCTTGGTCGTCAAGAAACCAAGACACTTGTCGACAATCTCAAGGAAAGTTATGCGGTTCTTGTCGACGAATTGATCCCATCGGTTCTATCGATTGGGGAGGTTCAAAAGGTACTCGCCAAACTGCTTCGTGAGAAAATATCGATTCGTGATATGGTCACTATTTTCGAAACCCTAGCTGATTATGGTACTTATACCAAAGATCCTGACGTTCTGACGGAATACGTCAGACAGTCGCTATCCCGGCAGATTACACAACAGTTTACGCAACAGGGAGAGACGATGCGGGTGATTACGGTAGGTCCGATGCTAGAGAAGAAAATTGCAGAGAGCGTTCAGCAGAGTGAACAGGGGAGTTATTTAGCGTTAGATCCACAATCTACACAGACGATGTTCCAGAAGCTGAATGAACAGATCAACCGGCTTATCCAATCAGGACAACAACCGATTGTGTTGACCTCTCCGACCATTCGTATGTATTTACGACAGGTCATTGAACGGAGTATGCAGGATATTCCCGTATTGTCCTATAGTGAACTTGAACCTAATGTCGAAATTCAAAGTGTCGGAGTGGTGAATTTATGAGAGTGAAGCGTTATATCGTCGACACAATGCCTGATGCTATGCATAAAATACGCGGAGAATTAGGAGCCGACGCTGTAATTCTCAGCACAAAGGAATTGAAAATTGGCGGTTTTCTGGGAATGTTCCAGAAGAAGAAAATTGAGGTCATCGCTGCATCGGAGACAACTGAGTCTTCAGCTCCTAAGGGTGGAATATCGCGGCCTGTAGTATCATCGCCACCTCCAGTTGCTAGGCAGTCTGTACCGGAGGCTTACCGCAAATCCTCCCAAATGATGTCTAGTTCGTCTTCTGCCGTGGGCCTGAAGGAGAGACCAGAGGCAGCATCACGTGAAACAACTTCAGTTTCCGAACGTGATGACTTGGTTTCTCGTGCTTCACCTCCTGTGAGGGATAGACAACCTCAGATGCTGGATGAGCGACTATCTTTATTTCTTGAGTCAGAATCTAAGGAACAACCAGTTTCACCTGTTTCAGCACCTCTTCCTCAACCTGAAGTCAAGGAAGATCGGTTATTTGAAGAAATTAAGCAAATGAAATCAATGATGAGCAAGATAGCTAAACAACAGGAAGGTATTCGAGAACTTCCCGAAGCATTATTAGTTTTACAGAGTCAGCTTCAAGCTCAAGAAATTTCATCCGAATTGGTAGATGAGTGGATTGAAGATGCTTATAACGAATGGATAGCTTCTAGTCAGACATTAAGTAATGAGGATATGGTAGAGCAGGTACGTAGTACAATAGGTTCGTTTTTGAATGATCATATCGGTGAGGGGATCAGGGAAGAGACACAGATTGTTTATATCGCTGGCCCAACGGGTGTTGGGAAAACGACAACGATTGCGAAATTGGCAGCGGATCAAATCTTCCGAGTCCGTAAAAAAGTTGGGTTTATTACTGCAGATACATATCGTATCTCAGCGATCGAACAGCTTCGGACCTATGCTTCAATTCTGAACGTACCCTTAGAAGTAGTGCAATCACCTGGCGATATGCAGCGTGCCACTCAGAGACTTGCTGGATGTGATCTAATCATCATGGATACTGCAGGTCGAAATTATCTGAATGAGTTATTCGTTGCTGAACTGCATAGCTTATTTTCTCCATCAGCTCAAAGCGAAACCTATCTGGTCCTGAGCCTAACATCTAAGATTCAGGATATGAAAAGAATAACGGAGCATTTTAGTAGATATGGACTGGAAAAGGTAATTTTTACAAAGCTTGACGAGACGGAAAGCATCGGACCATTATATAATCTACTTAATGAATATCCTTTGAAAGCTTCATATATTACAAACGGACAAAATGTACCAGATGATCTCCTTACGGTTGATCAGAAGATGTTAATTGATCTGTTGCTTCTGGAAGAAAGGTCATCATGAGCGATCAGGCCCAAGCACTTAGACAACTAGTTTCGTCAAAAGATGATCTTAATCTTCAAGCTCCGGTACGCCATTCCGCTCGAATCATCACCGTGAGCAGTGGAAAGGGTGGAGTAGGGAAATCAAACTTCACTTTGAACTTTGCCCTGGCATTGAAATCGTTAGGACAAAAGGTATTATTGTTCGATGCGGATATTGGAATGGCTAATATAGATGTACTGATGGGAGTCCGCCCGAAGTATAGCTTGTATCACTTACTAAAAGGTGAGAAGGATATTTCAGAGATTATTGAACTTGGAACGCATTCCTTACCTTTTATTGCCGGTGGTTCAGGTATGGCAGATCTATTCACCTTATCAGAAGCTGACCTCAATTACTTCACCACACAAATTGAGCAGATTTCCGAAGAGATGGATTATATCATTTTTGATACAGGTGCTGGACTGTCAAAAGAAACACTTAAATTCATTGTAGCTGCTGATGAGTGCCTTGTTGTTACTACTCCAGAACCTACATCAATTACAGATGCATATGCACTGATTAAAGTAGTTCACAGCATGGAGAAGGACGTTTCATTCCAACTCATGGTTAACAGAGTAATAGACGAGGGTGAAGCAAGTCAGGTTGCTGACAAAATATCTTTGGTTGCGAGCCGGTTTCTCGATATGAAAATACCTATGTTGGGTTATATGAGTGATGATGCTCATGTGATGCAAGCAGTAAAAAAACAGGTTCCTTTCTCCATTGCGTTTCCCGGTTGTTCAGCTGCGCAAGATATTTATCGTGTAGCTATGAAATATGTTGAAGTTCCACAGTTTCAACCAAGAGAAACCTTGTCGGGAATCAAAGGATTTATGCATAAATGGCTAAAACGCACGAAATGATTCTGCTAACTAAGAACAGGGGTGGAACAATGGAGCCTTATCGGATCATGGTAGTTGATGATTCGGCGTTCATGCGAAAAATTGTATCGGATCTCATTGAACAGGATCCATCATTTAAAGTCGAGGCTACTGCTAAAAACGGGGCTGAAGCGGTTGAACAAATCTCAGCGCTGTCGCCTGATTTAGTCACTATGGATGTTGAGATGCCGGACATGAATGGTCTCGAGGCGCTCAAAATAATAATGGAGCGGTATCCAGTTCCAGTTATTATGCTTTCTGGTATTAATGAGCAAGGCACGCGAGAAACCATTATGGCGCTGGAACTAGGCGCATTTGATTTCATCCGCAAACCTTCAGCATCGACCAGTTCTCACGATATCGATCAAGTAGGGCGAGATCTGAGAGAACAAATTCGGGCGGCAATGCTCATGAAGGAGAGACGAGCAGCACGAGAGGCCCTTCGGACAAGTAATGAACCCTTACTTCCTTCACCATCTGTTGGCGAGCTTCCCACTCTACACAAGCCAAGCAAACTCAACCTTCCTCCAAAGAAGGTCGCTAAACCTAATGTGGAGATCGATACGCGTCGGACGAAAATGATTGACAATGGTTACAAAAGTCCACCACAGCCTGATCCTAAAGTACCTAATGATGATGCTTTGAAGGTGCATCCTGCACTGCAGAAGTTGCAGGAGAATCTCCGTCGAAACGAAGCGAAGATGCGGGATAAGATAATTCCTAGACAAACCTCACAGCCATTACTTCCTGAGATGAAGTCAAAAGAGAAGCCCGTACCTAAAGAGAAAGTGTCAGCTAAAGAGGTAATTAAGGAAATCGCTGTAGGGTATGAAGCGGGGCCAGGTATCCATACGAAGTTTACGGATGTGGTTGCTATTGGTACTTCTACTGGCGGCCCTAAGGCGTTAAAAGCTGTACTTGAGAAAATCCCAAGCAATTTCCCAGCTCCGATAGTTATTGTGCAACATATGCCTGCAAATTTCACGAAATCACTTGCTCAACGTTTGGATAGCTTATGTGCTTTGAACGTAGAGGAAGCGGAAGAAGGAATGGAACTGCGAAGCGGTACGGCGTACATTGCTCCAGGAGGGTTCCATATGAATGTCGTTATCGGTAGGGATGGTAGGTACAAACTAACCTTATCAAAACAGGAACTTCGTAATGGACATAGGCCTTCTGTAGATGTGTTGTATGAATCACTGTTACCGTTGCAAACGTTGAGAAGACACATTGTACTATTAACTGGTATGGGGAGTGATGGAGCGAAGGTCATGAAACGGCTCTATGATGCTGGCGTGACTTCTACCTTTGCCGAGAGTGAGGAGACTTGTGTAGTATATGGAATGCCACGATCGGCAATTGAACTAAAATGTGTCAGTCACGTTTTACCGTTACATGAGATTGGTCCTAAGCTCGTACAAGTAGTGAAATAACGGAATCTCTTGAAGGAGGTGCCTCACCATGGACATGAATCAATATTTATCCATGTTTATCGATGAGTCAAATGATCATTTACAGTCATTAAATGAAAATATGCTGGAGCTTGAGCAGCATCCGGACGACATTAGCATCGTACAGGTCATTTTTCGTTCCGCCCATACCCTTAAGGGTATGGCCGCAACAATGGGATATGAAGACTTATCTTCCCTAACGCACCAAATGGAGAACGTACTAGATTTAGTACGTAACGAAAAGCTGAAAATGCAAGAGGTTATTTTTGATACGTTATTCCAAAGTCTCGACGCATTGCAGTTGATGGTACAGGACATTACTCAGGGTGGGGAAGGCAAGGCGGATGTTAGTTCCATCGTCTCCTCTTTACAGAGTATTGTGAACGGAGATTTGGCTCCTGCTGCTCCTGCTGTTCCTGCTGATAGTGCGACCGGATCTTCGTCCTTTGATGGGAATGCCGTTCAACTGGATGAGTACCAACACTCCGTGCTAGAACAGTCCATTTCAGAGGGACATAAAGTACTGTTTATTGAAGTGGCCATTCGTGAGGATTGTCAGCTTAAGGCAGCCCGTGCATATCTTGTATTTGATTTGCTTGAGAGATATGGAGAGATTGTAAAGTCTCACCCTACGGTTCAAGAAATTGAACAAGAAAAATTCAACCGTAGCTTCTCACTTTATTACATAACTCAAAAAGAACCTTCAGAAATGAAAAGTATGATTCTAAACCTGTCGGAGATCGATACAGCTGAGGTTGCAGCACTTGATCTGGAGACCCTTGGACAACTTTCCTTTGGAAAGAAGGAAGCTGCAGCAACGGCAGTTGAGCCATCGAAACAAGCAAATGACGTGGTACCAGCTTCGAAATCAGCCGTGCCCACCGATAATCAAAGTGGAGGACGTACAGCTGGAGGCGGAGCATCAACTCCATCAAGAACTATTCGGGTCGATATTGATCGACTTGATGTGTTAATGAATCTGCTAAGTGAATTGTTGATTGATCGCTCTCGGCTTGAGCAATTGGCTGATGAGGTCAGACGACCTGACCTGACAGAAACAGTAGAACATATGAGCCGCGTAGGCAGTGATCTACAGAACATTGTATTGAAACTTCGTATGGTACCCGTTGATACCGTGTTTAATCGCTTCCCGAGGATGGTTCGTGACCTTGCCAAATCATTGGACAAGAAGATTGATCTCATTGTCGTTGGGGCCGATACAGAATTAGATCGTACTGTCATTGATGAGATTGGAGATCCACTCGTCCATCTTCTACGTAACGCCGTTGACCATGGAGTTGAATCTACCTCGAAGCGTATTGCTGACGGTAAGTCTGAGACTGGAACTGTTCACCTGCGGGCATTCCATAGTGGAAATCATGTCTTTATTGAAATTGAAGACGATGGTAGTGGTATTGATCGGAATGTTATTTTGGCCAAAGCGATTAAGAATGGCATTGTTACAGAGAGCGAAGGAGCAGCGATGACAGATGAGCAGGTATATATGCTACTGTTTGCTCCGGGTTTCAGTACAGCGGAAGTTATTTCAGACATCTCTGGTCGTGGAGTAGGTTTGGACGTTGTAAAAACAAAGATTATGTCGCTTAGCGGTGTTGTATCGGTAACTTCTAAGCTGGGTAAAGGTACTAAGTTTTCAGTGCAATTGCCGCTTACATTATCAATCATTTCTGCGATGTTGATTAAAGTGGGATCCGAGAAATATGCAATCCCATTGTCTTCTATTGTTGAGACTGGTCTGCTCAAACGAAATGAAATCCGTAATGTTCATGGTTATAAGATGATCCCTTATCGCGATACCCATATTCCATTGCTTTCATTAGCTGAGCTTTTTGAAGTCAAGGATTTTGATGAGAACAATGAGGAGGAATCAGAAATTGTTGTCATTCATAAAGGTGATCGACTGGCGGCTCTAACAGTGGAAGATTTCATTGGACAGAGTGAAATTGTTATCAAAAATCTTGGCAAGTATCTTCCTTCAATTCAAGGTATTGCCGGTGCTACGATTCTAGGCGATGGACAAGTAGCTCTTATTATTGATTCTAACGCATTCATTAAATAATCGATTAACACTCGGTCAGGAATGAAATCACGCATTGCCGAGATCATTAAGGAGGGGTTTTCGTGGGAGCTGAAATTAAAGTTATCGTTTTTAAATTAGGACATGAGGAATACGGAATCGAAGTAGATAAGGTACAAACAATTGAACGTATGATGCCAATTACTCGCGTTCCCAAAACGTTGACATTCGTGAAAGGAGTAATTAATCTCCGGGGCGTTGTCATTCCAGTCATTGATCTGCGTGGTCGATTCGGTATTGCTGAAGCTGAACATACGGATCAGACTCGAATCATCATTGTTACAGCAAACGAAATGGAAGTTGGTTTCATAGTTGATTCTGCAAACGACGTTATTGATCTCAATACGGACATTATTGATTCACCACCAGACGTTGTTGGAGGAATCAAAGCTAAGTACTTGCATGGCGTTGCACGTATTTCAGAAACGCGGCTGCTAGTCATGTTGAATCTATCCGAGGTGCTTAATCGGAGTGAAATCATTCAACTGGAAAGCTTAGAGGGATAAACGTGGTGGATCTGTTTGAAGGCCTTGAAGATTTCAAAATGGATGTACTGAAGGAAGTCGGTAATATAGGAGCTGGTAATGCCGCGACAGCTCTTTCAAGAATTCTTGATAAGCCGATCGATATGGCTGTTCCTAACGTACAAATGTTACCGTTTGAAGCAATTACAGACCGTGTGGGTGGGGCTGAGAATATTGTACTCGCTGTATATTTCCGTGTTGAAGGCGATGCACCGGGGAATCTTTTCTTCATCCTCAGTCCAGAAGCGGCTAAGAAGTTGCTTCATTATTTGGCCGGATTGGAGATGGGCACTGAGGATGAATTCTCTGAAATGGAATGGTCAGCACTTGCTGAAATTGGCAATATTCTCGCAGGATCCTACTTATCTTCATTGGCCGATTTTACTTCACTCTCGTTGATCCCCACCGTTCCTGCACTGGCCATGGATATGGCGGGGGCGATACTAGGGTACGGACTTTTACAGTTTGGCGAAATGGGGGATTCCGCTCTAGTGATTGATACAACATTTATCGAGGGTCAGTATGCAGTGGAAGGACAGTTTTTCCTTATTCCCGATCCAGAATCTTTTGACAAAATCTTCATTGCTCTGGGAGTGCCTATGAATCATGATTGATGAACAGCGGATTGTAAAGGTCGGCATGGCCGAGTTAAACATTATTACTGGGCATGGATTGATTCGCACAACTGGACTCGGATCTTGCGTGGGATTGACTCTTTTTGATCCGCATACTAAAGTGGCTGGTCTAGCACACGTTATGCTCCCAACTTCAGACATCGCACGAGAAGGTGTCCTCAATGTTGCAAAGTATGCTGACACTGCTGTCCCAACGTTATTAGATCAGTTAATTAGTAACGGAGCAGTAAAGAGTCGCATTGTCGCAAAGATGGCCGGGGGTTCGCAAATGTTTACGTTTGCTGGAACTGGAGATTCCATGCGAATTGGTCCCCGGAATGTGGAATCATGCAAAATAAAACTATCCGAATTAGGCATTCCATTGATAGCGGAAGATACGGGTGGAAACTACGGTCGAACGATCGAATTGAATTGTGAAACGGGTATTTTATTTATACGCAGTGTACAAAAGGGTGTAAAGGAATTGTAGCCATGACAGGAAAATTGAGATATTGCTGGTTGTTTGGTTTCATCGGATTTCTAATTACATTAGCTATATCAACGGGGAATAACTTGTTCATGACAAGTTTGGTCCGAGGGCTGATTGCGTTTGCGGTTTGGTTTGGACTTTCTTATGCTGCGCTGTGGATGTTCGATGCTCTAAGAGAACAACCCAATCAATCAAAGGATGAGGAATTAACAGCTACATTTTCTGAGCAGGGCAAAGGTGGTAATTATGATCTAACCACCCCGGATGAGAGCGAAGAATTAAATGATTTATTGAAACAGCCTCCGGTGAACTCGGTGAATATCAATGATTTTTCACCATTAAACCCACCAAAATTAGTGAAGACAACTAACGACAAAGATGCAGAAGAACTGGTTAAGGTCGTTCGTCACCTGACAGAAGAATAAGGAGGGTGAAGGCAATTGAACGAACGGAAGGGGTCAACTCTGAATTTCGTTGAGCTTTGGGAACAATGGAAAGAACATGGCGATGTAGAAGCCAAGAAACAACTTATCGAGAAGCATCTACCTATTGTCGATTACGTTTCTGGACGTCTTGCTGTAGGTCTACCAAAGAATGTGTCTAAAGATGATTTGTCCAGTAATGGAGTTATGGGACTCATTGATGCGGTCGAAAAATTCGACTATAAACGTGGTCTTCAATTTGAGACTTATGCATCATGGAGGGTTAGGGGAGCCATCTTGGATGGATTGCGACAAGGGGACTGGGTTCCCCGTTCTGTTCGAGAGAAGTCCAAAAAGCTAGAAGAAGGCTACCAACAATTGGAGCAACAATATCTTCGCTCTGTTACCGATTCGGAGATGAGCGATTATTTGAATATTAGCGAACGAGAGTTTCAAAACTTGCTGCAGGAAGTTGCAGTCATGACACTCTGCTCTTTGGAGGATCCGATACGTGAAGAAGAGTCGGAGACTAGACTTACGCTATTGGTAGACGAGAAGGCGAAGAATCCGGATTATAAAGTCCGTGAGTTCTACTTGAAAGATTCCCTAACCAAAGGCATTGAGAAGTTAACTGAAAAGGAACGTACGGTCGTTTCCCTGTTATATTATGAAGATTTATCGCTTAGTGAAATTGCGGAAGTAATGTCCCTGTCACCATCTCGAATTTCTCAACTTCATTCTAAAGCTATTTTGCGCCTTCGTGGTAGTTTGGAGAAACATCGCGATTTGCTGATGCAAGAAGACTAGTAAGACAGTTAGACGATGAAAGGGGGAACTTATTATGGACCGGACTAGTGAATTAGGACAGATACTGAGTGTGACAATTAATGAAGATAAAACGGTTGCTTACTTGCAATTTTTAAAAAAGGAAGATAGTTTCACTTGCAGTGCTGATGTATTACGCCATTTTCTTCAAAATAATAATGTTAAACATGGTATTCAACAAGATATAGTAGAACGTTTTGCAGCTAATCCGCGAGAATACTTTTTCAGTAGAACACCTATTGCCATAGGTAACGAACCGGTGGATGGGGTAAATGGAAGTATTCGTTATGCAATTCAGCTGGATGATGATCAGCACTTTCGTCCTGCAGAGGGTGAAGATGGTAAGGTTGATTACAAGGATGTTACTCGGTTAAATAATGTACGTAAAGGTCAAATTATCGCGGAACTTGTACCTGCAGTGCCTGGCCGTCCTGGAATGGCAGTGACAGGAGTCCCTATTCCCTGTAGAGATGGTAAGGAAGCTATCTTAAAGGTAGGCAAGAACGTTGTCTTGAATCCAGAACAGAATGCAATGTATGCGGCAATTGATGGTCTTGTGACGATGACGGAGAAGGGGAAAATGAATGTCTTTCCTATCTATGAGATCAACGGAAATGTTGATTACGGCACAGGGAATATTGAATTTGTAGGTACTGTAGTTGTCAGAGGAAATGTATTGACCGGGTTTAAGGTTACTGCTGCAGGAGATATTCGGGTTATTGGTGGAGTAGAGGGAGCTGAATTATTTGCAGGAGGCTCTATTGATATAACCGGTGGAATTATTGGATATAACAAGGGCCTTGTAAAAGCCGGCCATCAGGTGAAAAGTTCTTTCATTCAAGATGGAAATGTTCAGGCGGGTGAAGATGTAATTGTCTCTCAGAGCATTATGCATTCTAATATCCGTGCGGGTAGGGATGTCATATGCAATGGAACAAAAGGTCTCATTGTTGGAGGAAGCATTCAAGCGGGTGAGAAAGTAATTGCTAGAATTATAGGGAATCCAATGTCTACTGCAACTTCTATTGAAGTTGGTGTTCTTCCGGATCTACGTAACGAACTTCAAGACTTACGTACTCAAATCAAGGAGCAGTTGGCAAATCTCGATAAAACGGAGAAAGCGCTAACATTATTGGACCAATTAGCTTCTCTGGGCAAGTTGACCCCGGACAAAGTGGCGATGCGCTCCAAACTCGGACTGACAAAGAAGTCTAATGCACAGGAACTAAATGAAATGAAGGAACGAATGTTAATTATTGAAAAAACGCTGGAGGATACAGGAAAAGCAAAAGTTGGAGTCCTTAAGATGATTTATGGTGGATCCAAGATTGTTATTGGTCGCTATACTAAGTATATTAAGGAGCCAATTTCGCACATGTCTTTCTACTATAGTGATGGTGACATTTCAATGTCCTCTTATTTTTAAAATTTTTGGCGCTGCAGGGTGATGTTTTGGTATTCATTCCGTTCTGAGGTGATCTCATGAGTATGAAATCCGTGGAAATGCAAATCGCAATCCCGCGTACTAGCGAAGCAGGGCGTATTCAACAAGATCAGCAACATCGACCGCTGAATGATCAGACTTTGTTGGCAGGACAGAATATCAAGAACAGTGAACTAGAACGTCAGCGGAGTGCTAACATTGACGAGAGTGCCCATAATACGACTGTAAGACGAGAAGGAAATGGCTCCTCTGGCCAAGAGCAAGATCATTCCCCATCAGAGGACAAGCAGGAAGAACAAGCAAAGAAACACCCTGCGGAGCATCCCTATAAGGGAAAGCATATCGATTTTTCTCTATAAGAGGTAGTTCAAAAATCCATCTTTTGATCACGATGCATATCAAGAAGCAGATTCGACATCGAATCTTGAATTCAGCCGGGCCCTCTGGTGCTCACGTAGGTTTTTCCTACGCTCCGCTCCTCGGTCCCTAGCTTCATCCAACCTTCTCGGTGCTGAATATCTGAATTTTTGAACATATACTATAAAGACGCAGGGCAAAAAGGTGAGGATAACATTGTCATTTGGAGATCCATGGTTCTATATTGTGCTAATAGGGGTAGCTGCAATTTTTTACAGTTTTCTTCTTCCAGGAAGGAATAATCTCTCTACAACTAAGAACAATGCTGTAAATGAGTTGGAAACTACGCTTGAACAATACATGGCAGAAATAGAGAAAGAAAACGAAGAACTCATCCAATTGGTAACGCAGATGAAGCAGGACTTTTCTGCCAAGCAGATGGCGGTCCAAGAGCAGGTTGCTGAGCTGCGCGGACGGTTTGCTTCGATAGAGCAATCAACTCGACAAAGTGAGTCAAGATTGGGCATTCTTGAGGCTAAGCCGGTGAACATTGCGTTTACGGGGGGATTGGAGTCATCGAAGCAAGAGGAGCTATTGATAGAGAATGTGATGAAGCAAGAGGTTGCGTCTTCTGAGGAAATCTTGATACATTCTAATCCCAATGAAGAAGCACAGGAATCACTTCACGATAGATATTCTGAATTGTTCTCGATGTACAACAGTGGGAAGTCGATTGATATGATCGCTAAGTCTATCGGAATACCCCGTGGGGAAGTTCAACTCATATTGCAATTGGCTAAGAGGGAGGAATCCCGATGATCAAAAATCGACATTTTATGTTAGGACTAGGTGTTGGTTTAATTATAGGGGCACTTCTTTTACAAGTCATGATGATTGGACAGGGACAACCCAGAAATTTATCAACCATGGAGCAGGTACAACAAGCAGCTGCAGAGTTGAACTTGAAAGTAGTTAAGAATACTGAAGAGTTGCTCACAGAGGAAGAGTGGAAGGCAAAATCTCAGGATGCTGCTCTGAGTAATGGTGAGGATGAAAAAGAGGCTTCAACATTAGACCCTAATGAGCCAGCAACTCCAGAATCCCCACTGACGCCTACTTCACCTCAAGAACCTGAAGGAGAAATCGACTCGAATGTTTCAAAACCAGATGAGAAGAAGATAACCTCTCCTGACTCCCCTAATAGTCCGGATGAACCAGAACCGGTTGTGGTAGAGTATAAGATTCGTAGTGGGGCTACGCTATCTAATGTAGCTTCTGGATTGAAAAAAGCGGGTGTCATCAGTGATGAAAGTGCATTTATTAAGAAGGCTTCTGCCAAAGGGGTAAATCGCAAATTGCAGGTGGGCACCTACAATTTTACAATTGGAGAGGATTTTAATTCGATTATCTCCAAAATAACGCTTAAATCGTCAGGAAAGTAAACGAAATATTACAAAAAGACATTTAAAGCTCCTTTGGAGCTTTTTTTCATACCAACTTTGGTTGCATCGATATCTTAGTTATGGTATATTAGTTCACGGTGTTATAACGCACGCAGGATGATTTTGCGATGGGTGCTCTCCATACTGGGGAGTCATAGTGAAAAATGAAACCTGCGGAGGAAGCATCAAAAAAACCAAACTTTAGGAGGTGCGTGAAGATGGCTGTAATCTCCATGAAACAACTGCTAGAAGCAGGCGTTCACTTCGGACACCAAACACGTCGTTGGAACCCGAAAATGGATCGTTATATCTTCACAGAAAGAAACGGAATTTATATTATTGACCTACAAAAAACGGTCAAGAAAGTTGATGAAGCTTACAACTTCGTAAAAAGCATCGCAGAAGACAATGGTACTATTCTCTTCGTGGGCACGAAGAAACAAGCTCAAGACTCAGTTAAAGAAGAAGCTGAACGCGCTGGTCAATTCTACATTAACCAACGTTGGCTCGGCGGTACTTTGACTAACTTCCAAACTATTCAAAAACGTATTGATCGTTTGAAACAGTTGGAACTATGGGAAGAAGACGGTACTTTCGCAGTTCTTCCGAAGAAAGAAGTTATCCTTCTTCGCAAAGAGAAAGATCGTTTGGAGAAATTCCTAGGCGGTATTAAGAACATGAAAGGCCTACCAAGTGCCTTGTTCATTATCGACCCTCGTAAAGAGCGTATTGCGGTTGCAGAAGCTCGTAAATTGGGTATCCCAATCGTAGGTATCGTTGATACAAACTGCGATCCAGACGAAATCGACTATGTAATTCCAGGTAACGATGATGCAATTCGTGCAGTTAAATTGTTGACTGGTAAAATGGCTGATGCTGTTATCGAAGCTAACCAAGGCGAACAAAATAACGCTTAATTTAGCCTTATAATGAATAAATTAAATGAGAAAGGGTGGTTGGTAGGTGTCAAACCTCTCACTACCCTTTTTTTTAAAGGATAAATCTGTGATTTCCAAGCAGACTATGTAGATTAAACTGAAGTTAACATATAATTGATATGGAGGTACTTAATAATGGCAGTTGATGCAAAAGCAGTTAAAGAACTACGTGAAAGAACAGGCGCAGGTATGTTGGATTGCAAGAAAGCGCTTGAGGAAGCAAACAACGATATTAATAAAGCAATTGAAATTCTTCGTGAAAAAGGTCTTGGTGCGGCAGCTAACAAAGCTGGACGTATCGCTACTGAAGGTGTAGTTCAATCTTACATTCACGCAGGTGGAAGAATCGGTGTTCTAGTTGAAGTTAACTGTGAAACTGACTTTGTTGCCTTGACTGATCAATTCAAAGAATTCGCACGTGACATTGCTATGCAAATCGCAGCTGCAAACCCACGTTATGTAAGCCGTGAAGAAGTGCCACAAGAAGATATCGAGAAAGAAAAAGAAATCCTTAAGGCACAAGCTTTGAACGAAGGCAAACCTGAGAAAATCGTTGAAAAAATGGTTGAAGGCCGTATTGGTAAATACTACGAAGAGTTCTGCTTGATGGAACAATCTTTCGTTAAAGACCCAGACAAAACGATTGCACAATTGCTTAACGAAAAAATTAGCACGATTGGTGAAAACATCTCCATCCGTCGTTTTGCTCGTTATGAACTTGGTGAAGGTCTGGAGAAAAAAGTGGACAATTTCGTAGAAGAAGTAATGTCCCAAGTGAAACAATAATTTAACCTTAGATTATTTCATTAAAAAATAAAATTTTTCTTATAATTGAATGTAATAGAAAGTTGGAACACATCGTGTTCCTTCTTTTTTAACCTAATGATGATATTGGGTTCATTCAAAGTGGAGGGTATAATTTGGAACAGCCAGTTTTTAAACGTGTTGTCTTAAAGGTCAGCGGGGAGTCGCTTGCCGGCCAAAACGGCTATGGGATCGACGCGGATACCATTTCGTCAATCGCTCAGCAGGTGAAGGAAGTGGTAGAGCTCGGCGTCCAGGTCGCAATTGTTTGTGGTGGCGGAAATATTTGGCGTGGTATAGCAGGTAGTGCTAAGGGAATCGATCGTGCCACAGCGGATTACATGGGGATGCTTGCTACGCTCATGAACTCGCTCGCATTACAAGATGCTCTTGAGCAAATTGAAGTTCCAACACGGGTACAAACTTCGATTGCAATGCAACAAATTGCCGAACCTTACATTCGGAGACGGGCAATCCGTCATCTGGAGAAAGGACGCGTTGTTATTTTTGCCGCAGGAACAGGTAATCCGTTCTTCTCAACTGATACAACAGCGGCTCTTCGTGCCGCGGAAATTGAAGCTGAAGTCATCTTGATGGCTAAGAACAAAGTGGATGGTGTCTACTCTGCGGATCCATTCATTGATCCTACGGCTGAGAAATACGAAGTTCTCACTTACATGGAAGTGCTGAATAAAAATCTGGGTGTCATGGACTCTACAGCTTCATCGCTTTGTATGGACAATGACATTCCACTCATCGTGTTTGCCATTACGGAACAAGGTAACATTAAACGAGTTGTTCTCGGTGAGAAAATCGGGACTATTGTTAAAGGGAGTGTAGATTGATGCCACAATCGGTTAAGAAAAGTGCCGAAGAGCGCATGGACAAAGCAATCCAGTCATTGAAAAGAGATCTTGCAAGTTTGCGTGCGGGTAGAGCTAGTGTTTCTCTGCTTGATCGTATTCAAGTTGATTATTACGGTTCACCAACACCAGTTAATCAATTAGCAAACATCAATACACCGGACTCACGTACTTTAATGATCCAACCATGGGATAAATCATCCTTGGCGGATATTGAACGTGCGATTCAGAAGTCGGATCTCGGTTTAACACCGGCGAACGATGGTTCGATGATTCGCTTATCTATTCCTGCATTGACAGAAGAGCGTCGGGTTGAATTGGTTAAATTGACGAAGAAGTTCGGTGAGGAATCTAAGGTTGCGATCCGTAACATTCGTCGTGATGCCAATGACGATATTAAGAAATTAGAAAAAAGTGAAATTTCTGAAGATGAATCGCGTAGACATCAAGAGGATATTCAGAAATCAACAGATAAATTTATCGCAGAAGTCGAAAAAGTCCTGTCTGCGAAAGAAAAAGAGATCATGGAAGTTTAAGAGACGAAAAGCGGCCCCTCCTAATACGGTGGGGTTTTGTCTCTTTTCATCATCGGCTGGAGGAAAAGGAATGATGAATTTATTTCAATTCTGGCGAAAAAAAGGGAAGAGCCCACAAACCACCGAGTTGTCCACTGATAATATACCGAAACATGTGGCCATTATTATGGACGGTAACGGACGCTGGGCCCGTAGGCTTGGTTTGCCACGGATCGTCGGCCATCGCAATGGGATGAAAGCAGTCAAGCGGGCGACCATAGCTGCGGACGAATTTGGTATCAAGGTTTTGACCTTGTATGCATTTTCTACTGAAAATTGGAAACGTCCAAAGGACGAAGTTGAATTTCTGATGTCGCTTCCCCAAGAATTTTTGGCGCTCGAACTTGAGGAGTTAATTCAAAAAAATGTCCAGGTTCGCATGATGGGGCATACGGAAGATCTTCCACAACATACGATTAAAGCAATGGAAGAAGCGATATCCCGAACGAAAGATAATACAGGACTCATTCTTAATTTTGCTCTGAATTATGGTAGTCGGCGAGAAATAACTGAATGTTTGCGCGATATTACTCGAAAAGTAGCGGCTGGTGAAATTTCTCCGGAGGATATCACGGAAGACATGGTACAATCTGGACTGTTAACGGCGGGATTATCAGATCCTGATTTGCTGATCCGTACTGGTGGAGAATTAAGATTAAGTAATTTTATGCTCTGGCAAACTGCTTATAGTGAGTTCTGGTTTACGGAACTGTATTGGCCCGAATTTGGGCGTGAACATCTAAGGGAAGCCTTGATCGAATATCAGCGACGTACACGTCGCTATGGCGGATTATCTTAGCATGATGGAAGGTGTAGAGGCTTGAAGCAGAGGTTGATTACGGGTGTTATCGCCGGAGGTCTTTTTCTGGGTCTGTGTATCATCGGCGGTTTTGGGTACCACACACTTATCACGATCATGGCTTTAATTGGCTATTATGAGTTCGTACGTATGATAAAAATGCCCTCCTTTGGGGGCACAGCTATCCTTGGATATTTGGGAGTGCTGTATTTAACGTTTCCATGGGAACCGCTAAATCTCACCATGCCATTGCAAATATTGCCGGTGCTATGGTTGCTGATGTTACTGTTTCTTACGGTTACGGTTCTAACTAAAAATGAAATCCCTATCGGACAAATATCTCTATTATTTCTCGGTATGGTGTATATTGGCATGGGGTTTGCATATATTGCCGAAACCCGAAATACACCGGATGGGCATGGACTGTTTTGGACCATGCTAATGTTGTCTTCCATCTGGAGCAGTGATGCAGGCGCCTATTTTACTGGTCGGAGATTTGGTCGAAACAAGCTGTGGCCAGCGATTAGTCCTAACAAAACGGTCGAAGGTGCAATTGGCGGTATTGTGCTAGCTATTGTTGCTGCTGTAATATTCTCACTCTCTTCTGGTGGACTACTTACAATTGGACGGGCTATTTTAATTGGTACCTCAGCTGCAGTGGTTGGACAGATGGGTGATTTGGTTCAGTCAGCATATAAACGAATATATGGGATCAAAGACTCTGGTAAACTATTGCCGGGACATGGTGGTATATTGGATCGTTGCGATAGCTGGATTATGGTATTTCCGTTCGTACATATTCTAATGCTGCTTCCACTTTAGAGGTTGTTAAATCAAAGTGATGAAGTTACTCAAGATATGAGAGGTGCGTCATGAAGAAGATTTCAGTGATTGGATCTACGGGATCAGTGGGTACCCAGACGCTTGATGTCATTATGCAACATCCTGAGCAATTTGAAATTGAAGGATTGGCGGCTGGAACTAATACCGACTTGTTCATTGAGCAGGTTAATCAGTTTCGTCCTAAAAAAGCGTCTATTGGAAATAAGGAATTAGCGAATAAAATTTCAGCACATCTTCCTGCAGAGGTAGAACTGTTTTATGGCGAGCAAGGACTCATTGAAGTTGCGGCAGGGACGGATGCGGAGATCGTAGTTACGGCTATCGTTGGAAGTAGAGGCTTGCCTTCTACGCTGGCCGCAATTGCCGAAGGCAAGCATATTGGCCTAGCCAACAAAGAGACGCTTGTTACAGCTGGCCATCTTGTGACTGAGCTTGCTAGAAAGAAGGGGGTATCTCTACTCCCGGTAGATAGTGAGCACTCTGCAATCTTTCAGTGTCTTAACGGTGAGAACTTCAAAGAAGTAGAGGGAATTACTTTAACAGCATCCGGTGGTTCTTTTCGGGACTTCACTCGAGAACAGTTGCTGAATGTTACTGTGGAGGATGCGTTAAAACATCCGAATTGGTCTATGGGTGCTAAAATCACAATTGATTCGGCCACGATGGTCAACAAAGGACTGGAAGTAATTGAAGCCCATTGGCTATTTGGACTTCCGTATGAACAGATTAATGTATTGTTACATCCTGAGAGCATCATCCACTCTTTCGTTGAATATCGTGACGGGAGTGTAATTGCCCAGCTCGGTACGCCAGATATGCACATCCCTATTCAATATGCTTTGTCTTATCCCAATAGGCTATCTTCGTCCTCCAAAAGATTATCATTGGCGGAGATCGGTCGTCTGAATTTCCGTGAAATGGACTTGGAACGGTTCCCTTGTTTAAGACTTGCTTACGAATGTGGTAAAATAGGTGGTACGGCGACTACGGTATTTAACGCAGCAAATGAGATTGCCGTCTCACGTTTCTTAAAGCGGGAAATTTCCTTTTTGCAGATCGAGAATGTAATTGAGACTGTACTTTCCAAACATGAAGCGCAGTTGCAACCTGATCTTGAAAGTATTCAAGCTGCTGACGAATGGGCTAGGGAAGTCGCCGCATCCATCTAATTTCCCTCTCTTCGTAAAGAAAAGTTCCGCGTCGGTATTCTCTTGTGCCATATCGGAGAATAATGATAATCTAAAAGAACATTGGACGATCCGTGGCCAAAGGGAGGATGCTTACATTGGAATTGCTAAGAATCATATTTTTGACAGTACTCATGTTCTTTGTCATTGTGACGGTGCATGAATGGGGGCACTATTATTTTGCTAAACGTGCGGGTATTCTTGTGCGGGAATTTGCGATTGGCTTTGGGCCTAAGTTGTTTTCTTATAAAAGAAATGAAACCCAATTTACGCTAAGGTTACTGCCTTTTGGTGGATATGCGCGTATGGCCGGAGAAGACCCGGAACTCGTGGCGATTCAGAACGGACAAACCGTTTCGCTTCGACTCGAAGAGGGAGTTGTTCGGAAATTCTATTTAGACCGATTAGATAGCCGTAAGAATGTCATTCGTGGAGAAATACAAGAGTTTGACTTACTTGATGATCTGCATGTGACGTTAGACGTTGATGGAGAAAATGTAACTTACCCTGTACATCCGCAAGCCATGCTTGTGGCAAAAGGTAAGGAAACACAAATTGCTCCTAGAGACAGACAATATGGTAGCAAGACAGTTGGTCAGCGAGTACTATCAATTTTTGCCGGACCACTAATGAACTTTATTCTTGCATTCGTCTTGTTTGCATTGCATATTCAAATGGCGGGTATAGCGCTGGATAAGCCTAGTCACCTGCAAGTGGGCGATGTGATGAAGGGCATGCCAGCGGCTGAAGTAGGACTACAACAAGGCGACATCATTGAGACCATTAACGGTGAACCCGTCGGTACAGATGCCGAAGGAATGATTGCAAAAATCAATGCGTCAAAGGATAAAGCAATGGTCTGGACTGTGAAGCGTGGAGAACAGACACTAACGTTTTCGATAACCCCTCGTGCTGTGGAGGATCAAGGGTCAGCCAAAGTAGGAAGCACGATCGTTACGTATTACCCTACTCGGAGCGCATCATTTGGAGAGACGTTCAGTGTAGCCGGCAAAAGCATGGTAAGCACAACCAAGCTTATATTTGAAGGTTTTAGTCAACTTATTAATAAATTTTCAATGGATGATTTAGGTGGTCCCGTCCGTACATTCGAAGTAACTGGACAGATCGCTAAACAAGGAATTGCTCAACTAACTTATTGGGCGGCCATACTGAGTTTGTATTTGGGGATATTCAATTTATTTCCTATTCCTGCGTTGGACGGTAGTCGCCTTGTGTTCCTGGCTGTTGAAGCTGTGCGAGGTAAACCGATTGATCCCAACCGGGAGGGCATGGTACATTTCATCGGTTTTGCGATGTTATTCCTGCTGATGATTGCTGTAACTTATAATGATATACTACGCTTATTTCAAGGATAATATTGTGTTTTTTATGGGAGGACAAGAGTTCTGATGGCAAACGAGGATAAACAATTCGTAACAGAGATTACCCCACAAGGAGAAGATTTCTCGCGTTGGTATATCGATGTGATCAAAAAAGCTGATTTAATGGATTATTCACCGGTTCGTGGTTGTATCGTATTTAAACCGGATGGTTATGAAATTTGGGAGCATATTCAACAAGAACTGGATCGTCGCTTTAAAGAAACAGGACACCGTAATGCATACTTCCCTCTCTTCATTCCAGAGAGCTTCTTCCAAAAGGAGAAGGAACACGTGGAAGGCTTCAATCCTGAACTTCCATGGGTTACGGAAGCAGCTGGTGAAAAGCTGGAAGAACGGCTTGCTATTAGACCAACTTCGGAAACCATGTTTGGTCATATGTATGCGAAATGGATTCAATCATACCGCGATTTGCCAATGTTGATTAACCAATGGGCTAATGTAGTTCGTTGGGAGAAGCGCACGCTGCCTTTTCTACGAACGAGTGAATTCTTGTGGCAGGAAGGTCATACAGCGCATGAGAACGAACAAGATGCTCGGGAAGAAACCATGCGTATGTTGGAAGTGTATCGTGATTTCGTAGAGAATTATTTGGCGATTCCGGTTATTACCGGTCAGAAGACACCTTCTGAGAGATTTGCCGGCGCTGTTGATACTTATTCCATCGAAGCGATGATGAAGGACGGTCGTGCAGTACAGGCGGGAACGTCGCATTATCTAGGAACTAAGTTTGCTGCGGCATTCGATATTCAGTATCTCAACCGTGATAACATTCAAGAATATGTGCATACAACCTCATGGGGAGTGAGCACACGACTGATTGGTTCGCTAATTATGGTGCACGGTGATGATCGAGGCCTTGCTCTACCACCAAAAGTAGCTCCAAAACAAGTCATGATTATTCCAATCGGACCTCCTAAGACACGTGATGCTGTTGTAGGGCGTAGTGATGAATTGTTCGCTGAACTGAAGAAAGCCGGTATTCGTGTAGGAATCGATGACCGTGCGGATGTTCGTCCAGGTTGGAAATTTAATGAATATGAAATGCGTGGTGTTCCGATCCGTCTTGAAATCGGACCACGTGATATGGATAACGGCGTTTGTGTATTAGTATCGCGGATAAGTGGCGAGAAGAAGATCGTTCAACAAGATAATTTGGTTGAAGAAGTTCAAGCAATGCTGGAACAAGTGCATAATGAAATGTTCGAACGGGCGAAGGCGTTCCGCGAAGACCATTTCTATTCTGTAGATACGCTAGATGAAATGAAGGCAAGTATTGAAGAAAAACGTGGATTTACACTAGCTGGTTGGTGTGGTTCCGATGCTTGTGAACGTCATGTAAAGGATGAGACGGGCGCTACGAGCCGGAATATTCCGTTTGAACCAGCGGTTAAGAAAACCACATGTCTCGTTTGTGGTGAGAAAGCTGCTCATACCGTTGTTTTTGCCAGAGCCTATTAATGACTGTCCTTCTTTCAGTCCTGGTAAGCTAAGGATGAGAGACGTGTGAGTACGACATATTAGGAGGCTTCCGGTAGTGAGTTGCCGATGGGGATTATCGCCTGTCGGCCAGCTGCCGGGAGCTTTTTTTAACTGGCAAGTGGGATTGGTGAATTAGATCCGCTACGCAAACCGTTTGATCCTTCGATCGCTGTTGTAGTTGGATTGTTCTCTTTGTATGAGCCATATAAGGGTAACAATCCAACTACAAAGGCGAACGCGTTCGCTTCTCCAGATTCAAACGGTCCCGCTCCGCTATTTATTCACCTGATAGTTAACAAAATCTCCCGACGGCTTGTTGGCCTCGCTGCGAATTTGGTAGAGTAGTAATATTGAACGTGTATTTTGTGCACGTTCGAATAAGAATTGAAGACGTTTCGAAGTAGAGAGATAACTAGATTCATTACAAAAATTATGAGACTATTATATCTCAGAGTTGTGTTTATATATTTATGCGAAGTTGATCTTAGGACGAGCATATAATTTTTATAAGATATTAAGAAGTGTGGTGAAAGTAGGGCGTGCGTTGAGAATGATCTAGCGGAGAGTGTGAAATGATTCTGAAGAAGCGTACGCGTTCGCCTTTGTCCCTAAATTTCAACCTTATAAATATATAATAAAGAAATTTGGGGACAACAGTGATCGTAAGAACATTTCACAATCGTAGCCTAATCACAATCTAGGGTTTACTATTCATCACACTTCTAGGCGAGGAGGAAAGACATGACCGAACTTGGGGATAAGAGAACCAGACTTGAGTTACTGATGAAACAGGCGGAAGTCCCAGCTACTCTGATTGATCCATATTTTCTCGATGGATACATTGAGCAAGTGGAAGTTAGTCGTAGTAACCGGGAATGGAAAATCACCATTCGTAAGGATAATTTAGTACCGGCTCAAGCCTACCGGACATTCTGCTTGCGCGTTCAAGAGCGCATGGAACATATTGCTCATATTTCTTTCCAATTCCGTTATGGAACAGGTTTGTCAACGAGTGAAATCGTGATGGAGTACTGGAAGCTATTCCTCGAATGGGTCCAACAGGAAGTGCCTTCGGTAAATGGGTGGATGGCCAGAGCGATATTCGAAGTGGAGAATGATTTGCTCTCGGTGACCCTTGGAGATGCGATGGCACTTGAGCTAGCTCGAAAGAAAAATATTGATCAAGCCATCGTAAGTTTTTACGAAAGATTTTTCTCACTTGAATTGCGTGTCAAGCTATTAACAGGGGAGAAAAACGCGGAAGCTTTTGAAGAATTCCAACAACGAATTGTGGAAGAAGAACGGGAAGTTATTCAGCGATTAATGGAAGACAATGCTGTTGAGGAATTAGTGGAAGAAATCGTTGATGGTGAAGTGATTAAGCTGCAAATCGGCTACGACATCAAAGAACAGGCGGTACCGCTACAGCAGATTCAAGATGAAGAGAAGAAAATTACGATTCAAGGAACGATCTTTGGCTTGGAGAGCAAAGAATTACGTAATGGGAATACGCTCTTTACATTCTATTTGACCGACTTTACAGACTCGTTGCAAATGAAGATGTTTGCCAAGAATAAAGAGGACTTGAAAATTATGGGTCAACTCGCTAATGGCAAATGGGTTAGAGCACGGGGGCGTGTAGAGATGGATCGTTTCATGACGATTCCTGAATTGGTGATGATTCCATCCGACCTTTGCGAAGTCCCTGCACCACCATCTCGGAAGGATAATGCTGCGGAGAAACGTGTTGAATTTCATCTTCATACAACCATGAGCACGATGGATGCAGTAACTCCGATCGCTGATTATGTGAAGACTGCGGCGAAATGGGGCCATAAAGCGATTGCGGTCACTGATCATAGTGGAGTTCAATCCTATCCCGACGCGGCGAAGGCGGCGAAGAAGAACGGCATCAAGATGATTTATGGTGTTGAAGCCAACGTCGTCAATGATAATGTAGCCGTGGTTCTCAATCCACGGGAAGAAGACCTGAAAACGACAACTTATATAGTTTTCGATATAGAAACTACGGGTCTTTCGGTTACACAGAACAAGATTATAGAAATCGCGGCTGTGAAAATGATCGAAGGTAAAGAAGTTGACCGTTATGCTACCTTCGTAAATCCACATGTGCGGATTCCTTATAATATTCAGCAATTGACGAATATCAATGATGATATGGTTAAAGATGCGCCGGAACTGGAACCAGTTCTTCAGCAGTTTATAGATTTTGCAGGGGATGCTGTGCTAGTAGCCCATAATGCTCGCTTTGATGTTGGGTTTGTTAATGCCAAACTGAAAGAACTTGGACGTCCACCGATGGATAACCCTGTGTTGGATACGTTAGAGATGGCACGGATGTTGTTCCCTACGATGAAGAATCACCGTCTAAACACGTTGGCTGCAAAATATAAAGTGTCGCTAGAAAATCATCACCGTGCGATCGATGATACACTTGCACTCGGAGAAATTTTAAATGGGTTAATTGAAGATGCGGCTAAGATCGAGGGCATTAAGACGCTTGATCGTCTAAATGATAAAGTAGGTAAAGATTTATCCAATGCTCGTCCTTTCCATTGTGGAATCTACGCACTTAATATGACGGGTAAGAAGAACTTATTTAAACTCATTTCTATGTCTCATACCGATTATTTTAAGCGTGTAGCTTGTATTCCCAAATCTAAATTAGTAGAGTTAAGAGAAGGATTATTGATTCTGTCGGGTTGCGAAAAGGGTGAGTTCTTCGAAACGGTGCTCAACAAATCGGTTGAAGAAGCAGAGGCTGTAGCTGAGTTCTATGACATTTTGGAGATTCAGCCATTGACGATGTATATGCATCTAGTCGATAAGGGACTCGTTGGTAGTCCCGAAGAACTGAAGACAGCGATCACTAAGGTATGTGAGATTGGATTCAAACTTGGCAAGCCAGTGGTAGCGACTGGAAACGTACATTATTTGGAACCACGGGACAAGCTGTATCGCGATATTACGATTCATGGGATTACGGGATTCAGTCCACTTAAGGATCAGAATAAACCTGATGCACATTTCCGCACGACCGATGAAATGCTGGCTGAATTTGAGTTTTTGGGCAAGGAAAAAGCTTATGAGGTTGTCGTAACGAATACATCGGAACTCGCGGACTCTTTTGAAGAGCTTGAATTATTCCCTGATAAACTGTTCACCCCTATTATCGAAGGGGCGGATGAGGAAATTCGCCAGACATGCTATGACACAGCTAAATCGATCTATGGTGAGGAATTACCAGAAGTCGTTGTCGCGAGATTAGAAAAGGAACTGGAGCCGATTATTAAATATGGGTTCTCCGCCAACTATCTGATCTCTGAACGATTGGTTAAAAAATCTAATCAGGACGGATATCTCGTTGGATCACGGGGATCTGTTGGTTCTTCGGTTGTAGCTATGTTCTTAGGTATTTCTGAGGTTAATCCACTTCCTGCACATTATATTTGCACTAATTCGGAATGTAGACACAGCGAGTGGTTCCTTGACGGTAGCGTACCTAGTGGCTTTGACCTTCCCGATAAACCATGCCCGAAATGTAACGGCAACCTAAAGGGTGAAGGACAAGATATTCCATTTGAAACGTTCCTTGGCTTTAAAGGGGATAAGGTTCCCGATATTGACCTTAACTTCTCGGGGGAATATCAGCCAACAGCTCATAACTACACGAAAGAAATATTTGGTGAGAAAAATGTATTCCGTGCAGGAACGATAGGAACTATAGCAGATAAAACTGCCTTCGGATATGCGAAGAAATACGAAGAAGAGCATCAGAAACAATGGCGGGGAGCTGAGCTTAACCGACTTGCATCAGGTTGCACGGGTGTAAAGAGAAGTACGGGCCAGCATCCCGGCGGGATCGTCGTTGTACCGGATTATATGGAAGTAGAAGATATAACACCAGTTCAATTCCCGGCGGATGATGTCAATGCAGAATGGAAAACTACACACTTTGATTATCATGCTTTTGATGCCAACTTACTAAAGCTCGATATTCTGGGGCACGATGACCCGACGATGATGCGGATGCTTCAGGATTTAACGGGAGTAGACCCAACAACGATACCGATGAACGATCCCAAAGTTATGAGCATGTTCAACTCAACAGAGGCGCTTGGAGTTAGTCCACAGCAAATCCGTTCGGCGGTTGCAACTTATGGGGTTCCTGAAATGGGGACGAAATTCGTTCGTCAAATGCTAGTGGAAGCACAACCAAGCTCTTTTGCCGACTTATTGCAAATCTCGGGATTGTCACACGGTACAGGGGTATGGCTGGGGAACGCTCAAGAATTGATCAAGGGCGGGACATGCAATATCAAGACCGTAATAGGTTGTCGGGACGATATCATGCTGTTCTTGATTTACAAAGCGGGTATGGATGCTGGACTAGCATTTAAGATTACGGAAAGTGTGCGTAAAGGGAAAGGTCTAACGCAGGAATGGATCGATGAGATGAAGCGATGCAAGGTACCGGGATGGTATATTGATTCTTGTCTTAAAATCCAGTACATGTTCCCGAAAGCCCACGCAGCCGCTTATGTCATTTCAGCTGTGCGTACGGCTTACTTCAAGTTATATCATCCTATTGAATACTATGCTACTTACTTTTCAGTAAGGGCAGAGGATTTTGATATCGAACTGTGTTGTCAGGGCTATGAAGCTATTTATCGTAAAATCGAAGAGATCGAGCAAAAGGGATTCCAGGCTTTACCAAAAGAGAAGGGCATGTTGCCGATTCTAGAAATGGCACTGGAGATGACAGCACGTGGATTCCGATTCAAAAGCATCGATCTGTATCAATCAGATGCGACCAAATTCACCGTCGATGGAGATTCCTTAATTCCTCCGTTCTCCGCGCTTGCGGGTATCGGGGAAAATGCTGCTCGTAACATCGCTGCTGCAAAAGAATTAGGCGAGTATTTATCTATTGAGGATTTCCAACAAAAATCGAAAGCAAGTAAAACCGTTGTTGAACTACTGGGCACCTTGGGATGTTTCCGCGGGCTTCCTGAAAGCAACCAGCTTTCCCTGTTTTAGGAAATGAAAATTTCACTGTTTTTTCAGTCAGGGATTGCAATTATTTGCTTCAATTAGATGGTAGTTGGGCTCTTCGCCTTTCAGGTAAAGGTCTTTTACTTGTCACTATACCGTGACTATGTTATAATTTTTATGGTAATCATGGAGATAGAACCGTTGTTAAAGAGTGGGGAAACCCACTCTTTATCTTTGGTATATAGGAAACAATTGTATGGAGGTATGTACGCTTGAGCACACCGAAGATCAAAGCGACCGTGGAAGAGATGGTTACACCATTCCTAGAAGAGAATGGCTTTGAACTGGTTGACGTGGAATATGTGAAAGAAGGAAGCAATTGGTTCTTACGTGTTTTCGTGGATAAGGACGGAGGCATCGATATCGATGACTGTGGTCGAATTAGCGAATATTTAAGTGAGAAGTTGGATGCTAATGATCCGATCTCTTCAGCTTATTTCCTGGAAGTATCTTCCCCTGGGGCGGAACGTCCGCTCAAAAAGGCAGAGGATGTAACCAAAGCCGTTGGAAGTGATGTATTTGTAACTACATATGAATCGGTTGATGGCCTGAAAGAATTTGAAGGCCGACTTCTTTCCTTCGAGAATGAGGAGCTAGTTATCCAAGTTGGGAAGAAAAGTCATGCCATTCCATATAGTAAAGTTGCGGCCGCTAGGCTGGCCATTATTTTTTAACCTGTAACTTACCAGGAACATTGAAGGGGGGAACTCGAGGCAAATGAGTATGGATTTTATCGATGCCTTGAACGAATTGGAAAGAGAGAAAGGGATCAGCAAAGATATTTTATTTGAAGCGATTGAAGCTGCACTGATCTCAAGTTACAAACGTAACTTCAACACGGCACAAAATGTACGAGTGGATATGAACAGACTTACTGGTGTAATTAAGGTTTATGCTCGTAAGCTTGTTGTTGAAGAAGTTCTTGATCCACGCACAGAAATTTCACTGCCAGCTGCTCGTGAGATTAATCCTAATTTTCAGCTTGACGACATTGCGGAGATCGAAGTAACGCCTCGTGATTTCGGACGTATTGCGGCTCAAACTGCTAAGCAAGTTGTAACGCAACGTATTCGTGAAGCGGAACGGGGACTCATCTATAATGCGTTTGTTGAGAAGGAAGAAGATATCGTAACGGGTATCGTGCAACGTCAGGATTTGCGTAATGTTTACGTGGACCTTGGCAAAGTTGAAGCACATCTTCCACTTAGTGAACTTATGCCAAACGAGAAATTTAAACATGGTGATCGGATCAAAGCATATATCACGAAGGTTGAGAACACTACAAAAGGACCACAAATTTTACTATCACGTTCTCATCCGGGATTGCTGAAGAGATTGTTCGAGCTAGAAGTTCCTGAGATTTTTGATGGCGTAGTTGAGATTCGTTCTGTTGCCCGTGAAGCAGGATTCCGTTCCAAAATTGCGGTTTACTCTCGTAATAATGAAGTGGATCCGGTTGGTTCATGTGTAGGACCAAAGGGGAACCGCGTACAGACCATCGTAAATGAACTTCGTGGTGAGAAAATAGATATCGTTCGCTATTCGGAAAGTGTTGAAGAGTACGTAGCTAATGCACTTAGTCCTTCGAAAGTGCTTGAAGTTGAAGTCTTCGAGACTGAGAAAATGGCGCGGGTTATCGTTCCTGATTATCAATTATCACTTGCTATTGGGATCAAAGGTCAAAATGCCCGGTTGGCAGCTAAACTGACAGGATGGAAAATCGACATTAAGAGCGAGAGCCAAGCGGAAGAGGAATTCGGAAGAGAAAGAAGTCAGCTGGAGGAACTCGATCAAGATTCCATCTCCGTCGATTAAACTATAAGAGGTAGTTCAAAAAGTCATCTTTTGATCACGAAGCATATCACAAGAAGCGGAATCGACATCGAATCTTGAATTCAGCCGGGCCTTCCGGTGCTCACGTAGGTTTTGCTAGCGATTGCTTCCGAAGCCGTTTTCTCCGAAAACGTGTAGCTCCGCTCCTCATGCCCTAGCTTCATCCAACCTTCTTGGTGCTGAAAATCTGACTTTTTGAACACATATTATAAGGGACGGGAGTGTGGTCGAAATGAAAACCAGAAAAATACCGCTTCGAAAATGCGTTGCTTGTGGCGAGATGATGCCTAAGAAATCATTGATTCGTGTTGTACGTTCGCCTGAAGGCGAGGTTTCGATTGATTTAACGGGCAAAAAGTCGGGGAGAGGAGCCTACTTGTGCGGGAAAGAGTCCTGCTTCAAGTTGGCTCATAAGAACCGGGCACTTGATCGAGCGCTAAAAGCAACAGTTGGTCCAGAGGTTTACGAACAACTGGCTCGTGATTTTCTAGCAGTCGAGGAGGAATTCCTCGCTGAGCGGGATAAGGAAGAGGGAGACGATGAGTAAGGTATTGTCCGGACTCGGCCTTGCGATGCGAGCAGGAAAAATAGTGACCGGTGATGAGAGCGTATTAAAAGCCGTTCGGTCTGCTGAGGCAAAACTAGTTATCGTTGCTGGGGATGCATCCGCTAATACTCATAAGAAATTTCGTGACAAATGCGGAACCTATAAAGTTCCTTTGATCATTGGATTTGACCGGGAACGGCTTGGAGCCAGTGTAGGGAAACCGGAACGGATTGTTATTGGACTCATGGATCAGGGATTTGCTGACATGATTCGAAAAACCATCGTTAAAACGTCGGAGGTGGAGTATATTGAGTAAACAAGAAAACAAGGATAAACTCAGAGTATACGAATACGCTAAATCGCTCAATATGAGTAGCAAAGAAATTATTACAATTCTTAAACGCTTGGATATCCCTGTTAACAACCATATGAGTGTTATGGAGAATAACGCGGTTGAATCAGTGGAAAAATTTTTCAAGGATATTAAGAGTAACGCTGCTGCAAAAAGAGAAAACTCAGGACGTACAGAAGCTTCAGCGAAAACTCCCGTTAAATCGTCGGCTCCGGCTTCCGCAGGAGGAAGTCAGACACCGAATTCTTCGGCCGGTGAAGGATCTGGCCAGCGTGGAGAGCAGCGTCGAGACGTTCAAGGAAATACGAATAGTCAAGTTATTAACAAAAATCAACAAGAAAAGCAGGTAAGTATGAATAATAAACCAAATAACACTAACCAAGCTACCACTTCAGGTAGCACTCAAGCAACTCAGGAAAGAACAAATCGTCCATCTAACAGCGGGCAAGGAGCACGCCCAGGACAAGGATCGAGTGGTCAACCAAACCGCAATTCCGGACCTAACCGCTCGCAAGGCCAAAGCGGCGGCGCATCATCCGGATTTTCTCGTCCAGGAACGAGTACTCCAAATCGTAGTTCCCAGCCTCAGGCTCGTACTGCGTCTACTGGTAATGATTCAAATAACCGTGGACAAGGCCAAAGCCAAGGTCAAGGTCAAGGACAACGTAAAGGCGGAAACAGCAACTACAACGGTAGTAACAATAGACCGGGACAATCCGGTCAAAGACGTTTTGATGATAATAAAGGTGGTAATTTCAAGAATAACCGCGGCGGTAAGGGCGGCGGTCGTGGCGGTAGAGGTGGGCAACAACAACCTCCACGTGAAAAGATTGATAATACACCGAAGAAAATTATCGTTCGTGGTAATTCCACAGTTGGAGAAACCGCGAAGTTGCTTCATAAAGATGCTTCTGAAGTAATCAAGAAATTGATTTCTCTTGGAGTCATGGCAACGATCAATCAGGAACTCGATATCGAAACTATACTTCTACTTGCCGGCGAATTTGGTGTTGAAGTTGAAGTGAAGATTCCGGTGGAAGATGATCGTTTTGAAACACTTCAAGAGGTTGATGATGAAGCGGATTTGATGGAACGTCCTCCAGTCGTAACGATTATGGGTCACGTCGATCATGGTAAGACAACACTCCTTGATGCGATTCGTTCAACGAACGTAACTGGTGGCGAAGCTGGGGGGATTACTCAGCATATCGGTGCTTACCAAGTTGAGATCAACAACAAGAAGATCACTTTCTTGGATACACCAGGTCACGAAGCGTTTACCGCAATGCGGGCACGTGGTGCACAATTGACCGATATTACAATTATTGTGGTTGCAGCTGACGACGGAGTTATGCCACAAACGGTTGAAGCAGTTAGCCATGCTAAAGCGGCAGGTCTACCTATCATCGTCGCAGTTAACAAAATCGATAAACCAGACGCTAATCCTGATAAAGTAAAGCAAGAGCTTACAGAATATGGACTGGTACCGGAAGAGTGGGGCGGGGATACTATCTTCGTTAACGTTTCGGCTAAACAGAAGATGGGTCTGGAAGAGCTTCTTGAAATGATTCTGCTAGTTGCGGAAGTTAATGAGTATCGTGCAAATCCTAACAAACGTGCTCGCGGTTTGGTTATTGAAGCTGAACTTGATAAGAGTCGTGGTCCGGTAGCTCGCGTACTCGTTCAACATGGTACTCTGAAAGTCGGCGATGCTTTTGTTGCAGGTAACTGCTTTGGTCGTATCCGTGCTATGGTGAATGATAAAGGACGTCGTCTCAAAGAAGTTGGACCTTCTACTCCGGTTGAAATTACCGGTTTAACAGAAGTTCCAAAAGCTGGTGATCCATTCATGGTGTTTGAGGACGAGCGCAAAGCCCGTTCCATTGCTGAGAAACGTGCGATTACTCAACGTCAATCGGATCTTGGTCACAACACCAGAGTTACGCTCGACGATTTGTTCCAACATATTAAAGATGGTGAAATGAAAGACCTTAATGTCATTATCAAAGGTGACGTTCAAGGCTCGGTCGAAGCACTTAAGAGCTCACTTCAGAAGATTGAAGTTGAAGGCGTACGCGTGAAGATTATTCATAGTGGTGCGGGAGCCATTACGGAATCGGATATTATTCTGGCAGCAGCTTCCAATGCGATCGTGATCGGTTTCAATGTTCGTCCTGATTCTCAGACGAAAGCAACTGCTGAACAAGAGAAGGTTGATATCAGACTTCACCGTGTCATTTACAGTGCAATTGAAGAGATCGAACAAGCGATGAAAGGTATGCTTGATCCGGTCTACAAGGAAGTTGTTATTGGCCATGCTGAAGTTCGTAATTTGTTTAAGATTAGCAAAGTGGGAGCCATTGCAGGTTGTATGGTGACTTCTGGTAAGATTACTCGTTCCGCTGAAATGCGCCTAGTTCGTTCAGGCATTGTGGTATACGAGGGTAAAATTGATTCACTCAAACGTTTCAAAGATGATGCAAAAGAGGTTGCTCAAGGTTATGAATGTGGTATTACTCTGGACAACTTTAACGACCTCAAAGAGGGCGACATTATCGAAGCGTTCATCATGGAGACTGTTGAACCGAAGTAAGGTGAGGTGTCATATATGGCAAAAAATCGTACCGGTCGTGTAAGTGAACAAATCAAAAAAGAGTTAAGCATTCTGATTCAAACAGAGCTTAAGGATCCTCGAATTGGATTTGTTACAGTGACTGGCGTTGATGTTACAAACGATTTATCACAAGCAAAAGTATATCTGAGTGTATTCGGTGACGAAGAGAAAAAAGCTGAATCACTGAAAGGGATTGACAAAGCGAATGGATTTTTGCGGACTGAGATTGGAAAGCGAATCCGGTTACGTCATACACCTGAACTGATATTCAAAATTGATGAGTCGGTTGCTTATGGTAGCCGCATCGAGAAGTTGCTTGGTGAAATCACGCACGACGATAAATGAACATTTAAAGGAGACGGCAATGCAGACCAATGAACGGGAGTTCCGGCAGACCACTCAGTTTCTGACGGAACATGATGATTTCCTGGTAGTGTCGCATATTCAGCCGGACGGAGATGCAGTCAGTTCTACCCTTGCGGTGGGCTGGCTTCTCTCATGTCTAGGTAAAAATTACGTTATGGTTAACGAAGGCCCCATTCCTCGGCGGATGTCTTATTTATGGCATAGTGAACAGATCAAGGATCTTTCAGTTGATCCGCTCCAGCATAAGTACAGTCATGTTATTGCCGTAGATTGTGCTGACTATGCTCGAATTGGAAAGGTACGGGAATGCTTCGCTGATAACGCACAAATCTTGAATATTGATCACCATCCTACCAATGATAAATTTGGTGCAGTCAATTTGATTGTACCCGATGCGGCCGCAACGGTAGAAATTTTGTTCGATCTTATTGGGCATCTTGAACTTGAAATGACTCCAGATATCGCAACGGCGATATATACAGGTCTTTTGACCGACACAGGTGGTTTTCGTTATTCCAGCACAACTCCAAAGGTCATGGCAACAGCATCCAAACTATTGGAGTATGGAGTTGATGGGCCTGGCTTATCAGAATTACTTTTAGAGCAGATGACCCTCCCTCAACTACGTTTGTTAACTCGAGCACTGAATCGATTGGTTATCACAGAGGATGGCAAGATCAGCTGGGTGACGATTGATGATGAAGATATGTTAGCAACGGGTGCTATCCATGAAGACTTGGAAGGGATCGTTAATTATCCCCGCAATATTCAGGGGGTTGAAGTTGGTCTTTTATTTAAAGTTATAAATGAAAACGCCGTTAAAGCGAGCATGCGCTCGAATGGAAATGTAGATGTTGCTTCAATCGCTCAAAGCTTCGGTGGAGGGGGACATGTTCGCGCTGCTGGAGCCCGTATTGAAGGGACACTCGAGGATGTTGTATCCCGTGTAGTGGAGCAGGTGAAGGCAAAATTATGAGTTCATATGAAGGTATACTTCCGGTCAATAAACCCGCGGGTTTTACCTCGCATGATGTAGTAGCTAAGACGCGTAGGATTTTAAGCATGAAGCGAATTGGCCATACAGGGACGCTTGACCCAGCGGTAACGGGTGTGCTTCCATTATGCTTAGGCCGAGCGACGCGAATGGTTGAGTACTTGCAGGAATTACCTAAGGAGTATGAGGCAACTCTTTTGCTAGGAGTAGCTACTGATACAGAGGATATCTCGGGTAATGTGATAGAGCAAATGGAGCAGGTTTCCGTTACGGAGGAAGAGGTTCAGTTGGTTCTGTCTCAATTTACTGGAACGATTTCACAAGTTCCGCCGATGTACTCTGCTTTGAAGCAGGACGGTAAGCGCCTCTATGAACTGGCCCGCGAAGGAAAGACCGTAGAGCGTAAACCTCGGGAAGTTACGATCCATGAAATAGAAATGATCTCCTTCAATCCAGAAGGACCACATCCGACTATTTCTTTCCGGGCGCTCTGCTCCAAAGGAACGTATATCCGTACATTATGTGTCGATATTGGTCAGGCACTGGGTGTTCCTGCTACGATGTCTAAGCTTAAACGTACGATGTCGGCAGGTATACCTGAAGCAGCATGTCTGACTCTTGAAGATATAGCAAAGTATGCTGAGGAAGGTACATTAGCGTCCTATTTGCTCCCGGTCGATAAGGCAGTGGAACATCTGCCTGCTCATACGGTGGTAGCAGAGAAGGTACCAGCAGCTCTTCAGGGGCAGAAGCTATCCTCAAATACAATTCACCCTGGGGCGAATCCAGGGGATATTATGCGGCTGTATGGGCCGAATGAACAGTTTTTAGGCATTTTTCGCTTGGAGGAGCATGGTCAGTTTGTGAGACCTGTCAAAGTTTTTCTCCCTGAGTGATTAAGTGCCCATCACAGTGAAATTGCAGGTGAGCCATTGTGGAGACAATAACTTTATCTTATCCTTTACCAGAGGACATTATTGCTAGAGATACTAGACCGCAAGTGATGGCTATTGGCCAGTTTGATGGTTTACATCTAGGTCACGAAAGTGTGATCAAATCTGCGGTTAACTTGGCAGTGCGTTTGGGACTTCCTGCTGCAGTTATGACTTTCCATCCTCATCCGAAAGAAGTCATGAAGAAAGGTGACTATGATGGTTACTTAACTCCACCACATGTGAAAGAACAACTTTTCCGTGAACTTGGAGTTGATTATTTATATATCGTTGATTTTAACGATGACTTCTCCCAAGTAAGCCCACATCATTTTGTGTGTGACATGTTGTTACCATTGAAAGTTCATACCGCCGTAGTTGGCTTCGACTTCCGTTATGGATACCGTGGTGAAGGACATGCGGATACGCTACGTGAATTAAGCGGGAATACGATGGAAGTTTGCACGATGCCAGCTTTTCTTATCCATGATGAAAAAGTCAGCAGTTCGGGCATTCGTAAGGCATTACAAGAGGGTAACATCTCTTTGGCCAATCGTTGGCTAGGTAGACGGTACACAATTAACGGCACTGTTATGCATGGTGAGAAGAGGGGCCGCTTGCTAGGATTTCCAACTGCCAATATGAAACCAAACGAACATTTCGTACTTCCAACTAAAGGAGTATATGCTGTTAGAGCCAATTTAGAGGGAGCATCATTCTCAGGTGTCATGAACGTTGGAGTTAAGCCAACTTTTCACAGTGATGTAGTAGCACCGTCTTTGGAAATTCATCTACTTGACTTCAATGGCGACCTATATGGTAAGCAGTTGGAAGTAGAGCTAGTAGAATTTATTCGGGCAGAACGCAAATTTGAATCCGTTGAGAAATTAATTGCTCAAATCAAAGTAGATGCTGAGACGGCAAGAGGAATGCTCCTATCTGTGAAATAAAGAGAACGTTCAATATTTTGTGGATTTTTGAATACTCGCTTTAAATTAAGAATAGCGGCATTTACTTTCATCAGCGGGATATGATATACTGATAGACGTTGTTCATGGTAAGAGAGTTGATCTTAAATCATGGCACAAATAACCTTAGCTTGGTTAATCGGTCCTCACCGCCCGACAACGAGGCTAATGGCGATTATGATAAAGGAGGTGAACAGGATGGCATTGACTCAAGAACGTAAACACCAATTGATTGCAGAGCACAAAACTCATGAATCCGATACAGGATCTCCAGAGGTGCAAATTGCTATCCTTACGGAGAACATCGTGAACTTGACGGACCACTTGCGTACACACAAGAAGGACCATCATTCCCGTCGCGGTCTTTTGAAAATGGTTGGACAACGTCGTAGTTTGTTGGCTTACTTGAAGAAAAAAGACGTGAGACGTTACTCCGCATTGATCGAGAAACTCGGATTGCGTCGTTAATTTTGACATGATTAGCCAAAGCAGCCTGGTGGCCGCCGGATACGCTATTGAAGCGAGACGGGGTGTCACTGGGTTGCTTTTTAAAGTCATGGAAATGAATACGCTACTCAGGAAAATTTCACTACAATTTCGATGGGCACCGCAAGGTGCTTTTCTTATGAATTGAGCAAAAGAAGGAAATAATGGAGTCTGTAACGAACTTGTATGTTTGATAAGGAGGGATCTCATGGAGAAACATGTGAAAATGCAGTTAGGAGGAAGACCTCTTATACTGGAAACTGGTCGTTTGGCTAAGCAAGCAAATGCAGCAGTAATGGTACGCTATGGCGATACAGCTGTATTATGTACAGTAACGGCGTCCCCTGGACCAAAGGATCTGGATTTCTTTCCACTCACCGTTAATTATGAAGAAAAACTGTATGCAGTAGGGAAAATCCCTGGTGGTTTCATTAAGCGGGAAGGACGTCCAAGTGAGAAAGCAATTCTTGCTAGCCGTTTGACTGACCGTCCGATTCGTCCGTTGTTCCCGGAAGGCTTCCGGAATGATGTACAAATCGTAAATCTTGTCATGAGTGTGGATCAAGATTGCCAACCAGATATCGCAGCTATGATTGGTACCTCGGCAGCGCTAAGTATTTCGGATGTTCCATTTAATGGCCCGATTGGTAGCGTAGCTGTTGGTCGGATTAATGGAGAATTCATCATCAATCCAACGATCTCTCAGCAAGAAGCTAGCGACATTTATGTTGTGGTGGCTGGTACTAAAGACGCGATTATGATGGTTGAAGCTGAAGCAAATGAAGTACCTGAAGAAGTCATGCTGGAAGCGATCATGTTTGGTCATGATGAAATCAAGAATATCGTAGCTGTCATTGAGGAACTCGTCAAAATTGCCGGTAAAGAGAAGATGGAAGTGAAGCTTCATGCCGTAAATGCTGATGTTAATTCCGCTGTACGTGATTTTGCTGCTGCACGCTTGGTTGAAGCGGTAAAAGTAGCAGAGAAACATGCACGTCAAGAAGCAATTGACGCAATTAATGATGAGACGGTAGCATTCTTCGCGGAGAAGTACATAGAATCTCCGGAACTCTTGAACGATGTGAAGGAAGTTCTTCACGATATCGTTAAGGAAGAAGTCCGCCGCTTGATTACGCATGATAAAGTACGTCCTGATGGCCGGAAATTGGACGAGATTCGTCCGATCGATTGCGACATCGACTTGCTACCTCGTACTCATGGTTCAGGTCTATTTACACGTGGACAAACTCAAGCACTGAGTATCTGTACCCTTGGAGCTTTGGGTGATGTACAAATTTTGGACGGTATTCATTTGGAAGAGTCCAAACGATTCATGCATCATTACAATTTCCCTCCGTTTAGCGTTGGTGAAGCTCGTCCGCTCCGCCCACCGGGTCGTCGTGAAATTGGACATGGAGCACTTGGCGAAAGAGCACTTTCCAAGGTAATTCCTTCTGAAACGGAATTCCCATATACGATTCGTCTTGTATCTGAGGTTATCGAATCAAATGGTTCTACTTCCCAAGCTAGTATTTGTGCAAGTACCTTGGCCATGATGGATGCAGGTGTACCAATCAAAGCACCGGTTGCTGGTGTTGCGATGGGTCTCATTAAGGATGGGGAACATGTATCGATTCTGACAGATATTCAGGGTATGGAAGATCATTTGGGAGATATGGACTTCAAAGTAGCAGGAACAGCTGAAGGTGTAACTGCAATTCAAATGGATATTAAAATTGATGGTATCGATCGTCAAATTTTATCTGATGCATTGTCTCAAGCTAGAGAAGGACGCATGCATATCCTCTCTAAAATGATGGAACGTATTGATAAACCGAAGGCGCATTTATCTAAATATGCACCTAAGATTATCATTATTAATATCAATCCGGACAAAATCCGTGATGTTATCGGACCTGGTGGGAAAATCATCAACAAGATCATCGAGGAAACTGGTGTGAAGATCGACATCGAGCAAGATGGCCGAGTATTTATCGCTTCTACAGATGAGGAAATGAATAATAAAGCTCGCTCTATTATTGAGGGAATCGTCAAGGAAGTTGTAGTCGGTGAAATTTACATCGGTACGGTTAAACGGATTGAGAAATTTGGCGCTTTTGTTGAGATCCTACCGGGTAAAGACGGTTTGGTGCATATTTCACAACTGTCAACAGAACGTGTTGCCAAGGTGGAAGATGTCGTTGCGATCGGCGATTCAATAACTGTTAAAGTTACTGAAATTGATCAACAGGGTCGTATTAATCTTTCCCGCAAAGTAGTTCTGACCGCACAGTCGGAGTAATTTTATTCATACTCAATAGACTCTAGCCTGCGGCAAAAGAGACGGAATGTATTCATTCTGGCTCTTTTTTACTTTTTCCTCATATTAAAATACGAATGTTCTGAGAAACACTACCCTTCCTTCTGCATAAACCTGAACGTGTCCACATATGATGAGGACAAAACCAGGTTGAAGGGATGGGCCTGTCATGAATCGAAAAAAATATGCAGTCATATTATTCTGTGTGATGACGGTGTTGGTCATTGGACAGTTTACAGGGGTTAGGGCGTTTGTACAGGGTGTAGAGGGAGGGCAAAACGGTAGCTATGCATTTAGGCTGTTTAATGACGGTGAAGCGGAGAATACACTTCTTAGTAAAATTCAAGAGGAGGCCGCTAAGCGGAGAATTGAACCTGTAGATGCCGTAGTAGATCGTGTGTGGAAAGCAATCCCAGGGTATAATGGATTGGAAGTAGATATAGACAGCACGTATAAGAAGGCTAAAACAGCACCAGAAGGCGCGGAGATCCAGTATGTTTATCGGGAGATTAAACCCCGAATCAGTTTGGATGATTTGGAGCCACAGCCTATTTACCGAGGGAATCCAGCCAAGCCAATGGCCGCGCTGATGATTAATGTTGCTTGGGGCAATCAGTATATCGTACCCATGCTGGATACGTTAGATGAGGCTAAGGTAAAGGCTACTTTTTTTCTGGATGGTAGTTGGTTGAAGAAAAACGTTGAATTAGCTCAGGAGATTCAGAGACGTGGTCACCAGATTGAAAATCATGCATACTCACACCCTAATATGAGTCAGCTTGATGAAAGTCGTGCCAGATTGGAAATATCCAAAACGAAAGATTTATTGAAGGAAAAGCTAGGTGTGGAGAATCGATGGTTCGCGCCTCCATCTGGTGATTTTAATGATAGAACAGTTCGCCAAGCCGCTGATCAAGGGTTAAAGACGGTATTGTGGACTTTGGACACGGTGGATTGGAAAAATCCACCACCTAGCAGTGTAATTGCTAAAATATCAAAAAAAGTGGAACCGGGATCACTCATTCTAATGCACCCGACAGCATCGTCCAGTGAGGCTCTTAAAGAGATCATCCAGACCATACAGCACAAAGGTTTGAAGCTTGGAACGGTGGACGAGACACTATCTTCGAGTCGTGTTAATACACCGGGGAGTTGAGCATTCGGTCTTTTTTTGGTAGGATAAAGGATGCATTTATGTTTGTTAAATAAAAACTTAAGCTATGCTTGGGTCAGTTTTGCTTCGCAAAACTAAGTACATGCTTACGAAGTCAGTTTTGCTTCGCAAAACTTATAGGAGGGCCTTTCGTGAAGAAGATGCAATTGAAAAACGGCCTGCGAGTGGTTATGGAGACAATTCCAACCTTTCGTTCGGTGTCGTTTGGCATATGGGTAAAGACAGGATCGCGCAACGAAAGCCCCGAGATGGGTGGGGTTTCACACTTTATCGAGCATATGTTGTTTAAAGGTACTGAGCGCTTTGAAGCAAAGGATATTGCTGAAGAGTTCGATGCCATTGGAGGAAATGTTAATGCTTTTACCTCTAAGGAATATACGTGTTATTATGCGAAAGTTCTCGACGAGCATTTGCCTATCGCGGTAGATGTGTTAGCGGATATGTTCTTCCGCTCACGTTTTGATGAAGAAGAGCTTCGTAAAGAGAAGAATGTTATCCTTGAGGAAATCTCCATGTATGAGGATACCCCGGACGATATGGTTCACGATTTGTTGTCCAGAGCTGCCTATGGTGATCATCCGTTAGCCTTGCCTATTTTGGGTACGGAAGAAAAACTGCATGCTATGGGTCCCTCACATCTACGGGAATATATGCGTCAGAAATATACGATTGAGAATACGGTAATCAGTGTTGCTGGTAATATTGATGACAGCGTGATTGAATTACTGGAGAAGCATTTTGGTGATTTTAATAATCACGGAGTCCAAAGTGAGCCTGAACCGCCTACTTTTTTGGGTGGTTTGAAATTCCATCAAAAGAAGACAGAGCAAAATCATATTTGTTTGTCATTCCCGGGTTTGAAGAGTGGAGACCAACGTCAGTATGCAATGGTTCTATTGAACAACGCGCTTGGCGGCGGGATGAGTTCGCGGCTGTTTCAGGAGATTCGTGAGAAGAGAGGACTAGCTTATTCAGTTTACTCCTATCATAGCTCTCATGCAGATAGTGGATTGTTTACAGTATATGCAGGAACAGCGCCTAAACAAAGTGTAGAAGTTCTTGATCTGACGAAAGAGATCTTACACGAAGTGTCGGTGAAGGGGATTAGCGACAGTGAACTTCGTAAGGGAAAAGAACAGCTCAAGGGAAGTTTGATTCTTAGTTTGGAAAGTACGGGTAGTAGAATGAACCGACTCGGTAAGAATGAGTTGATGCTCGGTAAACATTATACGCTCGATGAAATGATAGCACGGATTGAAGCAGTAACGATGGATGATGTTGATTATGTGCTGAAAGAAATGTTCAAACAGCCGTTTTCACTTGCCATGGTTGGTTCATCAGATCGTGTGCTGTCGGGAATAAGGAGAGATGAACTTGTCATTTGATGTGCAAATTAACCGTCTTGCCGGGAATGAAGATATTGAACTCCCTCGCAAAATGTCGGAGCTAGCTTCTGGCTTCGATTTATACGCTGCTGTAACTGAAGATATTGTATTTCTTCCAGGGCAACGTGGGCTCGTTCCAACCGGATTGGCTATTGCGATGCCAGCAGGTTTGGAAGCGCAGATTCGTCCACGCAGTGGACTAGCGTTCAAACATGGTATCACTTGCCTGAATACACCGGGAACGATCGACGCCGATTATCGAGGAGAGATCAAAGTACTTTTGATCAATCTTGGAGAAGAACCATTTACCATCAAACGTAATGAACGAATTGCGCAAATGGTATTCCAGATTGTACCGGAAGTTAATCTTATTCCAGTTGATGAACTTTCCGACACTGCGCGCGGTGCGGGTGGCTTTGGCCATACAGGAAAGAACTAACCTTAATCAGGAATTAATAACGATTAGCTGAATTTATGCTGCAAATTTAAAAGCTTACAATACCAAGGCCATAGCGCTGCGGTGATTGTAGGCTTTTTTTGTATTGGCAGAATACAAAAGATGATGCAGAACGTAGCGAAGGGGACGGAATTGTTCTGAAGAAGCGGTAGCTTCGCCTTTGTCCTTGGATTTCTACCACTATAGGTTAATTAAATCAAGAAATTCAAGGACAACAGCGATCGGAAGAATAATCCGTCACCGTAGCGGTCACTATATTACGCCTTTTTTGTTACATGATCATTTTCACCACTTGATAGGCAATGGCATAAGATACTCTATACTGTGTTGCTTGGAAGGAGTGCCATTCTGAATGCTAACCGGACTTACCATTCTCTTCGTTGGTGGAGATGCACGGCAGGTTGAAGTTATTAACAAATGTGTTGAAATGGATGCAATAGTAAGGGTTGTTGGATTTGACCGATTGGAATCTCCACTGACCGGGGTGTCTCATGAAACGCTCACGCCTAGTTTAATGGCAGGAGCGGATGTTGTCGTTCTACCGGTCATGGGTTGTGATGACCACGGTGTCATCTTAGCACCGTTTTCTACTGGTGAACTAGTCTTGGTAAATGAGATGTTCGCTGCAATAAGGGAAAGTACTCTGGTGTATACGGGAATGGCCAAGAGCTTCCTGAAAAAGATGTGCGCAGAATATGGTTTCCGGATGATAGAGCTACTTGATCGTGATGATGTAGCGATATACAACTCGATTCCTACTGCTGAAGGCGCCGTCATGATGGCTATACAGAATACTGATATTACTATCCATGGTTCGTCTTGTATTGTACTTGGAATAGGACGGACGGGTTTTACTCTGGCGGAAACACTGCAAGGATTGGGAGCAACTGTACAGGTAGGAGTTCGACGAGAAGACCATGTTGCGAGGGCGGTGCAAATGGGCTGGAAGCCTTTTGCGACAACGGATTTGGCCCTTTATGCCGGCGATATCGACTTGATTTTTAACACAATTCCGACTATGATAGTCACAGCGCAAATCATCTCGAAATTGCCCCGGCAGGCAGTCATAATCGACCTTGCCTCTGCTCCCGGTGGAACGGATTTTCGTTTTGCCGAAAAACGCGGAATCAAGGCTCTTCTTGCTCCTGGTTTACCTGGAATTGTAGCTCCCAAAACGGCTGGAATTATCATTGCGAATGCGATATATCAGTCGATTATGGAAGAGTTTCAACTACGGGGGGATGAAGAGTGAATTGGCAGGGGAAAACAGTAGGTTACGCCATAACTGGCTCGCATTGTACATTTGCAGAAGTAATGCCGCAGATCCAACGGTTTGTCGACATGGGGGCAAAGGTCGTTCCGATTGCTTCTCAAACGGTCATGACGACGGATACTCGTTTCGGAAAATCAGATAATTGGCAGAAACAGTTGAAAGATATAACGGGGAATGATATCATTTCTTCAATTGTAGATGCTGAACCCCTCGGTCCAAGCAAACTATTGGACGTTCTGGTGGTTGCTCCTTGTACAGGGAACACAACTAGTAAACTGGCTAATGCAATGACAGATAGTCCAGTATTGATGGCGGTGAAAGCCCAGCTTCGCAATAGTCGTCCTGTGGTCATTGCGGTATCGACTAATGATGGATTAGGTTTTAATTTGGCGAATATCGCTAAGCTGATCGTTGCCAAATATATTTATTTTGTCCCGTTTGGTCAAGATAGCCCAGAAGGCAAGCCAAATTCGCTTGTTGCCAGGATGGAACTGGTTCCGGAGACCTGTTATGCAGCACTCGAAGGACGTCAGCTCCAACCGCTTATTATTGAGAAATTTAAGTACTGAACTCATTTACTAGGGGATTAATTTTTTAACTAATATAAATTGTGATGTAAGAAAAGGGGAGACGTGCCAGATGAGCAAGACGAAATTTAATGTCGCCGTAGTCGGAGCGACGGGAGCCGTAGGAGAACAGATTATCGGATTACTAGAAAAAAGGGACTTTCCGGTAGAGAAGCTGAAGCTATTGTCTTCGGCACGTTCCGCGGGTACCGTACTTAACTTTAAGGGACAGGAAATTACCGTTGAGGAAGCTGGCCCAGACAGCTTTGAAGGCATTGATATCGCGCTGTTTAGCGCCGGTGGAGATGTTAGTAAGGAGCTTGCCCCGCATGCTGTACGCCATGGTGCTGTATGTATTGATAATACAAATGCATTTCGGATGGATCCAACTGCTCCGCTAGTTGTACCTGAAGTGAACGCTGAACATATCGACAAACATCAAGGTATTATCGCCAATCCGAATTGTTCTACCATCCAAATGGTAGCGGCTTTGAAGCCGCTTTACGATGCATATGGCATTTCACGTATTATTGTGTCGACGTACCAAGCCGTATCTGGTGCTGGTGCAAAAGCAATAAACGAAATGCTGCGTCAGAGCAAAGAGGTGCTAGAAGGCAAAGAAGTTAAACCTGATATTTTACCGGTTGGTTCACTGCCAGTGAAGCACCAGATCGCATTTAATGCGATTCCACAAATTGATAAATTTCAAGATAATGGATATACACTGGAAGAGATGAAGATGGTACGCGAAACTAAGAAAATCTTTGGAGACGATAGTATTTCTGTGACGGCTACTTGCGTTCGTATACCCGTTGTATATGGTCACTCCGAATCGGTGTACGTCGAACTGAAGAATGACTATGACCTCGAAGCGGTGAAACAACTTCTTGCAGAGGCTCCAGGCATTACACTGGTTGATGATCCAGCATCTCAAGCTTATCCACTTGCAACGGATGCAGCCGGCAAAACCGATGTTTTTGTTGGTCGCTTGCGTCGTGACCTTGGTAATGAGCGTGGACTAAATTTGTGGATCGTTTCTGATAACTTACTCAAAGGCGCAGCATGGAACGCCGTACAGATCGCGGAGATCATTGCGGCGAAGGCGTAACGTATGGTGACGTATAATACATCAAGGTAGATTTAACACGGAAGAACGGAATGAAGTTACGCTTTACTCCGCATATGAAATTGGAGGAATACCCATGCGCATTTTGGTGCAAAAGTTCGGCGGCACGTCTTTAGCTACGAAAGAAGCGAGAGGGCATGTCATTTCGCATATTAAACGAGAGCTGAACAATGGTTATCGGTTAGTTGTTGTAGTTTCGGCTATGGGGCGTAAGGGAGATCCTTATGCCACAGATACGCTTCTTGGTCTAATCTCAGAAGGCGGCGGATCGTTGCCGGCGAGAGAACAAGATTTATTACTATGTTGTGGTGAAATTATTTCGGCAACTTCACTCTGCAGCCTGCTGCAGAGTGAGTTTATCTCCTCTGTCGTTCTGACAGGGGCTCAAGCTGGTTTTAGAACAGATCAGCAATTTGGAAATGCTCGAATTTTGGATATCGTTCCTTCAAAAGTGCTTCAAGAGTTGGAACATAAGGACGTTGTTATTGTGACTGGATTTCAGGGTCAAAGTCCTGAGGGTGATTTTACAACGCTAGGTCGGGGTGGTAGTGATACTTCAGCTACGGCACTTGGCGCCGCACTCCATGCTGAGATGGTAGATATATATACCGATGTAAATGGCATATTGACTGCTGATCCTCGAATCGTTGAAGATGCTAAGCCACTGGAATACGTTAGTTATGCTGAAATTTGCAATATGGCACACCAAGGGGCTAAAGTTATCCATCCTCGTGCAGTAGAAATCGCGATGCAATCAGGGATTCCCGTCCGAGTTCGTTCTACATTTTCCGAAAATGAAGGAACGCTTGTAGCGAACCCTGAAGGCTTTAAGGATGTTCAGACTGGAGTCGTGGACCGCTATGTGACAGGAATCGCATACGTCGCTAACGTGACACAAATCACAGTTGAATCCCGAGGTAAAGCTGAAGACAATCTTCAATTAAAAGTATTTAAAGCAATGGCTGAAAATGACATCAGTGTGGATTTTATTAATGTAACCCCATCAGGTGTTGTTTATACTGTATTTGATTTCGATGCGGTTAAAGCAGAGACAATTCTTCATAACCTTGGATTACAACCTCAAATTCTGTCTGGATGTGCCAAGGTATCCGTCATCGGTGGCGGAATTAATGGCGTACCGGGGATCATGGCGAAAATCGTCGAAGCTTTATCTGAGCAAGGGATTCAGATTCTACAATCAGCTGACTCTAATACAACGATTTGGGTGTTAGTAAATAAGGAAGATATGGTCCAGGCGCTTAGAGCCCTTCATGCAAAGTTTGAACTTGGACGCTGTTAGTATAGATTAAATAATAGAGCGGATTTCGCGGAATTATATCTATGCCTGGGTAAGATGGGTGTCCGCAGAAGCTTGAAGGAGGAGAATCAATGGATTTCGGAAGATTAATTACTGCCATGGTGACTCCCTTTGATGATCAGGGACTCATCGATTGGGAACAGACCAAAAGATTAATGGACTATTTGATCACAGACCAGAAATCCGATGCTTTGGTCGTATGTGGTACGACAGGTGAGTCACCAACAGTTACTGATGATGAGAAATTGGAATTGTTTCGATTTGCTGTTGAATATAGTGCAGGTCGGTGCAAAATCATTGCGGGTACGGGCAGTAATAGTACGGCGCATGCAATTCACTTAACCAAAGAAGCAGAGCGGTGTGGAGTTGATGGCGCCCTAGTCGTGGTACCTTATTACAACAAGCCTAGTCAAGAAGGTCTATACCGTCATTTCGAGGCGATCGCTAAATCTACCGAGTTACCTATTTTCCTATATAATGTACCAAGCCGTACCGTGATTAGTATGAGCGCAGAGACAACGCTTCGTTTGGCACAGGTTCCTAACATAGTTGCCACGAAAGAATGTGTTTTGGAACAGGTTGCGATAGTCGCTGGAGGCGCTCCAGAAGGCTTTAAGGTATACACTGGTGACGATTCAGCTACGTTGCCTGCGATGTCTATAGGTGCTTACGGTGTGATCAGCGTTGCAAGTCATGTCATTGGTGATAAGATGAAGCAAATGATTACTTCTTTCCTAGAAGGCCGAGTACTAGAATCTGCCAAACTTCATCAGGAAATCTTACCAGTATTTTCTGGTTTGTTCTCATGTCCAAATCCTGTTGGCGTGAAATATGCACTTAACGAGCTTGGAATCTCGGTTGGCTCAGTTCGTCTGCCGCTCATTCCACCAACTGAAGAGGAAGCTCGTTTTATTCGCAGCTTACTGAATTAAGAAGCATAATTCCAAATAAATCTTGTTCTACCAAAAACCGTTGCCTTCCTAGAGGCATCGGTTTTTTTGCAATAGTGCAAGGTAAGGATAGGCCTCCAAAGAAAGCATCCGACTTGTTTTTTCTCAAATTAATCATGTATAATGGTTTCAAGTGACTGGGTGCGGTGATTTTTAATTAAAATTAATAATAATAAACGATACGACGTCCAAATTAATTAGGAGGGTTAGATTGATTTGTCCAAAAAAAATAATAATGAAAAATTGACGATCTTTGCATTGGGCGGCGTCGCAGAAATTGGAAAGAACATGTATGTCGTTCAGTATGCCAATGATATTGTTGTCGTTGACGCCGGGCTAAAATTTCCGGAAGAGGACATGCTTGGTATCGATATCGTCATTCCTGATATCACTTTCCTGACGGAGAACCGTGACAAGGTAAGAGGGATCGTATTGACCCATGGTCATGAAGACCATATCGGTGGACTACCTTATGTACTCAAGAATTTGAACGTTCCCGTTTATGGAACGAAATTGACTTTAGGTCTTGTGGAGAACAAGCTGAAGGAAGCTAATTTGCTCGGTGAGACGAAACGGGTGCTAATCAACGCGGATTCGGAAATTGAGCTGGGAACCTCGATGAAGGCAACTTTCTTCAAAACAAATCACAGTATTCCTGATTCCGTCGGAGTTTGTATAGAGACTCCAGAAGGAAATGTAGTGCATACAGGTGACTTTAAGTTTGATCATACTCCTGTCAATGATCAGTTTGCTGATTTGCATCGTATGGGTGAAATCGGTGCCAAAGGAGTACTTGCGCTTCTCTCGGATAGTACAAATGCTGAGAAGCCAGGCTTTACACCTTCGGAGAAAAATGTGGGTATCGTACTCAATGATATTTTCCGCAAAGCACAGCAACGTGTGGTTGTAGCAACCTTTGCATCAAACGTTCATCGTGTTCAACAAGTGATTGACGCTGCTTATGCAACTGGCCGTAAACTAACGATTATCGGTCGCAGTATGGTCAATGTGGTCACGATCGCTTCAGAACTTGGCTATCTCAATGTACCTGATGGTATTCTGATTGAACCAGAAGAAGTGAACAAAATGGCTGCAGATCGTGTTGTTATTCTCTGCACAGGTAGCCAAGGTGAGCCGATGTCAGCGTTAACACGTATGGCACGTTCGACACACCGCAAAGTGGATATTTTGCCTGGAGATACGGTAATCATTGCCGCAACACCGGTACCAGGTAATGAAAAATATGTAGGTCGCACTATCGATGAATTGTTCCGACTTGGAGCTGAAGTTATATATAGTGGATCCAACTCAGGAGTTCATGTATCTGGTCATGGTAGTCAAGAAGAACTGAAGTTAATGCTTAACTTGATGAGACCGAAATACTTCATTCCGATTCACGGTGAATACCGTATGCTTCGCAAACATGCCCAATTGGGTCAATCCGTTGGTGTAGATCCAGACAACATTTTCTTGGTAGATATCGGGGAAATCGTTGAGATTGACAACGGCGTTGCTCGTAAAGCAGGGAAAGTCCCTGCAGGTAACGTACTGATTGATGGCTTGGGTGTTGGTGATGTAGGTAATATCGTACTCCGCGACCGTAAGCTATTGTCGCAAGACGGTATCCTAGTTGTCGTGGTAACTTTGAGTAAGCAGGATGGAACGATTGTATCTGGTCCAGATATCATTTCCAGAGGGTTCGTTTATGTTAGAGAATCCGAAGGTCTTCTTGACGAAGCAAATCGCATTGTATCCAGCACTCTAGAGAAGCTGATGAGCGAGAACGTGAATGAATGGGCTTCACTGAAAACGAATGTGAAGGATGCGCTTGGACGGTTCCTATACGAACAAACGCGTCGTAGACCGATGATTCTTCCAATTATTATGGAAGTCTAAGTAATATCCTACAGAATTAAATAATAAGATAGGCACACAGTCGCCTCTTCTCCTGCCGGTAATATTGGACGGTTCCTTGCGGGAGAGGAGGCTTTTTTTATTTTCGGGAGAAAATGACTATGATCGATTTGAAACCCTTGCATTGCAGGGGTGTTTTTTTGTGGATAAGCCTGTATAGATGATGGACGGTTGTCGGCATACTATTTCTTGCGAAGACTTGTTTGACGAGAATAGGGCCGGTCAGGCCGGAAGGAAGCGAATCAATAATGATGAATAACTATCCCAGGGTGCAGATGAATACCAAAAATGAAGGAGAAATACCTCCACAACCTGAAGGTGATAAAAAGAATCCAGCAGTCACGGACATGATTCAACAACTAGGGCAAACCGCAATACCAACACCAGGGGAGTCGAACGTGTATTGCTTAACGATTATTGGACAAATAGAAGGACATCTTGTGCTACCTCCGCAAAATAAAACGACCAAATATGAGCATTTGATTCCGCAGCTAGTTGCGGCAGAACAGAATCGCAATATCGAGGGTCTGCTGATTATTCTAAATACAGTTGGAGGAGATGTTGAGGCTGGACTTGCGATCGCTGAAATGATCTCATCGCTAAGCAAGCCAACGGTAACTGTTGTAATTGGAGGAGGGCACAGTATCGGTGTACCGATTGCCGTAGCTTCCGACTATTCGCTTATTGCGGAGAGCGCAACCATGACTATTCATCCGGTTCGTATGACAGGACTTGTGATTGGTGTACCACAAACATTTGAATATATTGAGAAAATGCAGGAGAGAGTAGTTCGTTTTGTAACCATGCATTCGCATATTTCTGAGGAAACCTTCAAGGAATTTATGTTCAGAACTGGAGGACTTAACCGGGATATTGGTACAGCCGTAGGTGGAATTGAAGCGGTGAAATGTGGCTTGATTGATGCAATTGGAGGAATTGGTGAAGGTCTCAATAAACTGAATTCATTGATTGACTCACGACGAGCAAGTGCAAACTTGGGAGGGATGACCCAATGAGCTTTTATACAATAATACCCGAAGAGTTGCAATGGGAGCATGAGGAATCACAGGAGATGTATAGTGAGATCGAACTTGGAGGAGTTCTCATGCAGGTGAGAATGGATGGGGGAAATCGAGCAACTATCGTTCGTTTGTTGCGTTGTAATTCTCTAGACGATTATTTAAACCCAGCGTATGCTCCAGGTGGACAAATTGCTTATATTCCGATCTTGCTTAGATAAGTGTGTGATAAACTTTGATGCTGAAAAGATGATTTTTTGAACAACCTTTATAGGATGCCCCCGCCTGAATATGGTATAATATTCATCTAGGGGGTGTTCCTTTTTGGCAGCAAATAAACGAAAAAAGAAAAAAGCTAAGCTTGGTAGCATGCTCAAATATGAAATCTATGGAATCATCCTAATCACATTATCGATAATCGCCTTGTCCGGGGAGGCTGCGGTCGGAAGAACTTTATCCAAAATGTCCGCGCTTATTCTAGGTAAGTTTTATTTTGTCATTCCATTGATAGGAGTTTATGTGGGACTAGCTGTCATGATTAGTAGAAAGTGGCCATCACGCTGGAGCACTAGACGCAGTGGGGCTTTACTCGCTGTACTTGCTCTCTCATTGATGAGTACTATTCTTGCTATGCAGCAGAAGCTGGCACCTGCAGTACCATTGACGGCAGGCAATATTTTATCACAAATCCATCGGGACCTACAGGGATCGCTCTTTGCACCTGGGATGGGGGATGCTGGATTTAGTCTGCTAAACATGAATATTAGTGGTGGATACATAGGGGGATTGGAGTTTGCGTTACTCTATTCTCTATTCGGTATGGCGGGCGCCAAGCTTATTATGATTGTTATGCTAGCAATTAGCTTTATGCTGATCACAGGTCTGTCATACGTAGATTTATTCCGTTTGTTGCGAGGTAGATTGGCCATCCTAGCTGAACAATTTGGCAAGAAGCTTCGTATGCTACGTCCTATTCCGGTTACAGGGAAGAATCAACGGGTACTTAAAACGGTCCCAATGGATAGGGACGACGAAGCCCATGATGTTGAAGAAGATGAATTTAAGCCAGCCTCTAGACCACTGATGAAGAAGCCTGTGTTCTTTCAGTTGTTTGGGTTTAAAGGTCGTACTAATGCAGTAACCCCAGTAGAATCGCCAACTCCGCATGAGCTAGAACCGCAAACAGTAGGAGACGTTATGGTACAAGGTCCTCCTGCTGCAATTAATTGGAATGATCTCCAATATGCCGGTGTAGGGGCGGGAACTATAGGGAGTAAACAGGGCGAAGGTCTACATTCCCCGGGAAGTTCGGCAGGAGATACAGGACCAATTATCCGTGACTTTTTCGATAATATTCAACGAGAAACGGGCATTCGTGAAGAGGATTTTGAAGTTGATGATTTAACGGACATTGGACAAGACCTACATGAATACATCGACAAGAATACGGATAACGTGGTTGATACTTTACATGATGTAGACTCTTCTCCTGTTGAAGAACAGCAATCTGGTGAGCTTGATGCTGATGATATAGCAGCTCCAGTGCTTCCACCAAAGCCAGCTCCCAAACCATACAAACTACCATCATTCAAGTTACTGTCGAGACCAGAAGGTGCTTCTAAATCAGGCGACCAAGCAGATTATATGCAGACGGCTCGTAAGCTCGAGGCCACACTTGAGAGCTTTGGAGTTAGAGCCCGTGTGTTAGAAGTAGTTCGTGGTCCCGCTGTTACACGTTATGAAATACAACCTGATATCGGCGTAAAGGTAAGCCGGATCGTGAATTTGACCGACGATATCGCTTTGGCATTAGCCGCGAAGGATATCCGTATGGAAGCACCAATTCCAGGTAAATCAGCGATTGGTATCGAAGTACCTAACGGAGAAGTTTCACTTGTTACGATGCGTGAAGTTATGGAGACACCTACGTTCCAGGAAGCGGAATCCAAATTGTCGATTGCTTTTGGACGCGATATATCTGGCGCGACAATCATCGGTAATTTGACGAAGATGCCCCATTTACTTGTAGCAGGAGCTACAGGTTCTGGTAAATCAGTATGTATTAACGGAATTATTACGAGTATTTTGTATAAGGCGAAACCTGACGAAGTGAAGTTTTTGATGGTCGATCCAAAAATGGTCGAGTTGAATATGTACAATGGAATTCCACATTTGCTTGCACCTGTGGTAACAGATCCAAAACGGGCTTCACTAGCACTTAAGAAAATCGTCGTGGAGATGGAGAAACGCTACGAGTTATTCTCTAAGTCTGGTGCGCGTAATGTTGAAGGGTATAACCTAATGATGAAAGATAACCCGGAAGCCGTGCTCCCGTATATCGTCGTCATTGTGGATGAATTAGCTGACTTAATGATGGTTGCAGCCAAAGATGTAGAGGACGCGATTGCTCGTCTTGCGCAAATGGCACGTGCTGCAGGTATTCACTTGATTATTGCGACACAGCGACCTTCTGTTGATGTTATTACTGGGGTTATCAAGGCGAATATTCCATCACGTATTGCCTTTGGCGTATCCTCGCAAGTGGATTCAAGAACGATTCTTGATATGGCCGGAGCTGAGAAACTATTGGGCCGTGGAGACATGTTGTTCATGCCAATGGGCGCATCCAAGCCTGTTCGTGTTCAAGGGGCGTTCATGAGTGATCAGGAAGTGGAAGCCATTGTGGGTTATGTTCGAGGTCAAGGACAAGCTGAATACGATGAGAGCCTCGTTCCTGAGGTAGACGAAGAGGTTCAACAAGAGGAAGAAGTAATGGATGAGTTATACGATCAGGCGGTACAGATTATATTGGAAGCTAAGCAAGCCTCGGTCTCGCTACTTCAACGCCGTATGCGTGTAGGATATACCCGAGCAGCGCGGTTGATCGATTCTATGGAGGCAAGAGGGATTGTAGGGCCTTACGAGGGTAGTAAGCCAAGAGAAGTCTTGATATCCATAGATCAGTATAAGTCGGGAAGAATCTCTTCCTAAGATATATTGGGTTATAGAAAAGCATACAGAGGAGTTGTTCTTAAAGCCGTAATGTGGCTTTGCGGGCAACTCTTTTTTTTGATTGCCGCTGGGTGCATAGGAAGACGTTACGCTTGTCATACTAAAGTCAACCATTCATGTTAATCCACAAAAGAAAGGTAGAGCTAAACGTATGAAAAAAGCGAAAATTTGGTTTGCTGCCGGTTTAGTGCTGCTTCTGTTCGGAGTTGTATACGGAGTAATTCAAGTCATAGAGCTCCGACAAACTGCCGAAAAACCGACGACTATAGGAGAAAAAGCTGAATCTGAATCCTTACCACCTGCAATGCCTGTCTTCAGCTCTCAGGTCATCACTTATGGAGCGTTTGGTGATGATGTTTATGAACTACAAGGACGACTGTCTTATCTCGGTTTTTATTACGGCAAAATAGACAGCATCTTCGGTTCGAAAACTCGGGACTCGCTAAAATGGTTCCAATCAGAGTTCGGAATGAAGGTCGACGGTTTGGCAGGGCCAAAGACCAAGCTTAAGCTATATAACGCCACAAAGAACTGGAAGTGGGGGCAAGAAAAGGCTGGAACGACGGCAAAAAAACCTGCAACAACGCCGAAAACACCAACAAAAAAAGAACCCCAATTATCTAATGCAAGTGGGCTTGGACTTTCGGCTAATGATTTAAAAATCATGGCGAATGCCGTTTATGGAGAAGCACGTGGAGAACCTTTTGAAGGTCAAGTTGCTGTTGCTGCCGTTATTCTAAATCGCGTTAAATCACCAAGCTTCCCTAACACCGCTTCAGGCGTTATTTTTCAGCCTGGTGCATTTACCGCAGTAGCCGATGGGCAAATCTATCTTGAACCCAATGAGAGTGCTCGTAAGGCTGTTCAACAAGCTTTGAATGGTTGGGATCCATCAGATGGATGCTTATACTACTTTAACCCTGAAACAGCTACGTCCAAATGGATTTGGACTCGTCCGCAAGTGAAGACTATCGGAAAACATATTTTCTGCATGTGACAGATGTAGAGCCCTGTCGCACCTGGGCTCATATCTGTCATATAAATATCGTTTGACAGAAGCAGCCGGTCGATACGCCAGGTTGCTTCTTTACTTTGGGATGGTATAGAATGGAACTACAAATTTTCACGAGTTAGAGCGTCATCAGTCTCTTGTAAAGGAGTTTTGGGATTGAACAAAACACAATTTGAGCGCGGCAGCGCGGGTAATATCCGGATTCACGTCCTGCCAACTACCAGATTCAAAACTTTCGCAGTTTCATTATTCGCTGGTATCCCGCTTCAGGAGGATACAGTTACAACTACCGCTTTAACGCCGTTTGTACTTCGCCGTGGAACGCAGTCCCATCCAGAGACGATTGAATTCAAGAAGCAGCTTGAACATCTATATGGTGCAGGCTTCGGATTTGACGTTTATAAACGTGGCAATTATCAAATTGTCCAGTTTCGGATGGATACGATTAACGACTCTTTTGTACAGAGTGGGGATTCCTTGCTGGAGAAGACATTTTCTTTTCTAGGGGAAGTGGTAACTCATCCGGCCACAGAGAACGGTGTATTTCGCTCTTCCTATGTTGAAGCCGAAAAGGAAACGGTACGTCAGAAGTTAGAGTCAATCATCAACGATAAGATACGTTATGCAGCAGAACGCTGTATTGAAGAAATGTTCAAGAATGATCCTTATCGTCTACATCCATTGGGCCGGATTGATGATTTGGCTGGGATTACACCAGCGTCATTGTATGAAGCCTACCAGCAATGGTTACGGCAAGCTAGCATGGATTTATACGTAGTTGGTGACACGTCGCTAGCTGAGATTCAAGAATTAGTGGAGTCCAAATTCAATCTTAATCGTTCTTCTGCACCGGATTATGCCCAGACCATCAGTGATATCATTGCAGGAGAAGTTCAGACAGTGGAAGAGGTCCTAGATGTTAATCAGGGCAAATTAAACTTAGGCCTGCGCACTCCGATTACTTATAGTGATGAGAGATATGCCGCGGCCCTGTTATATAACGGTATTCTTGGAAGTTACCCTCACTCTAAGCTGTTCATCAACGTACGTGAGAAGGAAAGTCTCGCTTACTATGCTTCTTCACGGTTCGATGGGCATAAAGGCATCGTTACGATTCAGTCTGGAATTGAGATTGAGAACTATGAAAAAGCGCTCAATATCATTAAAGCCCAGCTGGAAAGTATGAAAAAAGGTGAGATCAGTGAGCTTGAGATGTCTCAAACGAAAGCAATGATTCGTAATAGTCTACTCGAAATTCAGGATTCTGCATTCGAAATGATTGCTTACGATTTCAATCGCGTGCTATCAAACAAGGATCGCCCGGCGGAAGAGTTGCTTCGTCAAGTGGAGAAAGTTACACCAGAAGATGTTGTTGGTATAGCTGGATTATTCCATTTGAATACCATTTACTTTTTGACTGGGAAAAGGGAGGTGTAGCGGGTGGAAGTCATTACTTATGATGCGTTGAAGGAAACCCTATATCATGAAACGATGGATAACGGTCTACAGGTTTACGTGCTACCCAAGCCTGGATTCCAGAAAACATATGCTACCTTTTCCACCAAATACGGTTCGGTTGATAATCATTTCCAGGTAGAGGGTGAGGAAGAGATTTCTGTACCCGATGGTATTGCCCACTTTTTGGAGCACAAAATGTTTGAGGAGCCGGAAGGTGACATTTTTGCTAAGTTTGCTTCACAAGGTGCCTCTGCTAATGCATTTACCAGTTTTGATCAAACGGTATATCTGTTCTCGGCAACGGAGAACATTCCAGCTAACCTAGAGACATTAATTAATTTCGTGCAAAATCCATATTTTACAGATCAGAATGTGGAGAAAGAAAAGGGGATTATCGGGCAAGAAATCGGAATGTATCGAGACAATCCAGATTGGAGAGTTTATTTTGGACTGATCGAAGCCATGTATGAGCTTCATCCCGTTCATATCGATATTGCCGGCACCGTCGATTCCATTGCCACCATCACAAAAGAAACACTATATACATGTTATAACTCGTTTTATCATCCCAGCAATATGTTACTCTTTGTTGTTGGGGGTGTTGATGCAAAGGAAGTGTTTGATCTGGTTAGAAATAACCAGGCGAACAAGAACTATCCTCCTCAAGGTGCGATCAACCGATTGTTCCAAGAGGAACCAACACAAGTGCATGAGAAGCGTAGGCAAATCAAACTACCGGTATCGTTACCTAAATGCTTGTTTGGATTTAAGGATAAGCAGATTGGTCTATCGGGTGAGGCGCTGATTAAGCGTGATTTAACGACGAAGCTCGCTTTGGATCTGTTGTTTGGTTCTAGCACGAAACTGTATCAAAAGTTGTATGATATGGACTTGATCTCTGACAGCTTTGGACATGAGTATAACAGCGATCCAAACTATGGGTTTTCAGCCATTGGTGGAGATACGAAGGACCCGGATGCTCTATTGAAGATCATCACGGAAGAAGTGAAGGCTATGACTGCTTCGGGCTTCCAAGAAGAAGATTTCGAGAGAGCACGGAAAAAGAAAATTGGTGGATATTTGCGAATGCTCAATTCACCTGAGAATATCGCCCATGAATTTACGAGATATCGCTTCCGCGGGGGAGATCTATTCTCCATCCTGTCGATTTATGAGTCCTTGACTCTGGAAGAGGTAAACGAGCGTCTTCGGGAGCATATTGATTGGGAACAGTTAGCCGTATCTCTTGTGGTGAGTCCTTAAAATGACAATACATCATGGGGTGGAGAAGAATATCGGGGAAATGACCGTACTCGTTACCGGAGCAAGTCGAGGGATTGGGGCTCAGGTGGCACTAAGATTTGCCGCGGTTGGCATGAATGTAGTTATTCATTATTTGAACTCACACGAAGCCGCTAATGAAGTTGCACGCAAATGCATGGAATTAGGTGCCAAAGTGTACACAGTAACGGCTGATTTGCGAAGTAAAGAGCAAATTTTGCGAATGCAGGAAAGATTGGAATCTCATGGCTTACGTCCTGATATTGTAGTGAATAATGCAGGAATTTCACATTATGGATTACTTTCAGACGTTGATGAAGATAAATGGGATGAAGTCATGGATGTTAATTTGAAGAGTGTTTTTCTTTGTAGTCAAGTTTTTATGCCGTACATGATTGGGCAGCGGTTCGGTCGAATCATTAATGTGTCTTCGGTTTGGGGAATATCCGGGGGTTCATGTGAAGTGGTCTATTCGGCAGCTAAAGGTGGCGTAAATGCTTTTACGAAAGCGTTGGCTAAGGAATTAGCCCCTTCGGGTGTTACCGTAAATGCCGTAGCTCCAGGCGCGGTAAAGACAGATATGATGAACCGATTTAATGAAGAAGAGCTGAGACTTCTTGAAGAAGAAATTCCTGCCGGACGGCTGGCTTCTCCTGAAGAGATTTCTTCGCTTGTCTATTTTTTGGCTTTACCTGAATCGGGTTACATTACAGGTCAGATCATTAGTCCAAATGGTGGATGGATGACCTGATGTAAGTGATTTATGCATAAATGGGTAAGTGGTATTGGGCCTCAGGGTTGAATAAATGTGTCCTGAGAATCACATATTACAACTGTTGATTTTAAATCTCATGCGCCAAGCGAAGGAGGATTTAATGATGTCAACAGTACTCAAAAATTTCGATACATGGAAAAATTTCTTGGGTGAACGTGTCAAAAATGCGGAACAAGCAGGTCTCAGTGAGGAAGTGATCGCTAATCTTGCATACGAGATTGGTGACTTCCTTGATGAGAAAGTCGATCCGCAGAACGCTTCTAACCGTGTCCTGAAGGAAATTTGGGATGTAGGCGATGAAGCGGAGCGTAAAACCATTGCACGTTTAATGGTGAAATTGGCGAAGAAAAACGCATAGTTTGACACTGAAAAGCTCCCCGAAGCGGGGGGCTTTTCTCCAATTTTTCTCTGTGGCTTGCCTTTCAAATTCTTTTTATATATCATAAAATACGGATTGTTAATTAAATGAGACGTTTAAGGAATAAACATATAGTAATTTCAGGAGAAAAGCAGGAAATAAGTCCTATATTGTCGAAAAGAGCAAGTAGGAAATAGAGAAGGTGTTACGATGAAACAGAAACAGTGGTATATGGAATATAAGATACATAAGAACCGTCCAGGTTTACTGGGGGATATTGCCTCAATGCTGGGGATGCTTGAGGTTAATATTTTGACGATCAATGGTGTCGAAGGGGAAACACGGGGAATGTTGATCGAGAGCAATGATGACGAGAAGATTGCTCTGATCGGCAATATGCTCAGCAAAGTCGATAGCATTACGGTAACTGCTTTCCGAAGCCCACGTTTAGTTGATTTGTTGGCTGTTCGGCATGGGCGTTATATCAATCGCGATTCCGATGATCAGAAGACATTTCGGTTCACAAGGGATGAACTTGGGTTATTAGTCGACTTTTTGGGTGAAGTATTAAAGAGAGACGGACATCAGGTCATTGGTTTGCGTGGTATGCCCCGGGTTGGTAAGACGGAATCCATTATCGCAGGCAGTGTCTGTGCAATGAAGCGTTGGACCTTTGTGTCCTCAACCTTGCTTCGTCAGACTGTGCGTAGTCAATTATCTGAGGATGAAATAAATCCTCATAATGTCTTTATCATAGATGGCATTATCAGCACACTCCGTACCAATGAAAAGCATCATCAATTGCTGCAAGAGATCATGTCTATGCCATCGACTAAAGTCATTGAACATCCAGATGTATTTATCAAGGAAACAAGTTATGAATACGATGACTTTGACATTATTATTGAATTACGTAACAATCCGGAAGAAGAAATCGTATATGATACGTTTACTACGATGTATGATGATGAATTATAGGATCTAAGGATTATTTTTTAGAAAAATAAAAATATAGGGTAGTACCCATATAAAATCAATTAACTGGAGGTGATGGTTGTGTCGGATTTGGGTCAGCAGTTAAAAGAAGCGCGCCTTGCCAAAGGTTTGTCGCTCGACGATGTTCAAGAAGTAACAAAAATTCGCAAAAGGTATTTGGAAGCCATCGAGGCGGGAGATTACAAGGTTTTGCCAGGGAGTTTTTATGTGCGGGCATTTATTAAAACTTATGCAGAAGCTGTAGGTATTAACGCAGATGAATTACTCGAAGAGCATAGCCAACACGTTCCGGCTACGGTATCAGAGCAACAGACGATGGAACCAGTACTTCAAAAGCGTCGCAGTCGAGTAGCGACGGAACGCAATTCTAAATGGTTGTCGACAACGTTGATGTGGTCCTTTGCAGTGTTAATTCTTATCGTTATTTATTTATATTTTACGGTTTGGGGCAATACAGACAAACCAGATGATAAGCAGGTGACAGATCCAACCAAGCTTACTCAAATTGAGAAGGACCCTTTAAATCCAGACAATTCTGACTCCGCTTCTGGAGGAAATGTTCAAAATGGCGATAATACTGAGCCAGAAAAAGGTCAGAATGGATCGGACAACGGAAATACAGGGAATACTGAAAATACAGGTAATGAGGGAACTGACAATGGCACGGATACAGATGTGCCGCAAGACATAACCGTTGTACCTGATGGTAAAGATGGTAGCACTACAAAGTTTAAGGTTCAGAATCCGGGGGGAGCGCCGGTAGAAGTTGTCATTACCGCGACAGGCCGGAGTTGGATGGACATTCGTAAAGGGGATAAGAACGGGGAAAAGCTATTTTTTGATACAACTGCCGATGGCGATGTATTGAAATATGAGCTCGGACCTGAAGGCATATATATTAAATCAGGTGCTTCTCCTTACACGACAATCACTGTTGCTGGAGTGGTCGTGGAAGATGGCAAAAATACGTCTAAGATCCAGTTGAATCTGGATTCGGGTGAGAACACCAATACCGAGGGTACTGTCGAATAAGGGTTTACACTTCAGGGAAGAATAAATTTGCTGGTAGAGATACTAGTAAATTTATTCTTTTATTTTTAGAAGTGAGGTGTATTGTCCATGACACTCAGTTGGATTGTTATTGGTGTGGGTATCGTCGTTGCGCTTATTGGATATTACTTAACCCCAAGTGATTGGGCATATGGCGTTCTTGGATTTGGTTTGGCTCATATTGTGCTTGGAGTTCTGAACATGTTTCGCCATGAAGATCACCAGAAAAGTAAATAATATTAATTTTCAGGCGTTAATAGTAGCTCTTAGCTACTGAACGTCTGTTTTGTTGTTCTAGGGGATTATCTAGCGGTACTTGCCAATCCAAGTGGACAGGGCCTAACATTCCGGCATATAATTAATGGATATAGGAAATAAGGAAAGGATTGTGAAGTATGGCTTCAGAAAGTTCATATGATATCGTCTCAAAAATGGATATGCAGGAACTTGCTAACGCGATCGATCAGACGGAACGGGAGATCGCTAATCGTTTTGATTTTAAAGGTAGCAAGAGTGAGCTTAAGATTGAAAAAGATGTACTCGTTATCGCCTCTGACGATGAATACAAATTGAATGCTGTTATCGATATATTACAGTCCAAGATGATCAAACGGGGCTTGCCAATCAAGAATCTTGATTATGGTAAGATTGAACCAGCTTCCCTTGGTTCAGTACGTCAGCGGATCAATTTGAAGACAGGTATAGATCAGGAAAATGCGAAGAAGATAAACGTTCTGATTCGTGATTCCAAATTAAAAGTCAAAAGTCAGATTCAAGGTGATTCAATCCGAGTTACAGGAAAAAGTAAAGATGATCTTCAGGAGATCATGCAATTACTTCGCAAGGCTGATCTGTCTGTCGATTTACAATTTACTAATTTTAAATAGTTCAGTTATAGGCTTGGTCCCCGCGGTGTAGATCCATTGTGAGGGACCTTGCTTTCTTTTTGACAGCGCCCGTTTCAAAATATTATACTTGTAGAGGTAATGTTTAGACGGTTTTATATGATGGGGGATACGACTCATGACAGAGAAAATGATGATCGCAAGACTAGGGAGTCAACTGAACCTGACTCACAAGCATGATGGAGATTTTTTCGTAAAACATGTTTATGATTTATCGGGGGAGGTTATCCTGTGAATCTGAATCTGCCTAACCGAATCACGCTTGCTCGTATTTTTATGATTCCGCTTATGCTTGTGGCGCTGCTCGTAGATTTTGAGTGGTGGACGCATGAACTGCAATTTGGGAATTATCATCTTCCGCTCAATCAACTGATCGGTGCATTGCTGTTTATTGTTGCGGCAAGTACGGATGGAATTGATGGTTATATTGCCCGCAAACGTAATATGGTTACTAATCTAGGCAAATTGCTTGATCCATTGGCTGATAAACTATTAGTTGCAGCTGTGTTAGTTGCGCTTGCTGCGATGGGTAAATGTGACTCATGGATGGTCATCATTATTATCAGCCGTGAATTTGCCGTGACTGGCTTACGTGAAGTAGCATTGTTAGAGGGTTCTGTTATCGCTGCTAGCAAGTGGGGAAAAATAAAGACGATCACTCAGATTGTCGCCATTTCAGCGTTGTTACTCAACAACTTCCCATTCGAATGGTTAAATATTCCATTTGATGACATCGCGATCTGGCTAGCTGTGTTGATTACGATTTATTCAGGTATCGACTATTTTGTCAAAAACAAAGCACTGTTTTCGTTGTCTAAGGCTTAAGCAATAACTTGTATTTGTGAATTTACAACATAAGGAATCAATAATTTCGGGAGATATGAACAATCTCTTTAAAGTAGTGGGTTTCGTCTTATAGCCCGTATAAGGAGACATGGCTGACATGAAAGCGGAAATTATTGCAGTAGGTACGGAACTATTACTTGGTCAAATCGTAAATTCCAATGCTCAATACTTATCTCAGGAATTGGCGTCGCTTGGTATTGATGTATATGTACAAACCGTGGTAGGTGACAATATAAATCGCCTGTGTGAGGCGGTACGACTCGCTTCATCCCGTGCCGATCTCATGATTTTCACTGGGGGAATTGGGCCTACACAAGACGATATTACGAAGCAAGCACTAGCTTCTGTCCTAGGAAGATCTCTACATATCGACCGGATGGCAATGGATAATCTGGATCGTTTCTTTAAAGACCGAGGTACTCCAATGACAGAGAACAATCGGCGACAGGCTTTGGCTATTGATGGTGGCACTCCTCTGCCAAATGAGACAGGGCTAGCCGTAGGAAATGCTATCGCTGAGGATGGTAAGTTCTATATTGTTCTACCAGGACCACCTAGTGAAATGAAACCTATGTTTCAGAATGAGGCGAAACCATGGATTCTCCAGCACGTTCTGACGAACGAGATGCCGATTTATTCAACAATGCTCAAATTTGCCGGCATCGGTGAATCTTTGCTTGAGACGAAATTGATGGATCTGATTGAGAATCAGACCGATCCTACGATTGCGCCTTATTCAAAGGAAAGCGAAGTTACGATTCGCATCTCGACGAAGGCGGATAGTGAGAGTGAGGCATCAGGCAAGCTAAAAACGATGGAGCAGGAGATCGCTTCTAGGTTATCTGAGCATCTCTATGCGAATGAGGATGTTCCAATCGAGAAAGTCATTATAGATATGATGACAGAGCAGGGGCTTACTTTAGCCGTAGCGGAGAGTTGTACGGGCGGTCTTTTGATGGAGACAATTACTACGATTCCGGGCAGTGCTACCGTGTTCATTGGCGGAATCGTATGCTACTCCAACGCAATGAAGGAGAAGTTACTTAACGTACCGCATGACATGTTGGAGGGTGAGGATGCGCCTGGTGCTGTTAGCGCTGAAACGGCGCAGGTACTCGCTGAGCAGGTGCGGATGATTGTTGATACAGACTTTGGTGTATCCATTACTGGTGTGGCTGGCCCGGGGTATTCTGAGCGTAAACCTGTTGGCCTCGTCTACATCGCTATATCCCGTAGAGGTGGCGACACCATGGTGATGGAGCTGAACCTAAAAGGGAACCGCGATACGATACGAATCCGTTCTGCCAAAACCGTCCTCTATCATTTATGGAAGCAACTTAAAGCGAACGAAGCTGCTAATTAATCATCTTGCATGTCCCCCATGCTAAGATGTATAATCAAGTCACGGAAGAACCGTAGCTAACTGACCCAGTTGTGCTACGGTTCTTTTTTTTATGAAATTTTGTCGTTGAGGGGAGTGAATAAATAAAATTGGTGAATAAGTACGCTACGCATGCCGTTTGATCCTTCGATCGCTGTTGTATTCGGATTATTCGATTAGATTAATTACCATGAGGTAATAATCCGAATACAAAGGCGACCACTTCGTTTCTCCAGATTCAAACGTCCCGCTTCGCTATCTATTCACCGAAGAGCAATATTCACTCCCCCAACTTGGGAGCTCTTAGTAAGGCAGTGTATATTCGATTAGCTTGTCCCCTGTGGGGCCAGCGACTCTATACACAACAGTATTAGATAGTCACTCCACTACAGTCAATCTAAGACTTTGCTCTAAAGTGAGCGCATCCCCTACGGGGCTAGCGACTCCAAGCACAAAGTAGAAGCAAAGAAGCAAAGAAGCACACCAGTAACAGTAAGCACCAATGCAGGAGCACTCAAGTAGAGCGTGCCCGAAGGGCGTAAGCGACTCTACCTCTCAAAGTCACTCGGGTGCTTCGACAGTAGTAGTGCCTGCAGCATGTTTCAACTGGTAGCCCAGGAGCTCCAAAAGTAAGACGTACCCGAAGGGGGAAAAGCGTTCCACCTACCAAAGTAAAGCGTATCCCCGTAGGGTACAGCGAGCAGGAGCGCCTCTATCACTCCAAGTTCCGTAAAAGCGGGAGACCTGAGGGTGCAACCCTAGGGGCCCTCCCTTAAGATAAGGGAGGGTTTGGGTGGGATGTGATCCAGGAAAAGCGTTCCACCTACCAAAGTAAAGCGTATCCCCGTAGGGTACAGCGAGCAGGAGCGCCTCTATCACTCCTAAGTTCCGTAAAAGCGGGAGACCTGAGGGTGCAACCCTGGGGGCCCTCCCTTAAGATAAGGGAGGGTTTGGGAGGGTTGTGACCTATACACGAATGTATGTTCGAAAAAATGCTTGGCAAACGTTCCAAAACAGGTTACAATTACTCTAGGATTTAATCATGAGAAGGATGTGAATTGAATGTCAGATCGTCGTGCAGCGCTGGATATGGCGCTTCGTCAAATAGAAAAACAATTCGGTAAAGGTTCGATTATGAAATTGGGAGAATCCACTCATATGCAAGTGGAAGTTATACCCAGCGGATCTTTGGCATTAGATATCGCTTTAGGTATAGGGGGGCTTCCCCGTGGTCGGATTATTGAAGTGTACGGACCGGAATCATCTGGTAAGACAACGGTGGCTCTGCACGCCATCGCTGAAGTTCAGAAGACTGGTGGACAAGCAGCTTTCATTGACGCAGAGCATGCGCTTGATCCTTCCTATGCTAGCAAGTTAGGTGTAAATATCGACGAGTTGCTGTTGTCTCAACCGGACACAGGTGAACAAGCATTGGAGATTGCCGAAGCACTGGTACGTAGTGGAGCGGTGGATATCATAGTTATTGACTCCGTGGCAGCTTTGGTACCAAAAGCGGAGATCGAAGGTGACATGGGGGATTCCCACGTTGGTCTGCAAGCAAGATTGATGTCTCAAGCGCTTCGTAAATTGTCTGGTGCTATCAGCAAGTCGAAGACGATTGCCATCTTTATTAACCAGTTGCGTGAGAAGGTAGGCGTCATGTTTGGTAATCCGGAGACAACTCCGGGTGGACGGGCATTGAAGTTCTATTCCACGATTCGCCTTGATGTACGTCGTATTGAAGCGATCAAGATGGGTAATGACATGGTGGGTAACCGGACACGGATTAAGGTCGTGAAGAACAAAGTAGCACCTCCGTTCAAACAGGCTGAAGTTGACATCATGTATGGTGAAGGTATTTCCAAAGAAGGTAGTATCGTTGATATCGGTGTTGAGCATGATATCGTGGATAAGAGTGGTGCTTGGTACTCTTATTCCGGAGAACGGCTGGGCCAAGGACGCGAGAACGCGAAACAATATTTGAAGGATCATCCAGAGATTGCGGACCTCATTGAGCAGAAAATTCGCGAGGTCAGCAATTTGACAACGACGGTTCCTCCGACTTCTGAAGCGGACCTGGAGCAGGAATTGAAGGAAGAGCAAGAGCTTCTCGAAGATTAATATATTTTGGAAGTAGTTGATCGCTCTGATTCCCGGCGGATGTTCGCCGGGACAGAGCGTTTTTGGTATAGACGGGGATATTTTTTAATAAATCAACATTAATTAAGAAGCAAAGGAGCGGGCGGGGTGGATCATCGATATGAGAGCTGGGAGAAGCGAGGACGACAGGATAGAACAAGAGCTGGAGGCGGTCGTGAGAACGAGGTTGTTGATATCTCGGATGAAAGTTCTTGGGGCCAAGGTTCTGAGAATCCGAAACAGGAAGAAAGTGGACTATCTACTTTTCCGGAAAACATAGATCTGACGATTACTTCTGTTCAACTTCTTAAACGACCGAAATTCCGTTATCGGATCTTCTTTGGTCCATATGCGCTTGATGTTCATGAAGATGTAATGATTAGATACCGGATGATCCAGGGGGCTATTTTTACCAAGAACGATTTAGAAGAGATTGTATCAGCAGATGAGCGGCAGCGAGGATATGCCGATGCTCTACTCTATTTGAGTCGAAAGCCGCGTACTGCACATGAGATCTCGCTCCGGCTTGCTGAAAAAGGCTGGAGCCCCGAAACGATCAAGGAAGTGATTGAACGTCTTGCGAGCGAAGGCTTTATTGATGATGCCGCTTACGCGCTAGAATGGGCCGGGCAGCGGGTTAAGAATCGGGGCAAGGGCAAGCTGTGGGTAAGACATGAACTGCGTCAGAAGGGCGTCTCCAAGCCTCTCATAGAGGAAGCGCTTAACGAAGTGAGTGAAGAGGATGAATTCGACAGCGCATTACAACTGGGTGCGAAGAAATGGAGAGCGACGAAGGGAGAAACGTTAGATCGGAAACGCAAGACTGGAGCGTTTTTAATGCGACGCGGTTACTCTGGAGGGTTAGTTTCTAAGGTGATTAGTGAATTGTGTCTGAGAGATGGAGTAGATGGATTAGAAGACTGGGAAGACTTATAGGACCAAAAGACGACTTATCTTGTCATTTGCTTGACAACTTCTTTCGTCAAATAATAAAATGAGTATGAATCTATATTTAATGGAGTCTTTTTTCCTTCCAAAATTATGGCTCTATAGAGATTCTGTTCGCCTATCATGAAGGTCTGACTTCCGTACTTTTGCGGAAATATCGTGCATTTGCATGAACAGCCTACCTGAATCGGCCTGTAATCGATTCTTAGTATGATGATGAATGAGTTAATTACAAATTGGAACAATCCCAAGGAATACCTTGGAGGAATCAGCGAGGGGGTGAACAGATGCCATCAACAGTAATCTGGATCGTTCTCGTTGTAGCCGCTTTATTCTTGGGGTTCGTGGTCGGGTATTTTATTCGCAAATCTCTTGCGGAAGCTAAAATTTCCAGTGCAGAACATGCTGCCAGTCAAATCTTGGAGGGTGCCAAGAGAGACGCAGAAGCACTGAAAAAAGAAACAGTTCTAGAAGCCAAAGATGAGATTCATAGGCTCAGAACTGAAGCTGATAAGGACATTCGTGAACGTCGAAATGAAACTCAACGGCAGGAAAGACGATTGTTGCAAAAAGAAGAGTCGCTGGATAAAAAATTAGATTCACTTGAACGCAAAGAAGAGCAAGTGGCAGGCAAAGAGAAACGTATCGAAGAAACACAACAACAAATTGACCTGATTTACAAGAGCCAGGTTCAGGAACTGGAACGCATTTCGAATTTAAGCATGGAAGATGCTCGTACCATTATTCTTAACAATGTGGAGCAAGAAGTTCGCCATGAATCGGCGCAATTGATCAAAGATATTGAGCAGCAAGCGAAAGAAGAAGCGGACAAGAAATCTCGTGAGATCATTACACTTGCCATCCAACGCTGTGCAGCGGATCATGTAGCTGAGACTACGGTGTCAGTGGTAACGTTGCCTAACGAAGAGATGAAGGGACGGATTATCGGACGTGAGGGACGTAATATACGGGCTCTTGAGACGTTAACCGGTATTGATCTTATTATCGACGATACACCGGAAGCGGTTATTTTGTCGGGATTTGACCCTATTCGTCGTGAAATTGCTCGTACTGCCTTGGAGAAATTAGTTGCAGACGGACGGATTCACCCAGCGCGGATTGAGGAAATGGTTGAGAAATCTCGTCGCGAAGTTGATGAACGCATTCGTGAGTATGGGGAGCAAGCTACTTTTGAAGTTGGCGTACACGCGTTGCATCCTGACTTGATCAAGATTTTGGGACGACTCAAGTTCCGGACAAGCTATGGTCAGAACGTGCTGAAGCATTCAATGGAAGTCGCTTATTTGACTGGTCTTATGGCCGCGGAACTGGGCGAAGACATCGTGCTTGCAAAACGCGCAGGTCTATTGCATGACATTGGTAAAGCGCTTGATCATGATGTGGAAGGTTCACATGTTGAAATTGGCGTGGAACTAGCGAAGAAGTACAAAGAGCATCCAGTGGTTATTAACAGTATCGCATCCCATCACGGGGACTGTGAAGCCACTTCCGTTATCGCGATGTTGGTAGGTGCAGCCGATGCATTATCGGCAGCAAGACCAGGAGCGAGACGTGAAACGTTAGAAACGTATATCCGGCGTCTGGAGAAGCTTGAGGAAATTTCTGAATCATTTGAGGGCGTTGAGAAATCATTTGCCATTCAAGCGGGCCGTGAAGTTCGGGTTATGGTTCAGCCTGATAAGATCGATGATGCAGAAGCATTCCGTCTTGCAAGAGATATTACGAAGACAATTGAAAGTGAACTGGATTATCCTGGTCATATCAAGGTTACCGTCATTCGTGAAACACGGGCGGTTGAATACGCTAAGTAAATGGTATAATAAAAAGTGGCCCCTTGAGGGCCGCTTTTTCATTTTGGCCAAAGTGGCTATAATTATAAAGGTACGTAAGGCACCAGAAGTGCACGGCTTATGAGGAGGGAATTAACATTAAAGTATTATTTATTGGAGATATTGTTGGCAACACAGGACGCAAGGCATTGAAAGAGAGTCTTCCCCATTTAAAATCAAAATACAATCCGCATATCATTATTGCAAACGGCGAAAATGCTGCGGGAGGAAGAGGCATTACCGGAGCTATAGCTAGGGAATTTTTTGATTGGGGTATACATGGTTTAACGATGGGGAATCATACGTGGGATAATAAGGAAATATTTGATTTCATAGATGACGAGCCGCGGATGGTTCGTCCTGCTAATTTTCCACCTGGAACACCAGGGTTGGGCCATACTGTTATTAAAGCCAATGGAAAAGAGCTCGCGGTTGTCAATCTGATGGGACGCACATTTCTACCCGCAATTGATGATCCTTTCCGGGTAGCAGACGAGATTCTCGAAGATATATCCAAGAAACATAAACATATCTTAGTAGATTTTCATGCAGAAGCAACTTCCGAGAAGATTGCTATGGGTTGGTATCTTGACGGCCTTGTTTCGTTGGTGGTTGGTACGCATACGCATGTACAGAGCAACGATGACACTATCCTACCTCAGGGGACCGCTTATTTGACTGATGCGGGTATGGTTGGCTCACGTGAAGGTGTGCTCGGTATGCAGCGGGATGCCGTTCTACGCAAGTTTACAACCCAATTACCGGTACGTTTTCAAGTATGCGAAGGTAAGTGGCAGTTCCATGCTGTATTCGTTGAGTTGGATGATGCTACAGGGCGTGCGAAGAAGATTCAAAAGATTCGTCTATTGGAAGATGAGTGGATAATGGATTAGTTAAAAAGTCCGCTGAAGTACCTCTCCTGAAAAATAAGGAATGTATCTGCTACTTCCGAATATCATTGAAGTAGTGGAATTAAACCATTATTCCCAGGGAGGTACTTACCATGGATGTATTAAAAGTTTCAGCAAAATCCAATCCCAACTCCGTTGCGGGTGCGTTAGCTGGGGTGTTAAGAGAACGTGGCAATGCTGAACTTCAAGCTATCGGGGCGGGGGCACTTAACCAAGCCATCAAAGCAGTAGCGATAGCTCGGGGATTTGTGGCGCCAAGTGGAGTCGATTTGATTTGCATTCCGGCATTTACAGATATTGTGATTGATGGTGAAGATCGTACGGCAATCAAATTAATCGTCGAACCCAGATAAACAGATTCAAGAGTACACCGATGCCTGTTTACGAGTGTAGACAGGTTTTTTTGTGTCCATTGTTGCAATAATCCTGTAATAGAGGTTGTTTAAAAAGTCATCTTTTGATCACGAAGTAGAACAAGAGTATATTCGACATCGAATCTTGGATTCAGCCGGGACTTCCGGTGCTCACGTAGGTTTTGCCTACGCTCCGCTCCTCAGCCCCTAGCTTTATCCAACCTTCTGAAGCGTTTTGAATAAAACGCAGCATCGTAAGCATAGGGTCTGGTGCTGAAAATCTGACTTTTTGAACGCGCACTTAAAGCTTGGAGGGATGGTCATGGGGTATAAAGTTGTAGATTTTCACTGTGATGCTCTTAGTAAGATGCAACTTGATCCAAAGCTGGATTTTAGTAGTGATCGGAAATTGGATGTAACATTGACGAAGATGACTCAAGGTGGAGTCGCATTACAGTGCTTTGCTATTTTTGTGTCTCAGACGCTAGGCACACCGAAAATCGGTCATATTTTGGAGCAGATTGATATTTTCCATAATAAAATTGTGACCACAGGAATAACGCCGATTCGTTCAGTTGAAGATTTATTAGTGCAAGAACAAACAGGGCGCATTGGCGGGCTTTTGTCTATTGAAGGGGCGGATGGCCTAGAGGGAAATCTATATTATTTGAAACTATGCTATGATCGAGGCGTGCGTTTTCTAGGCTTAACGTGGAATTTTGCTAATTGGGCAGCGGATGGTATCATGGAAAAGAGGAATGGTGGATTCACCGCGCAAGGGGTGGAACTGGTTCGAACATGCTATGAACTTGGGATGATCTTGGATGTTTCTCATTTATCGCAAAAAGGATTCTGTGAACTGGTCGATCTGGCTAAGTTGTCTGGTCGTCCTTTTATTGCTTCGCATTCTAATGCCTATCAGATTTGCCCTCATGTTCGAAATTTACGAGATGAACAGATTAAAGCAATTATAGAACTCGATGGGCGAATAGGTTTGACGTTTGTGCCATGGTTCGTTAAAGAGGGGCAGGGTTCCTCTAGCAAAGACTTATTGTTGCATATTGACCATATATGTTCACTTCACGGTCAGCACACGTTGATGTTCGGCTCTGATTTTGATGGCATTGAAAGTTATTTGAGCGATTTAAAGCATGCTGGGCATTACTCAGGGTGGGTAGAAACATTGCTGAAGTATTATCCAGAAGAGCTCGTACGTCAATGGTTGTACGGGAATGCACTCTCTTTTTTGCAAAAGTGGCTACCAAAGCAAAAGAAAGCGCTTTAATCAATGTCATTACGAGAACGATATGATCGAAAACTACTATATGAAAAGGGGCTAGAAAACGCTTGCTTTTTATTGTTTTCCGACATAAAATTGACATGACTCAGAAACAAAATGTTCACAATTAAAGGCAGACAGATTGAGTTATTTATGAATCATCATTCTAGTTGCACTATATTTCTATTATTATTGTTAGCTCGATGCGAGTAAAGGAGTGGGCGATCTTGATTAGTCAATTGTCTTGGAAGATCGGTGGTCAGCAAGGGGAAGGCGTTGAAAGTACAGACCGAATTTTTTCGACGGCTTTGAACAGACTGGGTTATTATTTGTACGGGTATCGGCACTTTTCTTCCCGTATTAAAGGCGGTCACACAAACAACAAAATTCGGATTAGTACCAAGCCGATTCGTGCAATTTCCGACGACTTGGACATTCTAGTCGCTTTTGACCAAGAAAGTATCGATTTAAATGCACATGAACTTCGTCGTGGTGGAGTTATTGTGGCCGATGCCAAATTTAACCCTACCGTACCTGAAGATGTGAATGCAACGCTCTTCTCAGTACCAATTACTAGCATTGCAGAAGATCTGGGTACTTCATTGATGAAGAACATGGTTGCATCTGGTGCTTCCTGGGCGCTTCTCGGTCTACCGCTTGAAGTATTCAATAAAGCAGTGGAAGAAGAATTTGGACGTAAAGGACCTGCAATCGTAGAGAAGAACATTGAAGCGGTTAAACGCGGAGCAGAATTTGTGCTTGAGCTAGCCGGGGGACCTATCGATGCCTTCAAATTAGAACCAGCAGATGGTGTGCAAAAGTTATTCATGATCGGTAATGATGCCATTGGACTAGGTGCCGTAGCGGCGGGATGCCGAATTATGAGTGCTTACCCGATTACACCAGCTTCTGAAATAATGGAATATTTAATCAAAAAACTACCGAAATTCGGTGGCACTGTGGTTCAGACGGAAGATGAAATTGCCGCTGTAACAATGGCTATTGGATCGAGCTACGCAGGTGTTCGGACAATGACTGCATCAGCAGGACCGGGATTGTCACTGATGATGGAAGCGATAGGGCTAGCTGGTATGATCGAAACGCCAGTTGTCATCGTCGATACACAGCGCGGTGGACCTAGTACAGGACTTCCAACGAAGCAAGAGCAAAGCGATATCAATGCTTTGATCTACGGTACGCATGGTGAAATACCAAAGATTGTACTCGCTCCAAGTTCCATTGAGGAGTGCTTCTACGATACAGTTCAGGCGTTTAATCTTGCTGAGAAATATCAGGTGCCTGTCATTTTGGCTACCGACCTTCAACTATCATTGGGGAAACAGTCCTGCGCTATGCTGGATTATAATAAAATTACCATCGATCGTGGGTATATCGTCAAAGATATTCCTGAACGTGAAGACAAGAGTATGTTCAATCGTTACGCAGTTACGGAGAATGGCATTTCGCCACGGGTTCTTCCAGGTGAGAAGAATGGTATTCACCATGTAACGGGTGTTGAACATGATGAATCAGGTCGTCCTTCAGAGAGTCCGATTAATCGTAAAAGAATGATGGATAAGCGCCTTCGCAAAATAAGTAAGCTGGAAGTTGAGAATCCAATTCATTTGCAAGCACCTCATCTTGATCCTGAAATTCTCATCATCGGTATGGGATCAACAGGTGGTACGATTGATCAGGCACGTCGTCTTCTAGAAGAAGAAGGAATTGATACTAATCATATGACGGTACGTCTGTTGCATCCATTTCCAATTCAGGAAGTGCTACCACAAATTGAAAAGGCTAAAAAGGTACTTGTATTAGAAAACAATGCAACGGGCCAATTAGCGAATCTGATTAAAACGAATATCGGATCTCATGATAAGATCGTGAATGTACTTAAATATGATGGGAATCCGTTCCTTCCTTCGGAGATTTATAGCGAATGCATGAAGGTAGCTAAATCACAGGAGGGACTGGTGAAACATGGCAACATTTAAAGAGTTTCGTAACAATGTCAAACCGAACTGGTGTCCTGGATGCGGAGACTTCTCCATCCAAGCTGCAATTCAACGGGCAGCTGCTAACGTTGGTTTAGAGCCTGATGGACTTGCAGTTATTTCAGGGATCGGCTGTTCTGGTCGGATCTCAGGTTATATCAATGCCTATGGTCTTCATGGGATTCATGGTAGAGCATTGCCGATCGCACAGGGAGTTAAACTTGCTAACCGCGATCTGACAGTTATCGCTTCTGGTGGCGACGGGGATGGATTCGCGATCGGGATGGGCCATACGGTTCACGCGATTCGCCGTAATGTCAATATAACCTATATTGTTATGGATAATCAGATCTATGGATTAACCAAGGGTCAAACTTCACCACGTAGTGGCGAAGGATTCAAGACTAAGAGCACACCAGAGGGATCAATAGAATCAACATTGGCTCCCCTAGAAATTGCTCTTTCAGCTGGCGCAACCTTTGTAGCTCAATCATTCTCTAGCGATATTAAGCAATTAACCTCGCTTATTGAGCAAGGCATCCAGCATGAAGGATTCTCGTTGATCAACGTGTTCAGCCCATGCGTCACCTTCAACAAGGTCAACACGTATGACTGGTTCAAGGACAATATCATCAATCTGGATACGATTCCAGACTATGATCCATCGAACCGCTTAGCGGCGATGACCAAGCTGATGGAGACAGGCAGTATGATCACGGGACTCATTTATCAGAATAAAGAGCGTAAGAGTTATGAGAATCTCATCCATGGTTTCCGTCAGGAGCCACTAAGTGCTCAGCAGCTTGCTCTTACGGAGCATGAATTTGATAATCTAGTTGCTGAATTTAGATAAGGGAATTGTACAATAGGGTAATAACTTCATAGCCTAAAAAGCAGGTGTATACAACAGAACATGTTGTATACACCTTTTTATTTTTAAGACTAAGCTATAGCTTATTTAATAGGCATTTAGAAATATATTCCTAAACAGGAGGTTTGCACCTATAATTGATATTGTGGAGTGATTATCATTATTTTCAGAGTGGAATGGGGAAGATCAAAATGAAAAAGATGTTATTTATGTTCATCATGCTGACCGCATTCATAATACCAAGTACGGCATTTGCTGCAGATCAGGGTATTTCAGTCTATGTAGATGGGACTAAGCTACAGTTTACTTCCAAACCAATTCAAGAGAACGGGACTACATTAGTTCCCCTAAGAACCATTTTCGAGGTTTTGGGGGCAAATGTTAAATGGGATGCCAAGACCCAAACAGTTAGTGCCTCTAAGGAAGGGGTAAATATTCAAATCGTATTAGGGAAAAAATTTGCATCTCGAAATGGTCAGGTTATTCCATTAACAACAAAGCCAAGATCAATTTCGGGGGTAACTTATGTACCGCTCCGATTTATTGGTGAGTCGTTTGGTAATACCATTGAAGTTAAAGGAAAGCAGATATATATTCAATCACCACAAATTCCTTCGTTTGAATATATCGCGAATCCGCCCACGACAGCTAGTACGCCAAATTCAACGAGTACAAGTTCAAATCTGTCGATCCAAGAAGTTGGAAGACTTTCAAATCGGGTAGTATATATCGAAGTGTACAATGCATCAAACAAGGTAATATCAAGTGGTAGTGGTGTTGTTATAAGCGCTGATGGTGAAATTCTAACCAATTTCCATGTCATCGATGGGGCTTCAACGATCAGTGTTGAATTTAATGATCAACGAGCTTTTAAAACTTCAACACTGCTATTAAAAGATGAAACAAGAGATCTAGCGTTGATAAAAATTGATGCAAAATCTCTACCATATGTTAACATTGGAGATTCTACTAAACTAGAGTTAGGAGAAGAAGTAGTTGCGATCGGTTCTCCTCTTGGGTACAAAAATTCATTAACTAGTGGTGTTGTAAGTCAAACACTTAGAACCGTTGAGGGTCAAAACTATATTCAAATCTCTGCACCCATTGATCATGGAAGTAGTGGTGGAGCACTGTTTAACATGAGAGGGGAATTAGTTGGGGTTACATCAGCATTTATTCAAAGTTCAGCGGATATCAATCTCGCTATTCCTTCAAGTGATGTTACAACATTCCTAACAAAGTCCAAAGTAGCCCAATCTTTAACGACTGTTTTACAGCAAAAACCTAACAAAAATACTAGTTCAAATAAGATCACCGCTACTAGTCTTACTGATTATATGAATGAAAATTACGGTGTAATTACATATAAAGACTTGAATCTAGATTTTGAATGGGTAGTAATTCCTTCGAAAAATGGAGAAGGTTTTATACTCGGAGGAACTATGTACGATGGAACACAATGGGCTGATTGGATGGATTACCAGGTAAATGGAAATAACTCGGTGCCCGTTGCAGCAAGTGTAATTTTATATCTCTCTGATGAATTGCACGATGAACTAGGTTTATCGGATACATTTTTTACACTATATTTAAATGTTTATTTGAGTAGTTACCCATCAAGTTTCCCATATTCTGCAATCACGTCAGAGGGAAGAGGGTATCGTCTGGATTATAATTTTGCGTATGGCAAGTTGGATTACTCGACCGGATATTATGGATATACGGCAGATCCTGAAGACGAAGATGCATTTGTATACTTTAAATTAAGGTAGACGAAACCGGACTGTGCTGAGTTATCGCAGTTTCTCTTTAAGGTCAAAGCTCATGCAGGGCTTGCCTGAAGAAGAGAGGACAGCGGCACTTGGCATCGTCTTTGATTTGAACCCGAAAGCTTTACATCCTTTAGGTAGCTGTGGATCCCATGTAACATAAAAAAAGGAACATTTCATACAATCAATACGTTGTGATTCAGACATTTGAACCCCTCAATCCTATAAGTTATGTTCATTATACTGATGATCACAAACAAAATGTAGTTCAAAAATATTTCATATATATGACAAAAGGTATCCATTTAAAAATGAATGCCTTTTTCATTTCAACTTGTTAGGTGTATAATATTATATGATGTGAATCGTCATCGACATAGAGAATATACGAGGAGTGTTTTTAAAAATGAGTAAAACAGTACCAGTCGGCGTTTCTGCACGTCATATCCACTTGACTCAGGAACATATTGAAGCTTTGTTTGGACAAGGATACCAATTAACCGAATTTAAACCGTTATCCCAACCAGGACAATTTGCGGCTAATGAAACAGTTGCCGTTATTGGACCAAAAGGTCAGTTTGACAAGGTTCGTATTTTAGGCCCAGCTCGTCCTGCTTCACAGCTTGAGATTTCCCGTACGGATTCTTTTGCAATTGGTGTGAAAGCCCCAGTTCGTGAATCTGGTAATATCGATGGAACTCCAGGTGTATTGGTGAAAGGGCCAGCAGGAGAAGTGCAATTGGAGCAAGGTGTAATCGTTGCCGCACGTCATATTCACTTCCATACTTCCGATGCAGCGAAATGGGATATTCAAGATAAACAAATGCTGAAAGTTCGTCTTGGTGGTGAACGCGGTCTGGTGTTAGAGAACGTCGTTGCTCGTGTTTCCGATTCTTTCGCTTTGGACATGCATATTGATACGGATGAAGCTAACGCAGCCGGTGCTAATAATGGCGACACAGCTGAGATCATCGAATAATAAAGGACTCAACTATATTCATTTTTGTGAAACAGTGGGATGACCGCTACGAAGACGGATTATTCTTCCGATCGCTGTTGTCCTCAGATTTCCTGATTATAGACCGCGTTAGCGGTAGAAATCCGAGGACAAAGGCGAACTTAGCTTATGCTTCCGAGGCAGCTTTCCGAAGGAAAGCTTTTAGCTTCTTCAGAACAATTCCGTTCTCTCCGCTACGCTCAGAATAATCCATTGTTTTCAGCTAGGACTGATTATAGTTAAAGTAAAAAAGAAAAAGAGACGGGGATTCTTCCCTGTCTCTTTTTCTTTGTACTCGGTTTATCGTATACATTTACATCAACTACCGGCCTTGCCGCACGATGTATTCGGTTTTTCGTATACATTAGCCTCAGCAACCGTCTCAGCCGCACGATGTATTCGGTTTTTCGTATACATTAGCCTCAGCAACCGTCTCAACCGCACAATGTATTCGGTTTTTCACATACATTTGTCTCAGTAACCGTCTCAGCCGCACGATGTATTCGGTTTTTCGCATACAATTGCCTCAGCAACCGCCTCAGCCGCATGATGTATTCGGTTTTTAGTATACAAATGCCTCATTAACCACCTCTGCTGCACGATGTATTCGGTTTTTCGCATACATTTGTCTCAGCAACCGTCTCAGCCGCACATTGTATTCGGTTTTTCGCATACAATTGCCTCAGCAACTGCCTCGGCCGCACGATGTACTCGGTTTTTCGCATACAATTGCCTCAGCAACCGCCTCAGCCGCATGATGTATTCGGTTTTTCGCATACAATTGCCTCAGCAACCGCCTCAGCCGCATGATGTATTCGGTTTTTCACTTACATATGCCTCAGCAACTGTCTCAGCCGCACGATGTATTCGTTTTTTCGCATACATTTTCCCCAGGCAACCACCCAGCTTCAGCGAGTATTTGGTTTTTCGTACACATTCGCAATAGTGCATCTCCTTTGTCGGACCATATCTGCACTTTGGAGCGCTCCTATATACTCATAGTAAATGATCCACTGAGTTTTGTTAATGTACTCCGCCCTCAATTGAAACAGCGTGGGCGATGCAGGGAATGCTCTCGCCTTGTTGGAATGAGAGTGGAGAGAGCAGGGCGCCGGTTGCAACGACTAAGATACGTTTTAGTTCACCACTACGGATTTGTTTGATTAGGTGTCCGTATGTGACGACTGCGGAACAACCACATCCACTGGCACCAGCTTGCACTTTTTGTTTGTTGTAATTGTAGATCATCATGCCGCAGTCTTTGTAGGTGGTTCCTTCCATCGGGATGTTGTGCCTCTTGAGCAGATCGCCAGCGATTTCGTATCCAACTTTGGATAAGTCGCCGGTCACAATTAAATCGTAGTAGGAAGGTTCGATTTGCAGATCTCGAAAATGAGCTTCGATAGTATCTACCGCTGCAGGAGCCATAGCTGCACCCATATTAAATGGGTCTGTAATCCCCATATCGATGACCCTACCAATGGTAGCCGAGGTTACGGCAGGTCCCTTCCCCTCAAGTGAGACAACAGCAGATCCAGAACCGGTTACCGTATATTGAGCGGTTGGAGGTTTTTGCGAACCATATTCAGTAGGATAACGGAACTGTTTCTCCACGCTTGCATTATGACTACCAGTTCCTGCTAAGGCGTACTTAGCTCCTCCATAGTTGACGATGAAGGCCGCGAGTGCCAAGCTCTCCATTGATGTGGAACAAGCACCAAACATACCGATATACGGAATGGTCAGCGTACGAGCAGCAAAGCTGCTGCTGATGATTTGATTCATCAGATCTCCCCCAAAGTAAAACTGCACTTGCTCTTTGGTAAGCCCCGCATTTTCAATCGCTAGCTTGGTGGATTCTTCGAGTAATGTTCGCTCCGCTTTTTCCCAACTATCTTGTCCTAAAGATAAGTCCCCATGGATGATATCAAAATCATTGGCCAGAGGGCCTTGTCCTTCAAATGGACCTACTACAGTTGCTGTACTAACAATTTTTGGTCTGTTCTCGAATACCCAGCTTTGATGACCTTTGAGCATATTAGTGACCTCCTCCGGAGAAACCGGGAACGAATATGGCATAGATCAGGCCGATAATAAAAGCTGCAACCGTTCCAAAGACGATGACGGATCCAGCTAATTGGAACATACCAGCACCAACACCAAGGACTAATCCTTCACTACGGTGTTCGATTGCAGATGATGCCATAGAGTTGGCAAAACCAGTCACAGGTACGGCGGTTCCCGCTCCTGCCCACTGTGCGATCTTATCGTAAACGCCGAGACTAGTCAGAATGACTGACAAGATGATTAGGACAGCGACCGTGGGGTTAGATGCTGTCTTCTCCTCAAATCCTCCATACTTCATGAAAGCCTGACGAATACATTCTCCAATCAGACAGATAAACCCTCCGGATACAAAAGCTCGAAGACAATTGCCACCTACTGGCCGCTTCGGCTCACGTGAGCTAGCAAGCCGTTGATATTGCTGCTGTGTAGGAGTCAATTTCTTATTCTTTTTGTTGGCCATGACTCATACCTCCTATTGTGACAATATAGGCTTCACTTGGTTGATGATTTGTATCATTTGTGTAGAACAATCGCCATACATTTTTTTGCCGATAGGATCTTTTATGGAGAGGGCGAACATTTCAAGGTCGGCCTCACATTTTTTGAGCTGCGCAAGTAAGTAAGGTTTCTCTTGGGGTTCAGGGACCTGAAGAAGATCATCATATAAATCGACATAGAACTGACCGTAGCCATCAACCTGACCAAGATACACATTATCCAATGTGACACCTAATTTTTGTAATTCCGTATTCAACCACTGGCGGTTGAACCCTAAAGTTGCAAGCGGTTCATCCATAATTTCTCCATCAAGAATGACGGCTTGAGGTTCTGGTTCAGGCGCTACTTTAATACCTAGATGTGAAGGGGTAATGGGCTGATATTCTTTTTTCAGCAATACGTTAATTTCTCCATCGGGTTCGATGAGTGCAAATTCGACCTCCGCGGCTTTGAAAACATTCTTCTTCCGAAGCTGCTCCAGTAATTCTTCATTCGTCAGTTTTTCTTTCTTGAGATTATCCTCAAGGATTTTACCATTTTGGATCAACACGGTACTACTGCCGTCGATGAAGTTTCTTCCCTTTTTGCTCTTTATCTGTATAAACTCGATACCAAGCGAAATGGAAGCCCATACGGCCATGGCAATCATACCCAGGTACCAATCTGAATTAACATCAATGGAGACGGTCGCCGCTAAATCTCCGATAGTAATTCCCGTAATATATTCGAAGAGCGATAACTGAGAAATCTGCCGTTTACCTAGCAATTTGGTAAGGCCAAACAATACAACAACTGCGACAAGTGTTCGCACTATAATTTCTAGCCATACTGCCATGCTTGTGCTCCTTTCGATTAGAACTTGATACAATTCGATTATGCAAATTATGACCATAGCGCATGTATTTTACTAATTCAAAATATGGAAGAGGTTTTGTCGTATGTTTTGCGGCGGGTCGGGTCAAATTAAATCTCGCATGAGGAAATCATAGCTGAAGGTGGTGATATCATGACTGTAGCAAATCAAGTGAAAACAACGTTAGCGTCCCTAAAAAGTGCCCAAGCGAGTCTAGAAACTTTTGCACTTAGTACACAAAATCAAGAGGCGAAAACTTTGTTTACTAATGCTGCTGAGCAAACACAGCAAATCGTAACGCAGGTAGAAAGCCGGGTACAACAATTGGAAAATGAGGAGCCTCAATATAAAGGCTTCTAATTTCTAAAGATAGTATCTCGCACTTTGTCACAATATGCTTACTTACAAAGACGTTGGAGCTGTTCTAGAAGTAGATTATTCTACGGAAGGGACAGCTCTTTTCGTGTGCGCTGGTCTAGATATCACATGTGAATAATGTTATAATTTGATGTAATGCATTTTTAATGAATCATCAACCCGGGTAGGGGAAAACGATAGATTATTAAAAGGAGTGAGCCTGCATCATGGCTAAGGAGACAAAGGATTACTCCAAGTATTTTGACTTCTCAGATGCTAAAGTAATTTCGGAAGATGAGCAGGGGAAGAAGATCAGAATCCGCGGAAGGGACATCCAGATCCTATCAGAACCGGATCATCGTAGAGAGAAGCAGCGTGGGAAGGAAGATATTCAAGTATTGTATGATACCGCTGTACCTGAAGAGCTACAAGGTATCGGTATAGGCAAGCATTATATTGTGTATACATTTGGCTGCCAAATGAATGAGCACGATACAGAGACAATTAAAGGCCTATTGGAGCAAATGGGCTACCGGCCAACGGAAGATCGTAAAGAAGCGGATATTATCCTGCTCAACACTTGTGCGATTCGGGAGAATGCTGAAGATAAGGTGTTTGGTGAACTGGGACATCTTAAAGGATTGAAGACGGAGAAACCAGGGCTATTACTTGGTGTATGTGGTTGTATGTCACAGGAAGAAAGTGTAGTCAACCGAATCTTACAGAAGCATTCCTTTGTCGACATGATCTTCGGGACACATAATTTGCATCGTTTGCCTCAGCTTATTCAAGAAGCCTTATTCAGTAAGGAACTGGTTGTTGAGGTGTGGTCCAAAGAAGGCGACATTATTGAGAATCTGCCGAAGAAACGTGAAGGCATGCGCGCATGGGTTAATATTATGTACGGATGCGATAAGTTCTGTACCTACTGTATCGTACCGTTTACTCGTGGTAAGGAACGTAGCCGTCGTCCAGAAGATGTGATCGCCGAGGTAAGGGAACTGGCGCGTCAAGGCTTCAAGGAGATAACTTTACTTGGTCAGAATGTCAATGCGTATGGTAAGGATTTTACCGACATCAAGTATCTGTTCGCCGACTTAATGGACGATATGCGCAAAATCGATATTCCGCGCGTTCGTTTTATGACTTCACATCCGCGTGATTTTGATGATGATTTGATTAAGGTGTTAGCCAAAGGTGGCAACCTTGTTGAACATATTCATTTACCGGTACAGTCCGGTAGTAGTGCGGTTCTGAAGCGCATGAGCCGTAAATATTCACGGGAGCATTACCTAGATCTAGTTGCGAGAATTAAGGCGGCTATTCCGAATGTAGTGTTGACTACAGATATTATTGTGGGCTTCCCTGGCGAGACCGATGAGCAGTTTGAGGATACGATATCATTGGTACGAGAAGTCGGTTTTGATTTCTCCTATTCCTATATCTACTCTCCACGTGAAGGTACTCCGGCTGCAGTAATGGAAGATAATGTGCCGATGGAAGTGAAGAAGGAACGTCTTCAGCGTTTGAATGAGGCAATTAATGAGTATTGTCGTAAGAGTAATGACGCCGTGCAAGGCCAAATAGTCGAAGTGTTGGTTGAAGGCGAAAGTAAGAATAATTCGAATGTACTCGCGGGTCGTACACGCAGTAACAAGCTTGTACATTTTGAAGGCAGCGCTGATCTGATTGGTACCTTCGTCAAGGTTGAGATCACAGATCCAATGACATGGTATATCAGAGGGAACATTGTACCGGAAACGGTGGTCAATCAGGCTTAAAGACAGTACTTAACAAAGCCTGTTAACCGATTAATTAATAAAGGGGAGAATACCTTGGAACAACATAATAATCAAACGGATTGCGGCATTCCAAAATTCGATTCCCGTGATTTAGTCATTCGCGGAGATATCATGTCCAAAGCTAAGGAGCTCGCCGAATTAATCGGGACGAGTGAAGAAGTTCAGCATTTTCAAAAAGCGGAGAAATTAATTCAGCAGCACGAACGAGTGCAAGACTTGATTAGCAAGATTAAGAAAAAACAAAAAGAGATTGTAGCCTTTGAGAGCTTTCAGAATAAAACAATGGTGGATAAGATTGAAGGCGAAATGAGAGAGCTTCAGGATGAACTCGATAGCATTCCTGTTGTTACCGAATTTCAGCAAAGTCAGAGTGATATCAACTATTTACTTCAACTAGTGATTTCGGTGATTCGGGATACCGTTTCTGATAAAGTAAATGTGGAAACGGCGAGTACACAGGAACCTACTTCAGGGTATGGAGAATAATTAAGTAGTGCGGGGATATCTTGCTCCGCACTTTTTGATCATTAACACCATGAATTAATGGACCGATGTCTATCAACAACAGTGGGGGAACCGATATGGATATAGATTGGACAGAAATTACATCCCGGAATGAGAAAACATTTTGGGGACTACTGGGACTACGAATGTTATCTGTAGATAGCAGCCACGTGAAGCTCGCGCTAACGGTAAATGAATCGCATTTGAATTCGATGGGAATCGTACACGGAGGTGTACTGTCGTCCATGATGGATCAAGCGATGGGTACATTAGTGACTGCAAACAAAAATGGTCAACAAGCGGTAACAACAAATTTGAATGTTACTTTTTTAAATGCGATGCGCAGTGGGGACTTAGTAGTGTCTGCTTATCCAATGCATGAGAGTCAACGAAGTATGACTCTTCGCGCTGAAGTTCATGGGGAAGATGGTACCTTAGCTTGCATAGCAACAGCTACTTTTCTCGTCCCTCGAGATTCAAAATCGTAATTCGTGTGGATAGTTACACATATGGATTACAGTATTTCAAGTAATACCAGGGAATGCTTAGCGCGTAAGTGCGCGGGTGTTATCAAATGATTGATGTGGTGATTGCTGATGAACAAAGAACAAGAGCAAGGCAAACAAAATTACGACGCTAAAAAATACCGTACACCAGACGGTATTCCAGCCGATATTGTTATGTTCACATTAACGAGACTGGAGCGGAAGGCGTCAACGAAGTCTCTTCCTCGGTTCGATCTAAAGGTGATGCTGATCCGTCGAAGAAGCTGGCCTTTTGCTGGAGCATGGGCACTTCCGGGGGGATTTTCTCAAGAAGATGAATCATTGTTTGAGACGGCGAGAAGAGAATTGAAAGAAGAAACAGGCGTTGATGGTCACCATCTGGAGTATCTTGGTGTTTATAGTAAACCGGGGCGCGATCCAAGAGGATGGATTATTTCTCATGCCTTCTTTGCCCTTGTAGAAGAATGGGTGCTGGAGAAACGTCAGTTTGCAGACGATGCTCAAGAGGTTGGATTGTTTACGGTAAATGAGGCACTGGAGGATTTAGACCTGGCATTTGATCATCGTGAAATATTGCAGGATGCTTACAAAAGAATTCAACAGCAAATGCTACACACGACCATTGCCAAACAGTTTCTACCGCCACATTTTACACTTGGTGAACTATATCAGGTTATTCAGACGGTTGTTCCAGATTTCGCTGAATTGAATTTTATTCGTAAAATCACTTCGACGCGTAGCCGTCAAGGGATACTAGAAGAGGTTCGTGATGAGAACGGTAAGGCTATGTTGTCTAATCAATATTCTCAACGACCGGCTCAGTTATATCGATTCACGGACTTTACACCGCAATTATCGATTTATACGTAGGCAGTGTATGTCATTCCATTCTATATTTGCTTCACGATTGATTTAAATAAATTAATGGGGTGAAGTTTATGAAGGCACTTATCGTGATCGATTTCACGAATGATTTTGTTGATGGTAATCTCCCTGTGGGAGAACCTGCTGTTCTCATCGCAGAGAATATTTGCAGATTGACTGAGTTGTATGCTGAGCGGGGCGATTTTGTCGTTATGGCAGTAGATCTGCATGAACGTGAAGATACGTGGCATCCTGAGAGTAAGCTGTTTCCACCTCATAATTTACGGGAGACGGAAGGCCGTGCTCTATATGGTGACCTTGCTAAAGTATATAATCGACATGTGGGCAAGATACATTGGATGGATAAGACTAGATACAGTGCTTTTTGCGGGACTGATTTGGAACTGAAGTTACGTGAGCGTGGAATAACAGAAGTACACTTGATCGGGGTATGTACCGATATTTGTGTTCTGCATACTGCAGTGGATGCTTACAATAAGGGATTCTCCATTACGGTGTTTAATGATGCCGTAGCTAGTTTTAATCCGGAAGGACATGTCTGGGCACTAGAGCATTTCAAGGGAAGTTTGGGTGCCAATGTGACGGATAGCCGTGATTGTGACTGATCGTATAGATAACAGATAATACCTTGCAGCCAGAGAGGATGAGAGAGAATGCAAAGTGAAAGCTTGGCGCTACATACTGATAAATATCAAATTAATATGATTTATGCCCATTGGATTAATGGCACTCATCAGCGAAAAGCAGTGTTTGAAGCTTATTTTCGTAAGCTACCTTTTGGTAATGGGTATGCTGTGTTTGCGGGATTGGAACGGATTATAAATTATATCTCCAATTTACACTTCACTGAAGATAATCTGTCTTATTTGGCTAAGCAGGAGGAGAATTATCATCCGGATTTTTTGGAGCTGTTGCGAAATTTCCGGTTTAAAGGAACCATTCACTCTATGGCTGAAGGGGCAATCGTATTTCCCAATGAGCCCTTATTACGAGTTGAAGGTAGTATTTTGGAGACACAGTTAGTAGAGACAGCTTTACTGAACTTTATGAATTTTCAGACACTGATTGCAACCAAAGCTTCAAGGGTCAAACGTGTAGCAGATAATGATATTCTACTCGAATTTGGTACACGCCGGGCACAGGAGGCGGATGCAGCGGTTTGGGGAGCGCGAGCAGCGTATATTTCGGGCTTTGACGCAACTTCCAATATGCTAGCAGGTGAGTTGTTCGACATTCCAACCAAAGGGACACATGCTCATTCCTGGGTACAAATTTTTGACACAGAGCTTGAAGCATTTGAAGTTTATGCGAAGGCGATGCCTGATCAAGTATCGTTGCTCGTGGATACATTCGATACGCTTCAGAGTGGAGTGCCGCATGCGATTAAGACAGCTAAGATGCTTGAATCGATGGGCAAGCGGTTAAGTAGTATCCGTTTGGATAGTGGTGACCTTGCTTATCTTTCGATTAAAGCCCGCAAAATGCTGGATGAAGCTGGTCTCCCTTATGTGAAGATTGTTGCTTCCAACGATCTTGATGAGAACACGATTTTCAACCTCAAATCACAGGGTGCCAAAATCGATATTTGGGGTGTGGGGACACAACTCATCACAGCCGCTGATCAACCGGCACTTGGCGGCGTTTATAAGCTAGTTGAACGTGAGAAGGATGGAAAGATGGAGCCGACGATCAAGATCTCCGGTAACCCTGAGAAAGTGACCTCGCCGGGTAAAAAAGATGTGCTGCGTCTCATTAGCGGTGAAGATGGTAAGGCCATTGCCGACTACATTTGCTTCACGCATGAAGAACATGCCCGTAGTGGCGGAAAACTAAGATTATTTGATCCGGTTCATCCGTACATTAAGAAGACAGTAAAAGACTATAAGACCGTTTCTATGCTTAAGCTCATTTTTGAAGAAGGTAAGCTGGTGTATGAGCTTCCGAATCTGGAGGATGTGCGGAAATATCACCAAGAGCAGCTAGATTTATTCTGGCCTGAATATTTACGTAAGCTGAATCCCGAGAAGTATCGCGTCAATTTGAGCCAAGAAGCTTGGGAATTGAAGCAAAAGATGATCGAAGATTATATGAACTTGCAAGAAGATTAGTGTGGAAGCTTCTATATATAATATCGAGGAGGGTGCCCCATTACGGAATGGGCATCCTCTTTTTTTCGTATGAAAAAATTATTTCTCGGGAAAGCGCAGGAAGCGATATTTTCTAGCAATTTTGTTGCGTTAATTCGACAAGGTGTGTATTTGATGACAATCAGAATGAAAATGTCCAAATGAGATTATTCTTGTGACAAATGTCACATCGAACCCAGGGGACCTATGATAAATTGAAAAATTAATCGGGGATTATTTGACTGTGACATTTAATTCACGTCATGAAGTACGGAATACTATTTTTTATAAACAAATTTGTTCGGTTTATGATTGTTTTTGATGATTTTGAATTCGGATTAGTTAAGAAAGGGGCCTATGGCGTGGTACAACTACCTAAGTTAAATAAGCTTGGTTTTTTTGAAATTCGCTTGGAGTCAATCGGGGGATTAGGTGCCAATTTGGCGGGAAAAATGCTCGCTGAAGCTGGAGTAGAGGGAGCTGGCTTGAACGGTGTGAGTTTCTCCTCTTATGGTTCGGAAAAGAAAGGATCTCCAGTAAAAGCACATATTCGTTTCTGTGATTTGAATACGCCTATTCGTGATACGTCACCGGTTGAACGACCGCACGTAGTCGCTATTTTTCAAGAAGCACTTGCAAAAACGATGAACGTGATTAGTGGCATTTATGAGGATAGTACGGTCTTAGTCAACTCTCGTAAATCTCCTGAAGAACTGAAAGACAGAATGAAGCTCAAAGGCGGAACGATCGCCGTTATTGACGCTACGGGTATTGCACTTGAACATAAGAACCGTGTAAATATGGCGATGTTAGGGGCCATGTTCCGGTTATGTCCTTTCCTAGATCCAGAAACAATGAAAGATGTCATTACTAAATCATTAGAGAAGAAATACCCTCAGACTGTGGCACCCGCATTAGCTACGTTTGAACGGGGATATCAGGAAGTTGTTTTTCAAACCTTTACTTTGCCTGAGGGTGAAAGTATGCCGGAATTTGTTCGTACGGATACCCCTGTGCTTGGTTACGAGACGCAACCAATGGGTGGAATTGTCTCGAATCCGGGTAACAGCATTCTGAAAGACCTAAGCATCTCTCGTTCAGGATTGATGCCTCATTATAAAGAAGAGACGTGTATCCACTGTGCGCAGTGTGATAGCGTATGTCCAGATAATTGCTTTGTATGGGAAGAGCGGCCTGACAAGAAAGGACGGCCACAAATGTTCCTAAATGGTATCGACTATCAATATTGTAAGGGCTGTTTGAAATGTATCCACGCATGTCCGACGGATGCTTTGTCCGGCGAACTCGAGGAAGACGGCTATGCGGATGAACATCGTGTTCCGCATCTTTTCGATTTGGCTGTTCATTAATATAGAGAGGTGGGAACCGATATGGCAATTAACATGGAAAAAGAACGGGGCGTAGCTAAGGTAGAGCAACGTGTCGTGTATGAGTCTGGTAATGAAATGGCGGCGTATGCGGCTCATCAAATTAACTATCATATTATGGGGTATTTTCCAATCTCCCCTTCGACGGAAGTAGCTCAATTTCTAGATTTGATGAAGGCAGATGGACAACATGATATTAAGCTGATCCCATCTGATGGAGAACATAGTTCCGCTGGTATTTGTTTTGGTGCTTCTACAGGCGGCGGACGGGTATTTAACGCAACGAGTGCCAATGGGTATATGTATATGCTAGAACAAATGCCAGTACAGTCAGGAACGCGTTTCCCGATGGTTATGAACTTGGTATGCCGTTCGGTATCTGGACCACTTAACATTCACGGTGATCACTCCGACCTTTACTATGCACTCAATACAGGCTGGCCGATCTTGATGTGTCGTGATCCGCAAGCTGTATATGATATGAACATTATGGCGATCAAATTAGCCGAAGATCCGGAAGTACGTCTCCCGGTACTGGTAGCGTCAGATGGTTATTTCACATCCCATCAGAAGCGTCGGGTTCATACTTTTGCTAATCGTGAAGATGTACAGAAGTTTGTAGGAGAACAACCACCGGCTGGATTCGCTCACACGCTGGACCGTAATAATCCGATTACAGTTGGACCTTATATGAACGAGCCGGATTATATCAATAACTGCTACCAACAATCCCAAGCGATGTATAATGCTGAGGCCGTATTCGAACGGATCGCTGGTGAATATGCTGTATTAACCGGACGGGAATACAAAATGCTAGATATGTATCGTATGGAGGATGCAGAGGTTGCCGTATTCTTGATGAACTCTGCTTCGGAGATTATTAAAGATGTTGTTGATGAACTACGTAGCCAAGGTATCAAGGCAGGTTCTATCGCCCCTAATATGATTCGTCCGTTCCCGCAACGTCAAATTGCTGAAGCACTGAAAAATGTGAAAGCAATAACTGTAGGTGACCGGGCTGATTCTTATGGTGCTCATGGTGGTAACATGGTGAATGAGATCAAAGCAGCCTTGTTTACTCATGGCAATACTACGACAAAAGTTGTTAGCCGTATTTATGGTCTTGGAGGTAAGGAGTTCTACGCCGAGGATGGTCATCATCTGTTCTCACTTGCGATTGAAGCGGCAGAACAGAATCAGGTTACTGTTCCGTTCGATTATTACGGCCATACACCTGGTGACAAAGAAAAGGCACCAAAACGCGTGCTTAACCCGCTTAAATTTGAGGACCTAAAAACCGGACTCATCACAGTGACTCGCAATGAGGAAACAGGGAAACTAGGAGTTCGCATTCCACCACTTCGTGCTTTAACGAAAAAACCAAAACGGATTGCACCAGGTCATGGCGCTTGTCCGGGTTGTGGTATTTTCTCAGGCTTAGAATTGTTCTTCAAAGGTATTGAGGGTGACATTGTCGCATTGTTCCATACAGGTTGTGCGATGGTTGTTACGACGGGTTACCCGTACTCATCTCATAAAGCAACTTATATTCATAACTTGTTCCAAAACGGAGCCGCGACGCTATCCGGTGTTGTAGAGATGTTCTGGGAGCGCAAACGTAGAGGCGAACTCGATGACTTAGGTCTACAAGACGACTTCACATTCGTTATGGTTACTGGTGATGGCGGGATGGACATCGGTATGGGGCCTGCCATTGGTGCGGCGCTTCGTAACCATCGTATGATCATTGTGGAGTACGATAACGAAGGGTATATGAATACAGGGGCGCAAATGTCTTATTCAACGCCGCTTGGTCACCGTACATCGACTTCGAATCTTGGTTCAGTTCAGCACGGTAAAGTGTTCCATCATAAGGATACGGCACAAATTATGGCTGCGACTAATATTCCTTACGTATTTACAGGTAGTGAGGCATATCCACAAGATTTGGTGAAGAAAGCGGCTAAGGCTCAGTGGTATGCTCAGAATGAAGGGCTCGTATATGGTAAAATATTAATAGCTTGCCCGCTCAACTGGATTAGCCCTGATGATGCAGGCACAGACATTGTCGATGCGGCGGTTAATTCTTGCTTCTTCCCACTGTATGAAGTGGAGCACGGCCAAACAACAATTACTTATAATCCGGAAGATAAGGACAAACGGATTCCATTAGTTGATTGGTTGAAGACGATGGGTAAAACTCGTCATTTAACGAAGCCAGAGAACGCGGAAGCGCTAGAGTCGTTCCAACGTGAAGTAGAACGTCGTTGGCAAGTGTTGCTCGCCAAGAACGAAAATCCTTATTTGTAATTCCATTTGAACATGGACGATTAGAGAGCAGTGCGCGTCAGAAGAAGGAGGCGGACATCATAGAGAAATTGTTTCGAGCTTTTCGCGTCCATAAGGATGACGCTGGATTCCGATCTGGGATAGAACAATTGAGTATTTCTGATCTGCCAGAAGGTGAAGTAACCATCTCAGTACATTACTCAAGTGTGAACTATAAGGACGGACTCGCCAGTATCCCTGAAGGAAAGATCGTGAATTCGTACCCATTCATTCCAGGTATCGACCTCTCCGGTGAAGTGATTGAATCTCGCGATGATCGGTTTCAACCAGGAGATTTCGTTCTTTGCACCGGCTATGGACTTGGTGTTACACATGAAGGCGGCTATGCTGAAATTGCCCGGGTCCCTGCCGAGTGGTTGGTCTCTTTGCCTAAAGGGCTAACACCGTTTGAAGCGATGGCGATTGGTACTGCTGGATTTACCGCGGCTTTATCAGTGGAACGTCTACAGATGAATGGTCTTACACCTGATCACGGTCCTGTGATTGTCACTGGGGCGACGGGTGGTGTGGGAAGTATGGCTGTTGCAATATTGAGCAAATTGGGATACAAGGTGACCGCAGCCACGGGTAAAGCTGATGAGACGGACAAACTGAAACGTCTTGGTGCGACCCATGTTATCTCCAGGGAAGAGGTTGCTCAAGGAAGTAGAGGAATACTGGGTAAGGAGCAGTGGGCAGCTGTTGTTGATCCGGTTGGCGGCGCAACTACGGGAGAACTACTGAAATCTGTGAAGTATGGAGGCTCTATCGCCTTATCCGGGCTCACGGGTGGTGGGAAGTTTGACACTTCGGTGTATCCATTTATTTTGCGTGGTGTGAATTTACTTGGCATTGATTCTGTGTCCTATCCGGCACCACTTCGCTTGAAACTCTGGCAACAGCTCGCTCATGAATGGAAGCCAGATCAAGTTCTAGAAGAGGCAGTGAACGTGTATCCATTAGAAGAACTTCCAACTGCTCTATCTACAATTCTGGAAGGGAAAGCCGTTGGACGCCAAGTTATCTCTCTAAAATAGTGAAATTAGATTTAGGCATCTCCTACATGATTTATGTGGGGGATGTCTTTTTTTGGTGCTTACAGAGATTTGGATAATGATATTGGTATAAAATGGGGAGCTACTAGGTAACCTAACCACAGGGAGTAAGAAATTCAACCTTAGCGAAAAGGAAGGATTTTGACTATGAAGTGGTTGGTGCTCAGCTTGTACACTACGATTGCCTTATCCATGACAGTGGCATGCAGTAGTGGAATGCAAAGAACGGTTAAACAAGAAGTTGATAAGTATAATATGAAAAGCTACCAGAGCGGAAACGAAAATCAACGGATTCATGGTACAACGCTAAACACAACATTTCTTCAATCCCTGAAAAATGATTGTGAAAAGCGTGGAATTCGTTTAACTCATGAGACTTATTCCGAAGGACTGGATGGTAATATCAGCTATAGTTATTTCATCAATGGAGACGCACGTGATTTCATCATGGTGCATGTGTACCCAAGTGAAAGTGATCGGATTCGTGAGATTGCGGAAATCTATGATTCTGGGGATGGGAAAGGGGAGGTTAGCGCGTTGAGTTCTGATGCTTCTGTGATCTCAGCTCGAGGTAACACCGCCCTTGTCTATGCTTCCAGCGGTCAGACCAAGAATCAGTACCGAGATGATATGAAGATCATATTTGAGAATTTGCTAGACCGTTTGAAAGATTAAGGAGAATTGACTTAGTCTTATATAATAAAAAAAGCACCTTCTATTTCTCGAAGTGGATCTCGAAATGGATTCGATAACTTGATGATAGAGGGTGATTTCTCATGTATTTTTCCGGTATAAGACACGGTAACAGAGGTAACATTCATACAGGACACGTCCGTATAATATTTTTCCACAGAAAACCGACATTCGATTATTATATGAGGTTGCATCTACCTGCGGCTTGGTGTAAACTCGCTTTCATGGAATGTGTATTGAAAGTAGGGGATTGATTATGGAAAGAGTTACACCAATATATCTTTTGTCTGGTTTTTTGGGGAGTGGCAAGACAACCCTGTTGCAGCGTTTACTATCGCATTGGAAGGGACAAGGACTTCGTCCGGCAGTCATAATGAATGAGATTGGTGACGTCAATTTGGACGGGTTACTGGTGTCTTCGGAAGTCCCGATGGCAGAAATTCTGGATGGATGTATCTGCTGTACCGTTCGTGGTGATCTAGGCCTGCAGATGTCGGAGTTGATCACAAATGAACGACCCGATTTGGTCGTGATTGAAGCTACGGGTGCGGCGAATCCCATGGAAATATTCGATGCGGTGACAGAGGTATCCTTGTATTTGAAACTGGACATCAAACCGATGATAACGGTAGTTGATTCTGCTTATTTATCGGAGTTATACGAAGCACAGAAGGGAAAAACTTATCGACTGATGTTAGATCAGATCCGCTGCGGATCTGTGCTAATCTTAAATAAAGTGGATCGCATTAGTGAAGAGAAGCGTGAAGAAGTAAGGGCGTTAGTGAGACGATTAAACCCTTACGCACAAATTATTGATGCGGTGAAATGTGATGTGGAGCTTGAAGTGCTTTTAAATCAGGAGAGAGATCAACAATATGCTAATGTAAATCCAACGACGAAAGAACAAGACCATGATCACGGTCACGATCACGATCACTGTGATGGACATTGTCAACATGAGGATCACACTCACGGCCATGATGATCATAAACATACTCATGCTTCTCATGAGCATGTTACCGTGTATAGTCATTATTTTACAGGACCTGTAGACAGTGTTGAGTTTGAGCGGTTTATTTCGGAGTTACCTCGGGAGGTCTATAGAGGGAAAGGCGTGTTAAGTTTCTCAGATACATCCAGTAGGTTCCTGTTTCAATATGCTTATCGTGAAGCTGATTATCTCAAAATTAACCCACAAGGGGATGTACCGGATGTTGCTGTATTCATAGGGGAGCATTTTGATAAATCCTTGTTGTCTCAGCAATTAAAGGCACTTGAGCATAGTCAATCCAAATCTTAAGAGTACCGATTACTCTCCAACAGGCGTTTCAGAAGGGATATAACATGGTAAATACATAAGAGTATTTATACAGCAATTCATTATTCGGGAGGTATACAATAATATGATCATCGAAGAAAAAAATCGCGAATGTATTGAAGCTTGTCTCCAGTGTATGAATGCATGTAATTATTGTTATGTATCCAGTTTGAAAGAATATGATCTTGCTATGCTAAAAGAATGTATCCGAATTGACCGGGAATGTGCTGATGTTTGCGCATTTGCTGCTGAAGCATTGTCAAGGGACACGGCGTTTGCGTCAGAAATTTGTGAATTGTGCGCTAAAGTGTGTGATGCATGTGCTGAAGAATGTGACAAGCATAAGCACGAGCATTGTAAACAGTGTGCAGAGGCATGTCGTCGTTGTGCTAAGATTTGTCGTGAAATGAGTAAGGCTGCTTAAATAGCAAAGAATAAGAGGTTAAGCTCAAAGGTATGATTGGAGGATGGCGAGGTTTATGGTGGATGAAGGAATAAAAGATCTGAAGGACAATCATCAGTCCAGAGAATTGTTCACGTATTTTGGTCTAGCAGTTTATTATTCACAGGCTCTGGAACAACAACTCGCCAATCTGATCATGCTGATGAAGATCTCTCAAGGGAGGATGGTCTCAGAGGAGCAGTTTACAGAAAATTTTCAGCGAAAATTAAGCAGTTCACTTGGACAGCTTGTAAATGAAATAGGACATCATTTCTCATTCACTGACGAAGAGACGGCGCAGCTAAAAACTCTGTGGAAGCAAAGAAATTATATTGTACATGATTATTTCAAGCAAAGAATTCACGATACGTTTACTGAGGCTGGTAGGGCGCTTATGATCACGGAATTACAGGAATTCAGCGCTCAGGCCAGGGAGCTTGAGAAAAAGCTACAGGGCTATAATGTGGAATTGTACGACAATATTTAATGGGAATAATTTGCAACCTTTTTGTTCTCTTTCGCGTTAAATTAGGCGGAGGTGAAATATCAATGACAAATAATAAAATGAAATTGGTAGCCGCCATAATCCTATCTGGTTCTCTATTGATGGGCACTTCGGCTTCAGCTTTGGCTTTTAAGGATGTAAAAGGTCAAGATGCCAAGATTACTGAATCATTGCAGAAGCGGGGCGTTATACAGGGGATGACGAAAGACAAATTCGTTCCTCAAGGCAAGATTACTGGTGCACAGGGCATAAATATGATTGTTCAGGCACTAGGACTAAAGGAAAATGAAAAATCGAAGACCAAGCACTTTGGATCACATCTAGGGTATAAAGATGCGCTACAAATAGCTGAGGACAATGGAATTAAGCTACCGAAGAACTTTGATCCTAATGCAGAGCTATCTAGGGAGGCATTTGTTTACCTTTTAATGCAAGGTGTGGATTCCATTTCAGAGTATGCTACAGTTAGAATGATTGTCGTGCTTGCCGATGCGGACCAGGTTAGCTCGGAGTACGCTAACAGCATTCAGATGTTGTTGCTGACGCAAATTGGTGCCTTAGATAATAAAGATAAATTTTATCCTAAGCAGTCCATCACGCGAATCGATGCAGCAAGACTAGTCTATAATGCAGCGGAATTTGCGAAGGAACATAAGAAGTCGGAACACGGTAACCAAGAGGAAGTTTCCTTTAGTGTGGAGAGAGTAAATGATCGGATTAATAAAGTCGTTCTGACACGGTATAATCAACCGAATCCTGGTTATGGTATTTCTGTAGCTAAGATTGAATTTACGGATCAAGGTAAAGCGATTATATATTATAAGTTGTTATCACCTAAACCAAATCAATCTTATATTCAGGTGATTAGTGATACGAAGACAGAGACCTATATATCGAGTGGTTATCAGGTAGAAATAGCGCTCCAAAAATAAGTTCCAGCAAGTAAAAAAGGCGATCCTAGGTGAAGTTTCTTCACTTAAGATCGCCTTTTTGCTATGAACCCATTAGCTTGGGTTCATAGCAGGTTGTACGGTAGTTATAGGGTCATTGGATACTAATACTTCGGAGGAACCGAGTTGGAGACGGTACATTTGATAATACCGCCCACCTTTGGCCAAGAGTTCATCATGAGTACCTTGCTCTACGATTTCACCACGATGCAGCACAAGAATCTGATCGGCACTACGGATGGTAGATAAACGGTGAGCGATGATAAATGTTGTACGTCCACGCTTTAGCACTTCTAGAGCCGATTGGATCAGCGCTTCAGTCTCTGTATCGATATTGGCAGTAGCCTCATCTAGGATCAGAATGGCGGGGTCAAAAGCGAGTGCCCGCGCAAATGAGATCAGTTGTCGTTCTCCAGCGGAGAGTGTACTTCCTTTCTCAACTACGGGCTCATCTAGTCCTTTAGGTAGGTGGGAGAGGATTCGGCTCGCTCCGACATCTTCCAGCGCTTTCTCAACGGTTGCTCTCGAGATTCTTTCATCCCCGAGACTCACATTGGAAGCGATGGTCCCGGTGAACAAGTAAGGATCTTGTAACACAATTCCCATGTGTTCGCGAATCCACTGTTTAGGTAAATCCCTAACATTTTGACCATCAATCGTAATTGTCCCTTTCTGCGGATCATAGAAACGGAACAACAGGTTGATAATCGAACTTTTACCTGAGCCTGTATGACCAACGAGGGCTACCGTCTGGCCTTGCTTAGCTTCAAAATTAATATTTTTTAATACGTAATCTTTTTTATAAGCAAATGATACGTCTTTAAATTCTACATTTCCTTTGTAACGTGGCATGGAACCATCGGTAACGTTCTCGCCTGGTTCATCCATTAAAGCGAATACCCGGCCTGCAGATACCATGGAAGAGTCAAGTGCGGCAAGTTGGTTCACCATACCTGTAATCGGTTGGAACAGCCGTCCCAGGACGTCTACGAAAGCATAGAGCACCCCAAGTGAAATGATTCCTGCACCATTCAATTGAGCTGAACCGAAGTACCATAACACTACTGCGAATGAAAGGTTGCGAATTACGTTGACAAGGTTATGTGATGTGAATGAGTTCAGATTGAGCATTTTGTTCTGATGTTTCATGTAGTCGTTGTTCAAATTCTCAAATTCTTCCCTAGTCTTCGCTTCACGGCGGAAAATTCGGATGATGGACATCCCTTGGATCGATTCGTTAATAATCGCATTAATTTCACTTAATCGTGAGCGAATGATCGTATTGTACTTTGTCGCGAACTTCCGATAGAGAACTACCCATGCCCATATGATCGGAACGATGAAGAGACAGATGAGTCCTAATCGAACATCGAGTAAGAAGAGGGCTACATATACACCTATCATATTTATGATGCCAGAGAAGAAGTTGGACAGCACGGCAATGAACAAGTCTTTGACAGCCTCTGTGTCATTCGTTACACGAGATACTACTTTACCAGCAGGCAAATTATCAAAGAAATTCACGGGAAGCCGCTGAATATGTGCGTATACGTCCATTCGTAGCTTCTGAATAACTTTATTGGCAGAAGATTGCAACGAATATGTTTTACCAAACTCCATAAGTATTGAAATCGCTAGGAATCCAAGATACCAGCTGATGAGAGTAAAAATACCTGGAACTTCGGGTTTATAAAAAGAGAATAACTCGCTAGCACTTAGCTTCTGTGCGGGATATTCAGTTGACACACCCTTATTAGTTAAAGTTAGCACACCGTCTTTGTAGCTACGGTCACCAGAGACATCTAGTACCGGAGCGTCGATGAAAATAAAGGATGCTCCAACCTGAAGTATTCGCACCTCGTTACCCTTAGCTTCATCGACTGTAAAACGATCACCTCGTTTAAAGAACCTGTTATCGAAGGAGACGGTTTGCTCTCCTTCGATTGTAGTCTCGAAGTATGGTCGCTCAATAGCTAGCATGTGGTCATCGATCATGGTCCTAGCGATGAAGGGTCCAGCTAGCTCGGCTGCAACTCCAATGGCTAGCATCACAAGCGCAAGGATAAATGTATTCTTTGCCGTTAAGGCGTATTTAAAAAGTGACCTACCTGTTTTATTATGCATCTTAGGATACCTCCCCGTCGCTGAGGTCTGATTCTACCTGCTGACGTTCGTATTGTTCTCGATACCATCCACCTGCCTCGAGCAGCATTTCATGGGTACCTTGTTCGATCATATGGCCTTTCTCTAGCACGATAATCCAGTCGGCATGCTCGACAGCTGACAATCTGTGCGTTGAGATTAGCGTAGTTTTACCTGCACGTTTATTACGAATGTTATCAATTATTCTTGCTTCAGTCCGTGCATCTACTGCCGATAAGGCATCATCCAAGATCAACATATCCGGATCGGAAATGAATGCTCTGGCTAGTGCAACACGTTGTTTCTGGCCACCGGAGAGGGCCACGCCTTTCTCACCAACCAGTGTATCTAAACCATCAGACAATGTGTTTAAATCTTGATCGAAAGCGGCGGTTTTGATCGCTTCCATAATGATGTCATCTGGAGCGTCTTTCAAACCGAACTGGATGTTCTCACGGACCGACTTGGAGAATAGAATTTGCTCCTGCGGCACGTATCCAATCCAGCTATATAGCTGATTCAAGGCAATCCTGCCGATGGGAACGTTAGAGATCAACAACTCTCCACTGCCTGAAGGATACTCGTTTAACAGTTGTTTTAGTAAGGTTGACTTACCGCTACCCGTTCTACCAACAATGCCGAGTGTTTGGCCTCGTTTAATGGTGAGGCTAATTTGCTCTAAGTTGTTGATTGTTGATGTTGGATACCGGAAGGTAACATCTTTAAATTGAATGGTACCTAAACTTGGAACATCGATAGGGTCCTTTGGATCTACCACATCTGGTGGGACACGGAGCGTTTCATTAACCCGATCAAGTGATGCGCCGCCCCTTTGCATGATGTTGATTAACTCTCCAATCGCGAACATCGGCCAGATCATCATACCAAGAAACATATTGAAGGTTACCAGATTACCTAATGTAAGCTCATTATGGAATACAAGATATATACCGTATGTAAGACTGATTGCATAACTAAGTCCTACAAACAGGCGAATCGTAGGTTCAAAGTAAGCATCGACTTTAGCAACCGCAAGATTCTTCTTATACACATCATTGGTGATGTCGGCAAATCTTTGCTCGTCATGACGTTCTTGAACATAGGCACGAATGACGCGAATACCTGCTACAGATTCAAGCACTTGGTCATTCATATCTCCAAAGGCATCTTGGGCAAGCGTGTAACGCTCGTGAATGATCTTCCCATAAATCTTCATTGCAAGGGCGATAAAGGGGAGTGGGATGATTGCAGCCAGTGTAAGCTTCCAACTTATCGTCGTACCCATGGCGATCAGGATTACTGATAAATACGAGGTGGAATCGGTTAATGTCAGCATACCGAATCCAACAGTCACAGATACAGAACGTAAGTCGTTTGTTGCCCGCGCCATCAGGTCACCGGTACGGCTGCGCTCGAAGAACGGTGGCATCATGCCCAGCAAGTGATTCATGAATCGAGTACGTAGTAGACGTTCTACTAGGTTAGAGCCGCCAAATATTTCGCGCATCCAGACGTAGGTAATCATGTAGATGAAAGCGAGTACTCCAATGATTAATAGTACATATTTCGTTAGTGAAGCTCGGGTTACAGAGCCTGTAGCGATTTCGTCAATCGCGCTACCGAGTAACCATGGTGGAGCTAGTTCGAATACTCCAGCTAAGATAAGTAGAATTAGTCCGATGATATAACGTTTTTTCTCTCTCTTAAAAAACCATCCTAAATTTTTTAGAACTGAAAACATTGAGGGGTTTCCTCCTTCTCTAAATTGCTCAAATTGTGTGTTTGTAAAGACCTCTACAGGTACCGGAAATCACAAAAAAGACATATCGTCCGTAAACGATATGCCTTAAAGACCATAACATATATCGCGCACGTTACTTGATAATCAAGCAACCACCGCGAATGATATCGCCGATTCCCGCAAATAAATGACGGGACGCGTCAGCGTACAAATTCATTCAAGCCTGTAGGGGTTGCTTCGGTATTCAATTGATCTTGTGCCGCATGATGAAATGCGGAAGTAAAATAAATAGTTAACACCTTGCTCACCCTTTCTTAAGTAATTTGGTAAAACATTCAATTTATCTGGTACGTTGTCGATCTTATCACCAGTTTTATAGATGTGTCAATTCATTTTTTTGCACAGAAGAAGTGTCAATTGATTGGCTTTCCTCAGAGATTGGTCTAAAATAAAGGCAGACAGGAGGGAAAGAGAATGATAAATGTTACCCATGAGGCAGCAGAATGGTTCAAACACGAGCTTGGTTTACAGGAAGGGCAATCGGTACGCTTCTTCGCTCGCTATAGTGCAGGAGGGATAATTCATCCAGGGTTTTCTCTCGGTATCGAAGTCGATGAGCCCGTATCATTGGGTGTTTCCTCTGTAGTTGACGGTATTACGTTCTACATGGAAAACAAGGATCTATGGTATTTGGATGGCTATCGATTGAATGTTACTTATGTACCTTCAGAAGGTGACATTGAATATAAGTACGAAATAGCCCAGTGACTGATATACAATTTGGATGAATATGAGAAAAGGCCCGTTACCGGGCCTTCTCTTACATAAATTCACGCTTCGTATTATAAAATAACACTATCATCCATAGCGAACTCAAAGTCACCAATATCAAATACCTGTACAGGGACCTCGCATTCGATTATACGGCGGATTAGCTCTAATTGGTCCGTGAGAACGGGTGCATTTTCCCGTTGAGCTGTCAGTACGATTTCGGTCTCAATAGGATCGAGAAATTCCCCGTACTGCTCGGTATCAACCGCATTCACGACAGTCCATGAAATATTGTCACCGAAGAGTATCGACGGACTTTTGGACCAAGGAACATTTAAAGCTCGCTCAAGCTTTTTACGGTTGAGCGGTTCCTCTAAATAAGCGATTAATTCGCTTATTTTATTTTTTACATGTAGATCATCCTCAGAATTAATCATGAGGGTCTCGGGGCTGTGATGAAATTCGTATAGTTCCATGACGGTGGTATAAGGCACAATATATTCTACAGGTGCAGATGGCACCATCAATTCACCGTAAATCGCCACCATCACGGCTTCAATAACAAATCGACGTGACATGGTTATCCTCCTAAAGCGTTGATTACTCATTAATTAATAAGGAGTATATCATATCAAAGTGACAAATACAGCTTTGAACAGTCTAGTTCGCTAAATAAACATAAGGGAAGTGCGCATCTTTTGAAACACTGGAAGTCCTATTTTACTTTTGTTAAGCCTTATACGAAATGGATTATTCTCACTTTATTCATTGGTATTTTGAAGTTTGGTATTCCATCTTTGCTACCTCTCGTACAGAAGTATGTAATTGATGACATCTTGCTGAATACTACGCTAGATTTGAATCAAAAAGTAAGTAATTTGATGATGGTTCTAGGCATAACATTCTTTCTTTTTGTTATTGTACGGGGGCCGGTGGAGTATGCCAGACAATATTTCGCCCAACTCATCACAGCTAAGATTTTGTCTGACTTACGAAGTAAACTTTACAGTCACCTTCAGCGATTGTCGCTACGTTATTATCAGAATACAAAAGTGGGAGAGATCATTTCCCGTTTTATAAATGACGCGGAACAAACGAAGAATATCGTTGAAGTTGGTATGATGAATATTTGGCTGGATATGTTTACTTTGATATTCGTCCTAGGATTTATGTTTTATTTGAATCCAACGCTGACACTTGTAGCGATAGCTATTTTTCCATTGTATGCTTTGGCCGTCAAAATATTGTACAAGCGGTTAAAAAAGTTGACGAAGGATCGATCAGCAGCTTTAGCAGGTATCCAGGCTTATTTACATGAACGAATTCAAGGGATCTCCGTTATTCGTAGCTTTGCTTTGGAAAGACATGATCATCGAAAATTCGAAGGGATCAACGGAAAATATTTAAACAAAGCATTGGCTCATAGCCGCTGGAATGCATGGACATTTGCGATTATTAACACTCTAACTGATATTGCTCCTCTGTTGGTCATTGGTTATGGGGGATATCAGGTCATTCAGGGCAATCTGACGTTGGGGACATTTATTGCTTTCTTTGGATATCTTGATCGTCTTTACGCACCGTTAAAAAGATTGATTAACTCATCTACGATTCTAACGCAAGCTTCCGCATCGTGGGAGCGTGTACAAGAGCTATTGGAAGAACCTTATGATATGACAGATGCTAATGATGCCGCTATATTAAAGCCTGGAAGCTATGGTGTAGCATTTCGAAATGTATGGTTTAAATATCAAGAACACGATAACTGGGTGCTCAAGAATATTACGTTTCAGGCAAGCCCTGGGCAAACGGTAGCCTTTGTAGGAATGAGTGGTGGAGGTAAGTCGTCTCTCGTCGGCTTGATTCCTCGGTTCTATGATGTTCAGAAAGGCTCTTTAATCGTCGGAGGGAAGGATATTAAACATTGGACGATGGAGAGTCTACGCAATCAGATTGGGATGGTACTGCAAGATAACTTCTTGTTTAGCGGCAGTGTCCGTGAGAATATTATGCTAGGTAATCCAGATTGCGATGACGAGGCCGTATTCGCTGCAGCGAGGGCGGCCAATGCCCATGATTTTATCATGGAGCTGCCTCAAGGATACGATACTGAGGTGGGAGAACGAGGGGTGAAGTTATCCGGTGGGCAGAAACAACGGGTAGCAATCGCACGGGTCTTCTTAAAGGATCCACCGATCCTCATTTTGGACGAAGCAACCTCCGCGCTCGATCTGGAATCGGAGAGTTTGATTCAACAATCCCTTCGTCAGCTATCGCAGAGTCGCACAACGTTGATCGTTGCGCATCGTCTATCGACGATTACACATGCAGATCTCATCATTGTTATGAAGAGCGGCTCCATTGCAGAGCGTGGTACGCATGAGGAATTGATGGAGAAGCAGGGAGTGTACGCACAGTTGTATAATATTCAAAACTTAAATTCATAGCCAGACTATAAACAAAAGGAGGGGTTACTCTCAAAGGTCGATCAAGACCTTTGAGAGTAACCCCTCCTTTATTAACCCATTCTATAGTTTGCCGATAAGCAGAGAGAGGATCCCAGCCGCAATGAGTGGCCCTACGGGGACTCCCTTGAAAAATGCGACGCCAAGAACGGTTCCGATGAGCAGGCCAGCAACGACAGTTGGTTGGTTACCCATTAGCGTCGCTCCGCGACCTCCGAGCCAGGCGACAAGTATGCCAATCCCTATGGCCAGTAGGGACTTCCAGTGAAAGAAAGAGCTTAGTAGAGTTTGCGGAGAAATCTTACCACTGGCGACAGGGGTCATCACACCGATTGTGAGGATAATGATCCCGATGGTAAGACCATATTTCTCAAGCCATGGAAACGTGCGCTGCAGATTAAAGACTCTGAGGAGCAGCAATACGATCATGGCTACCGTAATCGGCATGTTGCTACTGAAGATCCCCAGTGCAACCATGAGCAGTAGTAAGAGGGAAGTAATGTCGACTTGATTCATTTCGTGAGACTCTCCTTTTTAAAGACATCGATTGAACGTAATTAGTTGTCCTTAAGGGAAGTAATGATATGCTCTGCGATAAATTTTCCGTGTTCACGGCCAGATTCAATGAATACCTCATTGGCATTACGTCCTGAAGCGATGACACCAGCAACATATAGACCAGGCACGTTGCTCTCCATCGTCTCTGGATTAAAAACAGGCTTCTCCATATCCCCAGACATTTCGACGCCAGCTTGCATAAGTAGTTTGCGATCGGGACGGAACCCGGTAAGTGCGAGTACGAAATCGTTAGGAATACGCTCCGTACTCCGATACTCTAGAGATTCAACAACAACATGGGCAGGTTCGATTTCGATGACCCTAGAAGATAGTTTTAGTTGAATCTTACCCTTGTTAACCATACTTTCAAAAATGGGTTTGACCCATGGCTTAATGGAATCGGATAGTTGCTCACCGCGGTAAACTACGGTTACTTCAGCACCAACACGCATCAATTCTAGTGCTGCATCTACGGCGGAGTTACTACCGCCAATGATCGCTACCTTCATCCCGGTATAAGGATGCGCTTCCCGGAAATAATGAGACACCTTACTCATATCTTCCCCTGGAATGCCAAGAAGATTAGGATGATCAAAGTACCCCGTAGAAATAACTACGTAGCGGGTCTTATACTCCCAAGTTTGCCCATCCCTTGTGATAGAAGATACGATAAATGTCCCATCTGCTTGGCGTTCAATGTTAGTAGCTTCTTCATAAGACGCAACCCCAACGGAATAGAAATCACTGACACCGCGATAATAAGCTAATGCTTCATGACGAAAGGGTTTATCGTTCGACGATGTGAAGGGAATATCCCCAATGGAGAGCATTTCCGCTGTGCTGAAGAACTGCATATGGGTCGGATATGAATAAATGGAATGGACCAAACAATGTTTCTCTAGTACGAGTACATGTAGTCCACGGCGCTGGCATTCAATAGCTGCAGAAAGTCCGCATGGACCCGCTCCGATGATAATAACGTCTTGCATGAGAGTCCTCCTATACCTACTTTTTTAGTGAGAATCACTGATTAACTCAAACATATTCATCCTACAGCAAATGCCCCGGAATATCCAGACGTTCGAGTTAGCGGAAATTACTGAAGAGAAGATAAGGCAATCCTGTGACAGATAGTGAATACAGCTCTCAAACCAAGAAGAAGTGGATATAATATAATTGTAAGCGCTTCCTACCTTCCAAGTCTAAACTTAAGTAAGGAGGTACTATCATGTTGTCTTGGTTGAGAAAAAACAACAAGCGTAGTCACGTGCTTTCCCCGTCCGTCGTTCAGGTCACTTTGGAAGATATGAAACAAGCCGTATTGCGTTATGAAGCAGAGATGCCAGAAGGCATCAATCGGATATCGCTCATGTTATCAGATGGAAGTTTGGATACGTCTCGTTTGACAAGATATTTGGGTGGATTAAGTGCTAGGAAGTTTTATTTGTCTCGTGAAACCTATGAGATCTTTGAAGAAGAAGACAGACAGATTCCATACTATCTAGATCTCGTGCAGGCTGCTGTAGATGATTATCTAGATGAGAAAGGTAAACTACCTGTTCTTCTTGAATCACCCGATTTTCAGGTCGACTTTTCGTTACTTCTGCGTGAGCATTATCTAAAAGAAATGCCCCCATTCCCGCTTTATGTTACGGAACAGGAGCTGATGCTATCGCATCGACCCAAAATGATCATTTAAGTTAAACATTGACAAATCTTATTGCTGTCAACTATGATGTATACAAATATTTGAAGGAGGCTGGATTTAATGAGTGGAATAAACATGAATTTGAAATTTAACCCTATCCATTTCGTAAATACGGTCTCTTTATCGGCGTAAGATTGTCGTAAGTTCTTGCACATGCAAGAACGAACGTATGAATCTATCATATTAGATGATGCCGCAGGGGCCATGATTGCCCTGCGGCTTTTTCATGCCGTCAGCGTTGTTGCGCGTTGACGGAGAATCGGCAAACCCACAAAGATTTGCATTACCATTTCCTTAAGAGGAATGGGGTCGTTTTTGTTGGCTCGATTATGAGAATGCGTAGGGCAGATGCTCTACGTATTTTTTGTTTTTATTTGTTTAAATTTTTAGCTCAATGAGAGGTGACAGAAATACAAGGAAATTCTCCATCAATTTGGATGTTTCGAACCCAAATGAGGTTGAATCGGTTGGGATAACTGGAGAATTTCCAGTTAATCAAATGAATCTTGAATTTTTCAACTAAATAAAGGGAGGTATTCCCGCTAACGTATAGGGAATTGATGCCACAAGTAGTTTGAGTACTTACTTATTTCAGGGAGGAATACGAATTGAATTTAGAAATTTTAGAAACTATAGGTTGGAACAGTAAGCGGGAGACCGCATATAAGCAATTAGGACTTGAAGACGTAAGTCCGGGCAGAATTGTCGCGGATCACGGGCAAAAATATCGGGTAATGACGGAGCGTGGGGAAGGATGGGCGGAGATGTCCGGCCGGCTGATCCATGATCTTGGTGAACGCAGTGCTTATCCAGCTGTAGGGGATTGGGTAGCTGTAAGGTTCTTAGCAAACGAAGAAGCTAATGGGGTCATTCATGGAGTATTGCCGAGAAGTAGCCAAATATCTAGAAGGGCGGCAGGGAGTGTTCCAGTAGAGCAAATTGTTGCTGCGAATGTAGATATCTTGTTCCTTGTCGTGGCGCTCAATCTGGATTTCAATCTTCGCCGTTTGGAGAGATATTTGATTATGGCCTGGAATAGTGGGGCCTTACCCATCATTTTACTTAGCAAAGCTGATCTGTGCGATGATCCAGAGCGATACATCTCAGAAGTGGAAGAAGTATCCCCAGGTGTTCAGGTGTTAGCTGTTAGTGCGCTAGAGAACCGAGGTGCTGAGGAGCTTCATAAATTATTAAAACCTGGAGTAACAGTGGCGTTAACAGGATCGTCTGGTTCAGGGAAATCAACGATCGTGAACTGGATGTCAGGTCAAGAAATGCAGCGTACCCAAGATATTCGAGAGAACGATAGCCGAGGTCGCCACACAACGACACATCGCGAGATGTTTATTCTGCCACAAGGTGCTGTCATGATTGATACACCAGGTATGCGTGAACTTCAATTATGGGACGATGAGGGCGGTTGGTCGGAAGCGTTTGGTGATATAACCGAGCTTGCGAAGGAATGTCGATTCGGAGATTGCCGTCATGAACGTGAAGCTGGCTGTGCTGTTAGAGCAGCTTTGGATAATGGACAGCTTGACCCCAAACGGATGGATAATTATCGGAGGACACAACGTGAACTGAAATTTCAGAGTGCGAAGGAGAGAAAAAGTGTGAGGGCTAGTAAGTCGACAGCGGACAAAAGAAAAGCTCCGCGGGGGAAAGGGGAGCAACGAAGACTGTTCGAAGTGGTGGAATGGGAGTGATAGGCACTCCCATCACACGTTTTAGTTCGATGTTTTGTTTAGCGGAAGCCAAGACAATACATCCTGAATTTTAGCGTCCCAGTATGCCCAATCATGTGATCCAGGGCTTTCGTTATAAGTTAGCGGAAGTCCTGAAGCATGACAGGCATCGCGGAACGTGAGGTTGTCCTGATAGAGGAAATCTTCGGTTCCACAGCATTGATAGAGTAAAGGTTTCGGACCTTCCTGTTTGGCAACTTCTTCTACGAGAGTTAGTAAGTCGTTATTCGTGCCTTGGGGACCATCTGCTCCAAAGATCCGCTTGAATAGAGAAGTAATCTCCTTGTCACCTCTTACCTCATCGACGAGATTATGGGATATATTAAGTGCGCCTGAGAGACTAGCAGCTGCGCAGAATTGATCTGGTTTGCGTAATGCTAGTTTGAAGGCTCCGTAACCACCCATCGACAGTCCAGCAACAAAATTATCTTCGCGTCGGTTCGAGAGAGGAAAGAATGAACGGCAGACCCTTGGAAGTTCTTCACTGATAAATGTCCAATATCGATTGCCTTCAGCCATGTCAGTATAAAAGCTTAAATCAGCTTGTGGCATGACAACTGCAATCCCTAGATTAGATACATAACGTTCGATGGATGTACGTCGCATCCAGATACTGTCATCGTCAGACATTCCATGTAGCAGATATAAGGTCGGGTAAGGTCCGGCGACGTTGCTTCCGGCCATTCCAATCTGCGATGCTGCGGGCTCTGGCAGAATAACCGACATCGATGTACTAAGCCCAAGTACTTCAGAGAAAAAGCGACATTGAATGTAAGCCATATGTACTTGCTCCTTAAGATAAGTTATGAAAGCTTTAGCTATCATTTCTATTATATCGTGAAATTAATAGTTCCGATATGATTCATATTTTTTTCAAATTGAAGCCTCAGGTGATACAATATACAAATGAGATTTTATTCCAGGGAATAATAATAGACAACAATGGGGGTGGAATGATGAATTTCCCCTGGAAAAGGAATCTATACGTGCTCTGGATCGGTGTTTTTTTCTGTAGTATGGCGTACTCTATGGTTATTCCATTTCTATCTTTGTTTATAGCACACGATCTTGGTGTCACAGATCATTTAACGCTATGGTCAGGATTTGCATTTGGGATCACATTTCTTGCTGGTGCACTGATCTCACCATTTTGGGGTTCGCTCTCGGACAAATATGGACGTAAACCGATGCTGTTACGCTCGGGGTTTGCTCTTTGTGGTGTTTATATTTTAACCTCATTTGTTCAGAATCCTTATCAGCTCGTGGCGGTTCGGATCTTGTCCGGATTACTGGCAGGTTATGTGCCTTCAGCGATTGCTTTGGTGGCAACGAATACGCCAGAGAAGAATGTTGGTTATTCGCTCGGTATTATGTCAACGGCAAGCGCAGCGGGTGGTATTATTGGCCCGATGATCGGCGGTTTTTTAAGTAAATATATAGGATACCGCGAATCTTTTCTGGCTGCAGGTGCGGTAGTATGTCTCTCTGCATTAGTTGC